>DWZJ01000040.1 GCA_019118245.1 Candidatus Oscillibacter excrementigallinarum
GGATTTCTCGGTGGAGATCACCTTCACCTTGGGGTAGCGGCGGAGGATCTGCTCCACGCTGGCGCCGTGGTCGGGCTCCATGTGGTTGACCACCAGCCAGTCCAGGGGCTTGTCGCCCAGCAGGTGGTCCAGGTTCTCCTGGAGCTGCCGGTAGGCGGACCAGTCCACCGTGTCGAACAGCACGGACTGCTCGTCCAGCAGCAGGTAGGCGTTGTAGCTGACCCCCTTGGGGATGGGGTGGATGTTCTCAAACAGGTGGAGCCGGTGGTCGTTGGCCCCCACCCAGTACAGATCGTCGGTTACCTTGCGCACGCAATACATAATCTTCCTCCTTATCTGTCATGCTTCGGCGGCTCCGCGACGGCACACTGCTTGCCGCTCCGCGAAAAATCCGCTTCGCCCTTCGGGCGTACGCCTGTTTTTTCGTCTGCACGGCGCGCTGTGTGCCTGCTCCGCACTTCTTTTACGCCTCGATGAACTGATCCTTGCCCTCGGCGCACTCGGGGCAGACCCAGTCCTCGGGCAGCTTCTCAAACAGGGTGCCGGGGGCGATCTCCGCGTCCTCGTCGCCCACCTCGGGGATGTACTCGTAGCCGCAGCCGCCGCAGACGTACCGCTTGCCGATGGGCTCGGGCTTGGGGGCGGGGGGCCGCTTCATTTTGACCATGGGAGGCGCGGGCAGCTTGTCGCCGGTGTCCAGGGCGGCGGCCAGCAGGGGCAGGATCTCGTTCACGTCGCCCACGATGCCGTAGTCGCAGTTCTTGAAGATGGGGGCGTTGCCGTTCTTGTTGATGGCCACAATGGTGGAGGCGTCCTTGATGCCCTTCAGGTGCTGGGTGGCGCCGGAGATGCCGCAGGCGATGTACAGGTTGCCGGTGAATTTCTGGCCGGACATGCCCACATAGCGGCTCAGGGGGACGTATTTCAGGGTCTCTGCCACCGGGCGGGAGGAGCCCACGGCGGCGCCGGCCGCCTTGGCCAGGTTCTCGATGAGCTTCATGTTCTTCTTGTCGCCGATGCCCTTGCCGGCGGAGACCACCCGCTCGGCCTGGTTGATGGGGGTGTCCATGGGGATGCCCACGGTGAAGTCGTGGCCGTCCTTTTTCAGGGCCTCCACCAGGGCGGCCACCTTGTCCTTGGACTCGCCGTCCCGGAAGATCTGGCGCTTGCGCACGCCGGTGATGGGGGCGGGCTTCTTGGCCACGGAGCGGCTGGAGCCCTCGCTGCCCTTGGAGATCCTGCCGATGAGGTGGGAGGCGATGACCACCCGCTGGATCTCGTTGGTGCCCTCGTAGATGGTGGTGATCTTGGCGTCGCGGTACATCCGCTCCACGTCCATGCCCTTGAGGAAGCCGGTGCCGCCGTAGATCTGCACCGCGTCGTTGGTGACCTCCAGGGCGATGTCGGAGGCGTACATCTTGGCCATGGCGGACTCCATGCCGTAGGGGGCGTGGTGCTCCTTCAGCTCGGCGGCGGAGTAGATCAGGAACCGGGCGCAGCGCAGCTTGGTGGCCATGTCGGCCAGCTTGAAGGCCAGGGACTGCTGGGCGGCGATGGGCTTGCCGAACTGGACGCGCTCCTTGGAGTACTCCAGGGCGGACTCGTAGGCCCCCTGGGCGATGCCCAGGGCCTGGGCCGCGATGCCGATGCGGCCGCCGTCCAGAGTGGCCATGGCGATCTTGAATCCCTCGCCCTCCTTGCCCAGCAGGTTCTCCTTGGGCACCTTCACGTCGTTGAAGATCAGCTCGGCGGTGGAGGAGGAGCGGATGCCCATCTTGTCGTAGTGGTCGCCGAACTCGAAGCCCTTCCAGCCCTTCTCCACAATGAAGGCGGAGATGCCGCGGGTGCCGATGTCGGGGGTGGTGACGGCAAAGACCACGTAGGTGTCCGCCTTGGGGGCGTTGGTGATGAAGATCTTGCCGCCGTTGAGGACGTAGTGGTCCCCCTTCAGGACGGCGGTGGTCTCCGTGCCGCCGGCGTCGGACCCGGCGTTGGGCTCCGTCAGGCCGAAGGCGCCGATCTTCTCGCCCTTGGCCAGGGGGACCAGATACTTCTGCTTCTGCTCCTCCGTGCCATAGGCGAAGATGGGCCAGGAGCCCAGGGACACATGGGCGGAGAGGATGACGCCCGCGCCGCCGTCCACCCGGGCCAGCTCCTCCACGGCGATGGCGTAGCTCAGAGCGTCCAGCCCGGCGCCGCCGTACTCCTTGGGGAAGGGGATGCCCATCAGGCCCATCTCGCCCAGCTTGCGGATGGCCTCGTCCGGGAACTCGTTCTGCTGGTCCAGCAGGAACGCGATGGGCTTGATCTCCTCTTCCGCGAAGGCACGGATCTTGGCCCGCAGCTCCTCGTGGACCTGTGTGGTCTGGAATAACATAGCCTTACCTCCTCTATACTTGATAAAAATTATCCAATTTTGAAGCAAACAAACATCAGGGGTCTGACAAGATCTCCTGCAGGGTGTGGGCCCGGAGCTCCGCGTCCAGCTTCCGCTGGATCTCCAGCAGCCTGCAGTGGACCCCGCAGCCGCCGTGGCTGCTGCGCCAGGAACAGTCATAGCCGGGCTCCATGCAGGCGCTCAGGCTGCTGTGCTCACCGATGGCGGTCATCAAATCGTAGAGGCTGGTCCGGGACAGGTCCGCCGCCAGCCGGCAGCCCCCCGCCGTGCCCCGGAGGATCTCCAGCAGGCCCGCCTTTTCCAGCTTCTTGAGGATCTTGTAGGCGAAGGCCTGGGGCAGGAGCTCCGCCTGGGCGATCTCCCCCACGGTGTGCAGTTCTCCGTCCAGCAGAGCCCGCAGGATGCGCAGGGCGTAGTCTGTCTCCCGGGTGATGACCAAGGCGGTCCCTCCTTGCTGCGTGGTTTCTGAGATGAGCATATCAATTTGGATAAAATTTGTCAAGTATAGGAGGCGTACTGTCTGATTTTTTGGAACTCTCCACAAAAAGCCGGCGGAAACTTGGGAAAAACCACCGGCCCGGAGGGGGATCTCCGGGCCGCTGGAGCGGCGAGACCGGCGGGTGGGGAAGCCGGCGCGGGGCTCAGTAAAAGGCGTTCAGATAGGCCTCCACGTCCGCCCGGGTGCCGGTGAAGGGGCCGGGCGTCTCCATCTTCAGGGAGACCAGGGCGGTGGCGAAGCGGAGGGCCGTGGGGATGTCCGCGGTCAGCCGCTCGTTGATGTACCCGGCGAAGGTGGTGTCGCCCCGGCCGGTGCGGCCGGAGAGATTTCGGGCTCTGATGGGGCAGGTGTAGACCTCCCGGCCGTCGTAGACCAGCACCTCTGTGTTATGGGTGATGAGGATCTCCTTCGCACCCCACTGATAGAGCAGCTTGGCGGCCTCCGCCCGGTCCGTGAGGCCCGTCAGGATCTCCGCCTCCGCCGCGTCGGTCTTGAGGAAGCGGACGTAGGGCAGCAGCTCCCGCTTCTCCGCCCAGTCGCGGTAGACCAGGGTGCCGTCCTCCACCCGGCGCAGCATGGTCTGCACGTCGATGGCCACCATGGCGTGCCGGGCGGCAAAGGGGATCATCTCGTTGGGGATGTCGCCCGCCGCCAGCCCCGCCAGGTGCCAGATGGCGGCGTCGATGTCCGGCACCTCCTCCGGACGGTAGGGCTCCACGACGCTGTCCACCGTGGAGGTCCGCCGCTCCCGGTCCGGGGTGTGGTAGATGTTCTTCGTCACGAAGGAGGTCCGGCTGTGCAGGGGATAGACGGTGATATTGGGGGCCGGGGCGAAGGCGGCGGTCAGGTCGATCTGAGCGGTATCCGCCTTGGGCAGCACCGCGATTTTGTGGCCGATGTTGGCGGCGGCAAAGCCGGAGTAGTACACCGCGCCGCCGATGGCCTCCACCGTGGTGCCGTCGCAGTCCACGTTGGTGTCCTGGGCCACCTCGCCGATGATGAGAGCGTCGAACCGGCTCATGGCTGCGCCTCCTTCCGCATCTCCTCGTCCGCGTCCACAAGGGACTGGAATTCCGGCCCCCAGAGGCGGAAGCGGTGCTGTTGGATCAGGGCTTTGTAGGCAAAGGAGTCCGCGGGCTTCTCCGGCAGGAGGACGCCGGCCCGGGCCTCGTCCCCGTCCTCGTGGGTGTCGGACCCGGCCAGGCGGTAGTATCCCGGATGGCGGCGGGCCAGCTCCAGGGCCCGGTCATTGTAGTTGTCATGCCGGGGGTTGCCGTTGATGATTTCCGTCCCGTGGACCGCGCCCTCAAACACGGTGGTGTTGCCGTCCCGATAGGGATGGGCGTGGATGATCAGCACCTGGTCGTGGAACTTGTCGAAAAATTCCTGGGCGCTCATGCAGCAGACATAGGGGTTGGACCGCAGCCACTGCTCGTCGATGCCGTATACCAGGTAGTCATTGTCGTTTTCCGGAAACCGCAGCTCCGCCCCCAGGAGCACCTGGAGGCCCACCTCGTCGCCCCGCCGCTTGGAGGCGCGGTAGCCGGAGAGGTAGTGGTCGCAGACGGCATTCCAATCATGGTCCGTGTCGATTCGGGAGAGGTACTCCGGGTGCAGGTGGTCCGTCACCACCAGGCCGGCAAAGCCGTGGCGCACATAGCGGTCCACCACCTCCGCCGCCGGCAGGCGGCCGCACTTGCTGGTCTCCGCCGTGTGGGTGTGGGGGTCAAACAGATATCCGTCCATGAAGGGCCTTCTTTCCATGTGAATTGATCAGAGCGGGAGAGACGCCGGCCGCCCTGTATCGGGAGCTCCGCTGTGAAGGAGAAGCCCTGTAAAACGCTTGTTTTACAGGGCTCCTGGCACCCCCGACCAGACTCTAACTGGTGGCCTACCGCTTAGGAGAAGCCTCCAGGCGCTGTTTATCTGAAATCTTCATCGGCTGAAAACCATTGATATTACTGGATTTTTTCGGGTTTCACTGCTCAATGAACCCCATCACATTTTGCTAATTTCTGTTGTTTTTTAGGGCCGTAATTAGCAAGCAATTAGCAAGTGGCGAAAAGATGCTTTGCGGTTTTGGGTTCAAAAATTCTCGCCTTTGCAATAGTTCAACCGTATTTGGGGCGTTGTTGCCATTCCAGCAAATCCATTTTAACATCAATCCGGGAATATAGCAAGCGGACAGGAATGGCACTCATTCCTGTCCGTTTCTATTCATGCGCTTCTTCCTGCAAGGGCTGTCAACAGCGCCACCATATCCGGGGATTCTGTAAGAAGTTTGAGAAGCAACTGCTGTTTGGCTGCTGCATCAAGGTTTTGAAGCGAGTCTTGCATCGGGATCTGCTGTTCCTTGGGAGACTCGGTCACCTCTGTAGTTTCCACTGTGCCGCCACCCCCATAAAACTCTTTCTGGAATCTTGCGGCGTTTACGCGGCGGTCATCGTCCAGGATATGGGCATACCGTTCCGTAACCATTGTTGCCTGTGCATGGCCTGTGTCACCCTGAACGGCTTTAATATCGCCACCACTGAGTTTGAGTTTGTAGGTCGTACTGGTGTGCCGGAGACTATGAAAAACCACCTTGGGAAGATTGTTGTCCGCAATGAGTTTGCTAAATGCTCGGTTGATGCAATTTGCTTCGGTAGGTGTTCCCTGGGTACTGGCGAATACAAGGTCATAATCTCTATATTCGTCCCCCAGCAATTCTTTCAGCTCATCAATCGTTTTTCTGCGCTCTACTAGCATTTCTGCTACCGCCCTGGGCAGAAATACCTTCCGCACACTCGTTTTGGTTTTCGGCTCTTTTAAGGTGAGAACGGTGGAATTACACCCTCGCATCGTGGGAAACTTAAACATGATACCTTTCTCGCCGATCTGTGCCAGTGATTCCCTGGAGATCCGTT
>DWZJ01000041.1 GCA_019118245.1 Candidatus Oscillibacter excrementigallinarum
GGCGCGGCGGGGGCCCCTTTTGGTCTTGCCCAAAAAGAGAATGCGCCGCGCCCGGTGGAAGAGAAAAAGGCGCTAGGCGCGCTCCGGTGCAGTGGCCCTCCGCGCGCGACGGGGGTCGGCGTATCGGTGCAAGCGCCGATTTTGCCCGGCCTTCGGGCACGCTTGGGTCTTCTACGAATTTGCAACTACCGTCCCGTGGCGGATGGTGCGTCTTAGGTCGGGGTGCAAGGACGCATTTGACCAGCTTCTCTTTTACTGTCTCGCGCTGCGGCGCTCCCAGTATTTCCGTCACCAGTGTTCCACTGGTTCCTCCTTCCGCGCGTTCCGCTTTACCCGCAAGGGGTACGCCGCATCCGTAAGCGCAGAGCCGCCAACGGCTGCGCAGCTGCTACGCGCTCCCCTGGCAGTCGTGGCAGCTGGGCGGCCGTAGGGGCCGATGCCCTCATCGGCCCGCTGCACCGGCTCCCGCGCGGGGGCGCTGGCGGCAGAGAGGACGGTACTGTTACAGTACCGTCCTCTCTGTGTTATTGGCCGCTCAGCTTGGCGGTGTAAAAGGCCGTGATCTGGGGGCCGTATGTCTGCATCTCCGCGAGCGCGGCGTCTGCCAGGTCTCCGGCTTCCCCGCTGTCCTGACCGGCGTTCAGGGCGTCCAGCGCGGTCTGGCCGTTGGTCAGCCAGGAGGCCAGGGCGTCCTCGAAGGCGTCCACCGGCAGGTCCGGATAGACCCGTTTGACCGCCTCCCGGTCGAACCGGGGCAGGTCGGAGGGGCCCTCCTCTCCGGCCAGCTCCTCGGTGAAGCCGTCCAGGCCCGTGGCGCTGAACACGCCATAGCGGGCCCAGCCGTCGATGAGGGTCAGGCCGTTTTGGTAGGAGGTCAGCCCGTTGCTGCCCAGCCGGTCGAACAGCGTGCCGGTGGCGGTGTTGTTGCAGATGGTCTTGACCCGCTGAAAATACCCGGCGGCGATCTGGCGGTCCTCCGGCGCGTCCTCCACCTGGAACACGTCGTCAAAGCGCTGGATGGAGACGATGTCCTCCCGCTGGAACTGCAGTTCACAGTCGTACACGTCGCAGCCTGTCACGGTGAATGTGGCCGTGGTGTCGTCCTGGATGTCATGGGTGTTGATCTTGTAAATGGACATGGCGCGGATGGGCTCCCCGCCGGCCAGAACGGTGCCCAGCTCCGGCGGCGCGGCGTACCCGCTGGCCAGCATGAAATACTGCGCGCTGCCGGGCGTGTTCATCCCGTCCACCGTATAGGAGACCGGGGCGTACAGGGGCTCATACGAATTGACGCCGTTCAGCGTCATTTCATAGCTGCTCTCAAAGCCCCCCATCTCCACATTTTTGGCCGCATCCGGGATCAGGTCATAGACATGGATGAGATAGGTCTCCCGGGCGGTCAGGTCGTCCAGCGCCTCCCCCTCCGTCCGCTCCAGCAGGAACAACCCTCTGCTCTCCACCGGGCTGGCCGGTCCCTCCGGCGTCCCGCCGCCGGCCGTGTCTCCCCCGCCGCAGGCGGTCAGCGCCGCCGCCAGCACACCTGCCAGAAAATATCCTGCGATCCGTTTCATGCTGCTCCTCCTTTTATGACTATATTTTTATAGTCATATTATGATTACAATATTATAGTATATTAAAACAAGTGCTGTCAAGGTACACTAGAGTCATAAACGAGGTGACAGCATGGACAAGGAGATCAAAATCACCAAAAAGGTCCCCCGCAGGGGGGATGACGGCTACAAGGTCGTGTCCGTTCGGATGCGGGAGGAGATGCTGGAGCGGCTGGACGCCCTGTCGGCCAGGACGAACCGTTCCCGCAACGAGCTGATCAATCTCCTGCTGGACGCGGCCATGGAGATCGTAAAAGTGGAAGAGTGACCCGGGGCCAGCCGCGGCTGGCCCTTTTTTCTTGGGGGCCCCATGGCCTTGCCAACCCGCGCCCGCTGTGGTATGCTGATCGTGCAAAGATAAAAACACGTCCCGGTCGGTAGTCCGGGAGCGGCCATGGGCCGTCAGTAACCTGCCTCCTTGGTTGTCCGTTCTTTGTAAGCGCTTTTTCAAAGGAGGACACCCTATGGGCACCAGCAAGCTCACCATCCTGTTCGAGGATCCCTTTTGGATCGGCCTGTACGAGCGGGAGGACGACACGGGGTACGCCGTCTGCCGGATCGTCTTCGGCGGGGAGCCCCGGGACCAGGAGGTCTACGCCTATCTCCTGGAGCATTGGCGGACGCTGCGATTCAGCCCGCCCCGGCCGGGGGCGGACCGCCCGGACGCTCCCAAAAGCCCCAAGCGGCGCCAGCGGGAGGCCCGGCGGATGACCCAGGCCGGGGGCATCGGCACCAAGGCCCAGCAGGCCCTGAAGCTCCAGCAGGAGCAGGGGAAACAGGCCCGCCTCGCCCGCACCCGCCAGCAGCGGGAGGCGGAGGAGGCCCGGAAGTTCCAGCTGCGGCAGAAGCGCCGAAAGGAACAGCACAGAGGTCACTGACCTCTGTGCGCAGCCTGCCGAAAATTTCGGCAGGCTGCTGGCGTTTTTCAGAACTTCAAAAAGTTCTGAAAAACGGTTGATTGAAAACGAAAGACACCCCTCCTGGGTTTCTTTCGTAGCTATCTTCCTTCCCGTTTTCATAGATTCCCGGGGTTATCGGCAGACGCAGCGCAGAGGTCAGTGACCTCTGCGCTTTCCCATATGGCGGCCAGGCGCCCTTGGGTCTTGCGCCGCCGGCGGAGTCTGCTATAATAGCGGTGTTGAACACATCGCCGCCCCGCTGCGCCGGGGCGGTCCGGAAGGAGAACTGCGGGCATGAAGATCATCGACGCCCATCTGCATCTGTTTACCGAGGACTCCGCCGAGGAGATGGCCCGCCAGGTGGGCCACCACGGCACCGTCCGCCACCTGCGGGAGGTCTACGGCCAGCTGGACATCGTCCACGGCGTGGTCATGGGCAACTACGGCCTGGACGTCCAGGGCCGCTGCCCCGCCGACCTGTTCCACTACTGCGTGGGGCTGGACAGCGGCATCACCCAGGGCGGCCGGGCGGTGGCGGACCTGCCGGACCGGGTGGAGGAGCACCTGCGGCGGGAGAGCTGCTGCGGCGTGAAGCTGTACCCCGGCTACAACAAGGTCTCCCTGTCGGACCCCATGTACGAGTCCATCTACCGCCTGGCGGCCCGGTACGGCAAGCCGGTGGCCGTCCACATGGGGCTGACGTCCTTTCCCCAGGCCCACCTGAAATACTGCCACCCCCTGGCCCTGGACGAGGCGGCGGCGGACCACCCGGACACCCGGTTCGTCATGTGCCACTTCGGCAACCCCTTCCTGGAGTCCGCCGCGGCGGTGGTGGAGAAGAACCCCAACGTGGCGGCGGACCTGTCCGGCCTGCTGGAGGGCCGGGTGGACCTGGACGGCTACTTCCGGGAGCAGGCGGGCTACGTGTCCCTGCTGCGCGCCTGGCTCACCGCCATCCAGTGCTGGGACAAGCTGATGTTCGGCACCGACTGGCCCATCGTTAATCTGGAGGAGTATATCGGCTTCATCGCCCGGCTGGTGCCGGAGCAGCACCACGAGGCGGTGTTCTTCCACAACGCCGACCGCATCTACGGCCTGGGGCTGTGAGCTGTCCGCTTTGTCCACCGAATGGGGGAGTTCCCTCTTGATTTTTGTGCAGATGTTCCATATACTATGGAATATGGACATGACGTGACAGCATCCGCACATTCTGTCACCCGGTCCGGCGGACGCGGACGGCGCCCCGCCGGGCGGGATCACGTGAGAAAGGTTTGAGTGACCCATGACACCCCAAAAGATCGCCCTGCTGACGGACTCCTGCGCGGACCTCTCCCCCCAGCTGGCGGCGGAGAACCAGGTCTTTATCGTCCCCCTGCGCATCCTGTGCGCCGACGGAGAGTACCGGGACGGCGTGGACATCCGCGCCGGGGACATCTACCGCCGCCTCCGGGCCGGGGAGCTGCCCCAGACCTCCCTGCCCGCCGCCCAGGACATCACCGACGCCTTCGACGCCATCGCCGCGGCCGGGTACGACGGGGCCATCGCCCTGATGCTCTCCGGCGGCCTGTCCGGCACCTACAACATGGTGCGGCTGCTGGCGGAGGAGCGGAAGGACCTTCACATCCGGGTGTACGACTCCATCAGCGGGTCCCTGGGCACCGGCATGATGGTGCTGCAGCTGGCGGAGGACATCCGCCGGGGCATGGACTGGGAGACCCTGACGGAGCGCCGGGTGCCCTGGCTCATCCGGAACACCTTCCCCTTCTTCTCCGTGGACACCCTGGAGTATTTACAGAAGGGCGGCCGCATCGGCAAGGTGACGGCCATGGCGGGCACCATGCTGCAGATCAAGCCCCTCATCACCTTTGCCGCCGACGGGCAGCTCCAGTCCATCGCCAAGGTCCGGGGCCGGAACCTGGTGATCCGCAAGCTCATCGAGCTGGTGGAGGACCGCCACGCCGGCGCGGCCCGGTATAACCTGGCGGTGGCCAACGGCGGCGCCCCGGCGGAGATGGAGGTCCTGCGGGACAAGCTCACCGCCGCCCTGCCGGGCTACGACCACATCTGGAGCGGCGAGCTGGACGGCACCCTCAGCGTCTACATCGGCGACGGCGTGCTGGGGGCCGCGGTGCAGAGGCTGGAGTAGGAATTAGGAATGAGGAGTTAGGAATTAGGAATTGAAACGGCAGCAGAGGTTTTCCTCCATGATCGCCTGCCAGACAACAAGGACCCGGCGGCCTGATGGCCCCGGGTCCTTGCTTACGCGCAGAATTCCTAATTCCTAACTCCTCATTCCTCATTATTCCGTTGGGGCGCTTCCCATTGCCTCGCCGGATCCAGTGGTGCAGAGCTTTCGGAGACAGCGCTCCGGCAGGGCGGCGGCCAGGGCGCCCGCCACGGCGGCGGTCTCCTCCCGGTCCAGCTCCAGGCCCAGGGCCGGCAGACGCCGCTCCAGGTCCCGGAGACCCGCCTGCAGCTGCCGGGCCAGGGCCGCGCCCGTCTCCGTCAGGGTGATCTTGCCGTACCGCTCCTTGGTCACCAGGTCCTTTTCCGCCAGGATGGCCAGCATCCGGGTGACGGAGGGGCGGGACACCTGGAGCGCCCGGGCCACCTGGGCGGAGCTGACCGCCGCCTGTTCCCGGGCCAGCCGGCCGATGGCCAGCAGGTACCGCAGATGCGCTTGGCTCAATTCCATGGGGTGGAACGCCTCCTTCTGCCCGGCGGGCCCGGGCTGCCGTGGGTCAGGGATGATGATGGGTGTCGCCGCAGTGGCAGCCGCCGCCGCAGGCCCCGCAGTTGCCGCCGCAGGAGCAGCCGCCCTTGCCGTGGCGGTGGTTGTAGATGCCCTTGCCCACGATGGCCACAAAGACCGCCAGGACGATGAGGGCCGCGATGATGGTGGGTGCGTTCATGGGCGCTTCCTTTCTTACTTCAGGGCGGCGCGGCGGCCGGCGGCATCCACGGCGCGGATGGTCAGCCGCTCGTCCTCGTACTTATTTCTGCGGAACAGCAGGTACACGATGCCCACGATCAGGACCACGGCCACCACGGTGCCGATGCCGAAGGCCACCTCGCCGGTGATGAGACCGCCGATCTGATAGACGATCAGGGAGGTCACGTAGGCGAACACGCACATATAGCCGATGGCGAAGGCGGTCCACTTGCCGTTGTTCATCTCCCGCTTGATGGCGCCCATGGCCGCGAAGCAGGGGGCGCACAGCAGGTTGAAGATCATGAAGGAGTAGGCGGAGATGGCGGTGTAGTCCTGGGCCACCAGCGCCCAGATCTCGTCGCCGTTCTCACTGAGCTCCCCGGCGAAGTTGTACAGCACGCCGAAGGTGGCCACCACGTTCTCCTTGGCGATGAGGCCCGTGACCACGGCCACGGTGGCCCGCCAGTTGCCGAAGCCCAGGGGCGCGAAGATAAAGGCCACGGCGCTGCCGACAGCGGCCAGGACGGAGTTGTTCATGTCCTCCACCATGCCGAAGGCGCCGTTCTCCCAGCCGAAGCCCTGGAGGAACCACAGGATGATGGAGGAGGCCAGGATCACGGTTCCGGCCCGCTTGATGAAGGACCAGCCCCGCTCCCAGGTGGCCCGCAGCACGTTGCCCACGGAGGGGATGTGGTAGGCGGGCAGCTCCATGACGAAGGGCGCGGGATCACCGGCGAACATCCTGGTCTTTTTCAGGATGATGCCGGAGATGACGATGGCCGCCACGCCGATGAAGTAGGCGGACGCGGCCACCAGGCCGGAGCCGCCGAACAGGGCGCCGGCGATCAGGCCGATGATGGGCATCTTGGCGCCGCAGGGGATGAAGCAGGTGGTCATGACCGTCATGCGGCGGTCCCGCTCGTTCTCGATGGTCCGGGAGGCCATGACGCCGGGGACGCCGCAGCCGGTGCCCACCAGCATGGGGATGAAGCTCTTGCCGGACAGGCCGAACTTCCGGAAGATCCGGTCCATGATGAAGGCGATGCGGGCCATGTAGCCGATGTCCTCCAGGATGGCCAGCATCAGGAACAGCACCAGCATCTGGGGCACGAAGCCCAGCACCGCGCCGACACCGGCCAGGGCGCCGTCGCAGATCAGGCCCACCACCACGCTGTTGACGCCCCAGCCCTCCAGGGCGGCGCGGGGGATCTCCACCAGCCAGGCGGTGCCCAGCACGTCGTTGGTCCAGTCGGTGAGGAAGGTGCCGAAGGGGCCCATGGCCACCCAGTACACCGCGAACATCACCACGGCGAAGATGGGCAGGGCCAGGATGCGGTTGGTGACGATCTGGTCGATCCTGTCGGAGGTGGAGAGCCGGTGCTTCTCCCCGTGCTTCTTGACGGCCTTGCTCACCAGGCCGTTGATGTACGCGTACCGCTGGTTGGTGATGATGCTCTCGGCGTCGTCGTCCAGCTCCTTCTCGCAGTCCACGATGTGGTCCTCCAGATGGGAGCGGAGGTCGGTGCTCAGGTCCAGGTCCGCCAGGACCTTCTCGTCCCGCTCAAAGACCTTCACCGCGTACCAGCGGAGGTAGCGGTCGTCCACCTTGCCCTGGATGGACTCCTCGATGTGGGCGATGGCGTGCTCCACGCTGCCGGTGAACACGTGGGGCAGCTCGCCGGAGCGCTTCTGCTGGGCCAGCTTGGCGGCCAGCTCCGCGGCGGCCACGCCGCCCTCGCCCTTGAGGGCGCTGATCTCCACCACCTGGCAGCCCAGGGCGTCGCTGAGCTTCTTGGCGTCGATCTGGTCGCCGTTCTTACGGACCAGGTCCATCATGTTGACGGCCACCACCACCGGCAGCCCCAGCTCGATCAGCTGGGTGGTCAGGTACAGGTTCCGTTCGATGTTGGTGCCGTCCACGATGTTCAAAATGGCGTCGGGCTTCTCCTTCACCAGGTAATCCCGGGCCACCACCTCCTCCAGGGTGTAGGGGGACAGGGAGTAGATGCCGGGCAGGTCCTGGATGATGACATCCTTGCGGCCCTTCAGGCGGCCCTCCTTCTTTTCCACCGTGACGCCGGGCCAGTTGCCCACGTACTGGTTGGAGCCGGTCAAGTCGTTGAACAGCGTGGTCTTGCCGCAGTTCGGGTTGCCGGCCAGCGCGATCTTAATGTCCATCGTTCTCTCCTTCCAAAATGTTAGTTTATGCTAACTCTCTTCCTGAAAAACAGCGGCCAAAGCCGCCCTTAATATATCCACCATCCCCGCATCCGCGGGAAGGGGGTCCAGGGGAAACCTCCGGTTTCCCCGGTTCTTTCGCCGCCGGCGAAAGAAAAAAATGAGATCATTTTCGGCAGGGCGCGCCCCAGGGCGGCCTCTCTTGCCCCTGCGGGGCAATTCACCTTCTGTACCTGCCGAAAATACTTTGACCCAGCCGCCTTGGGCGGCGTCCACCAGTCCCCACTTCGGGGCCCCCGCAAAAACGCAGTTTTTGTGGGGAAAGGAGAAACAAACGGAGCGGCATTCAGTTTCGCCAAAGGCGGAACTGAATAAAGCGCAGTTTGTTTCGACGCGGTGAGGGGGAATCTAAAAGGGGGACGCAGTCCCCTCTTTAAGAGACCTCGATCATCTCCGCATCCGCCTTCCGCACGGACAGCTCATAGCCCCGCACGTTCAATTCCATGGGGTCGCCCAGGGGCGCCACCTTGCGGACGTGGACCTCCACGCCTTTTGTGATGCCCATATCCATGATCCGGCGCTTAGTGGCGCCCTCTCCGTGGAGCTTGACCACGGTTGCGGTCTCCCCCACTTTCACATCCTTCAGGGTTTTCATACATCTTCCTCCTAACTCCAGCAAATGTTCAAATCATGATCCGATTCGCCATGGTCTTGTCCAAGGCCACCCGGCTGTCCTTCACCTGCAGGATCAGATTGCCGCCGATCTCGCTGACCACGGTGACATCACTGTCCACCACGAATCCCAGCTCCGCCAGGTGCTGGCGCACCTCGTCCTTGCCGGTGATCTTGCGGATGGTGACGGTCTCGCCCGGACGGGCCATCGTCAGAGGCATCATGGAACCTCCCTCCTCTTGCAAGACGCTTTCGCTTCTGTATGCTTCCGCAGGAGGTTAGCATTTGCTAACCTTCTACGTTTTGGTAGTTTAACACCACTAACCATACCTGTCAACCCCTTTTCCGGAAAAAATTTGCAAGCCCCCGGCCCGGGGGAAAAGGAGTCGGCCCCCGCGCGGCAGGCACACCGCGCGAGGGCCATGTTGAGGGGAAAAAAGGAGATAAGTATCAAAGAAAGATCTTTGATGAGCAAAGGTCACCAGGCCGCCAGCTTGCGGCCCAACTCCCGGCAGGCCTCCCGGGCCTCCTCGTTGGGAGATTCGTTGGCCATCAGGCCCTCTTCATCGTACAGGTTGGCGCCCGCCGCCTGACAGCGGCCGCACCACTCCCGCATCCACTGGCCGTCGCCCCAGCCGTAGGAGCCGAACAGGGCGATCTTTTTGCCGCCCAGGGAGCCCTCCAGCCCGGCGAACAGGGGCTCCATCTCGTCCTCCTCCAGCTGTTCCGCCCCCATGGCGGGGCAGCCGAAGGCCACTACCTGATATTCGGAGAATTTGTCGGCGGAGAATTCAGCGGGGCCCATCAGGGTCACGTCCGCGCCGGCCTCCTTGGCGCCCTCCGCGATGCAGTTGGCCATGGTTTCCGTGTTGCCGGTGCCGCTCCAATAGACGATGGCTAATTTGTTCATATCCATGCTTCCTTTCCAAGCGATTCTGCTCTACGCCGCGATCAGCTGCGTGATGGCCGCTCCCCGCCGGAAGCGTTCCTTCCAGACGGCGGTGCAGCGGCGGTATCGATCAAAGCGTCTCCGGGCCGCCTCCGGGTCGCCGTAGGCCTTCCAGTACCCGCAGCAGGTGTAGTTCCTGCCGTGGTTCTCGATGAAGCCCACCACGTCCTCCAGGGGATAGCCCAGGAACACGCCGATCTCATGGGGGAATTCCCGCTCCAGGCACAGCCGCCTGGACAGCTGCCGCAGCAGGCTCTGGCAGTCCTGATCCGCCTGGTACCCCTGCCCCGCCAGAAAGGCGCGGATGGATGGCTCCGTGAGGATCGACCGGAGCCATCCGGCCCGGTACAGGTAGATCAGACAAGCACCTGTCTGCGGACAGTATTTCAGGACCCGGACGGTGATGCCGTGGGGGGCCAGCTCCCTGGCCCAGCGGGCCGCGGCCTCCCGGGACTGCCGTTTGCCGGCGCCCTGGTACCGGAACAGGCTTGCCGGCTTCATGCCCGCCAGGGTGGTGGCGCACTGCTCCACCAGCACCTCTTCAAAGCTCCGTTCCAAGGCGGTCCCTCCGTTCCTGCGGCAGAAGTTAGTTTTAACAAACTCTGCCGTTGAAAGCATGGGCCGCTTCCGGCCCGCGCCATTGGTTAGTATTGACTAACCATGTACAGAATATACCATGGAAGTGTTCTCCTGTCAACCCCCTTTTTCAGATTTTTTTCCGGCCCGCCCCAAGGGGCCAAAATCATTTGCAAGCTGGGCCGCTCTGGGCTATACTGGTACAAATGAAGAAAAAGGAGACGCCTATGGACATTCTGGTACTCTCGGATTCCCACGGCGCCGTGGCGCCCATGGTCCGGGCGGTGGAGCTGACAAGACCGGACCTGATCCTGCACCTGGGGGACTGCTGGCGGGACGGGGAACAGCTCCGCGCCCGCTTTCCGGACATCCCCCTGGAGCAGGTGCCGGGCAACTGCGACCTCCGCCCCGGCGAGCCGGCGGAGCGGCTGCTGGTGCTGGAGGGCAAACGCATCCTCCTGTGCCACGGCCACACCTATGGGGTCAAGACCTCCCTGCTGGCGGCGGGCTTCGCGGCGGAGGAGCAGCAGCTGGATCTGTTCCTCTTCGGCCACACCCACCGGCCCCTGGTGGACCGGCGGGGCCGGACGCTGTTCCTGAACCCCGGCAGCATCGGCCGGTCCCCCCGCCCCTCCTACGCCACGGTGACCATCCGGGACGGACAGCTGGACGGGCGCACGTGGTGGCTCACGTGAACACCCCTTGTCAAATCATCTGGTTTCCTGTATAATGGGGTCAGCAAGCAGGACTTGGGAGGAGGCGTGTCATGGATATCTTCTCGCTGGCCCTTCGGTTTTTGTGCGCCGCGGCGGCTGGCTTTCTGGTGATGAGCCTCTTCGGCGTCCAGGCGCTGGTGGCCCTGTGCTCCTCCATCCCCCTGGCCAAGCGGCGGAAAAAGCAGGAGCCGGACTTCGACCTGTCCATGGCCCTGGGGCGGATCGTCCGCCACACGGTGGTGGGGTTCCTCTGCATGGCGGGGATCTCCCTGCTGGTGATCTGGGTCACCGAGGCCCCCGGCACCTTCGGGTACCTCTTCGGCATGATCCTGTCGGTCCTGAAGAACCTCAGCCGGATGACCCCCAACGACCGCCGGAACCAGCGGCGGTTCGACAAGCGCTTTGCCGACTGCTACCCCGCCTACGAGGACGAGGACGACGACTTTTGAATCGGACCCAAACGGCCCCCGGAGCGCAGCTCCGGGGGTCTCAGCTTGTCGAAAAAGTCTTTTCGACAAGCTGCTCACGTTTTTCAGAACTTTGAAACGTTCTGAAAAACGATTGATCGGAATGGCGCAGGACACCCTTCCTGGGTTTCCCGCGCACCCCCTTCCTTCCCGTTTTCCTGAATTTCCGGGCTTATCGACAGCCTGCGGCCCCCGGAGCTGCGCTCCGGGGGCCGTATTTCAATGTTCGTGGCCGTCGGGGTCGTCCTTGGGGGCCAGCTCCGGGCCGTAGGGGATGTGGTTGCGGTCGTAGTAGTCCCGGATGGCGGCCCGCACCGCCTCCTCCGCCAGGACGGAGCAGTGGAGCTTGTGGGCGGGCAGGCCGTCCAGGGCCTCCACCACCGCCCGGTTGGTCAGCTGCAGCGCCTCGGCGATGGGCTTGCCCTTGATCATCTCCGTGGCCATGGAGCTGGTGGCGATGGCGCTGCCGCAGCCGAAGGTGTTGAACTTCACGTCGGTGATGACCTGGGTCTCCGGGTCCACCTGGATGTACATCCGCATGATGTCCCCGCACTTGGCGTTGCCCACCTCCCCCACGCCGTCGGCGTCCGGGAGCTTGCCCACGTTCCGGGGGTTCTGGAAGTGGTCCATCACTTTTTCACTGTATAATGCCATGGTCGTTGTCTCCTTTCAGATCAGATGGGGCCGGCGGCCGGTCTCCAGCTCGTCCCACACCGGGGACATGTCGCGCAGGTAGGACACGATGCCCGGCAGGACCTCCAGCAGGTAGTCGATCTCCTCCGGCCGGTTCTCGGCGCTCAGGGTCAGCCGCAGGGAGCCGTGGGCCACCTCGTGGGGCCGCCCCAGGGCCAGCAGCACGTGGCTGGGGTCCAGGGAGCCGGAGGTGCAGGCGCTGCCGGAGGAGGCGGCGATGCCCTTTTCGTCCAGCAGCAACAGCAGGGACTCCCCCTCGATGCCCTCGAAGCACACGTTCACGTTCCCCGGCAGCCGCCGGGCGGCGTCGCCGTTGAGCACCGTGTGGGGGATGGCGGTGAGCCCGGCGATCAGCCTGTCCCGCAGGGGCGCGAGATACGCGGCGTTCCGGGCCATGCTGGCGCAGGCCTCGTCAAAGGCCGCCGCGGCGCCGCAGATGCC
Source organism: Candidatus Oscillibacter excrementigallinarum (assembly GCA_019118245.1). GTDB lineage: Bacteria > Bacillota > Clostridia > Oscillospirales > Oscillospiraceae > Oscillibacter > Oscillibacter excrementigallinarum. The sequence continues at coordinate 12,134 of DWZJ01000041.1, forward strand.
GGGGAGGTCCTCGGTGCCGCCCCGCTTCCCCCGCTCCTGGGCGCCGCCGTGGATGAGGGGCGTCAGCGCCACGCCCCGCCGGGCGTACAGCACGCCTACCCCCTTGGGGCCGTGGAACTTGTGGGCGGAGAGGGACAGCAGGTCCACCTGCAATGCCTCCACGTCCAGGGGCACGTGGCCCGCCGCCTGGACCGCGTCCGTGTGGAACAGGACCCCCGCCCGGCGGCAGACGGCCCCGATCTCGGCGATGGGCTGGATGGTGCCGATCTCGTTGTTGGCGAACATGACGCTCACCAGGCAGGTGTCCGGCCGGATGGCCTCCCGCACCTGCTCCGCCGTCACCACGCCGTCCGGCGGGATGTCCAGCAGGGTCACCTCATATCCCTCCCGCTCCAGAGCCTGGAGGGTGTGGAGCACCGCGTGGTGTTCAAACTTCGTGGAGACGATGTGCCGCTTCCCCCGCCTGGCCCCCAGGGCCGCGGCGGATCGGATGGCCTGGTTGTCCGCCTCGCTGCCGCCGGCGGTGAAGGTGATCTCCCGGGGGTCCGCGTGCAGGTTCCGGGCAAAGATGGCCCGGGCCTCCGCCAGCTTCTCCGCCGCCCGCTGCCCCGGCGTGTGGAGGCTGGAGGGATTGCCGTAGGCCTCTTGAAAACAGGGGGTCATGGCCGCCAGCGCCGTGTCGCTGAGCCGGGTGGTGGCCGCGTTGTCCATATAGATTCGCATCTGGTCCACTCCTTTTTCCCAGTTAATTACTATGATATAGTTATCGCACATAAATCCCTATTTGTCAAGTAGGAATTTAGAAAAAACAAACACGGCGGGTCTCCCCGCCGTGTGGATGATCTAGCAGTTAGATGTCCGCCGTCTCCGGAGGCACCGGCTCCAGGGGCCGGACCACCTCCGCCGGCCGGACCGGCTGGGCCGGCGTCAGCTCCGCCGCGGGCAGGGCCGCCTCGCCCAGGTACTCCTCCAGGCAGACGCCGGTGCGGTGGATCTCCGCGGCCGCGGCCTTGCCCACGTAGCGGTAGTGCCAGGGCTCGTAGCCGATGCCGGTGATGTCGCTCTTCTCCGACGGATAGCGGAGGATGAAGCCGTACTTCCAGCTGTTCTCCATCAGCCACTGCTGCTCCGCCGTGTCCTCCTGCTTCTCGTCCAGGATCTGGTAGCTGGCGGCCACGATGTCCAGGGCCAGACCGGTCTGGTGCTCGCTGGTGCCGGGCTTGGCCACCCAGCGGGCGGCCTCCGCCTCCACCTGGTCCTCCGGCACGCCGGAGGCCCGGACCCGGGCCACCTTGTTGTTGTACAGCCGGGTCTGGGTGGCCTGCGTCCGGTAGGCGGAGCAGACGATGGGCTCCAGCCCCGCCGCCCGGCAGTCGGTGAGCATGTCGTTCAGATCGTCATAGATCCGGGCGTCCACCTGGAGGCCGTTGGACAGCGTGGCCAGCTCCACCTCGTAGTCCTCCGGCAGGGCGTTCCAGGGGTTCACCAGCAGGAGTCGCCAGTCGGCCTCCGTCTGCTGGGCCGCCGTGGTCAGCGACGCCGCCGGGATGCGCCGCACCGCCGTCTGGGCGGCGGGCCCGGCCAGGTCCCCCACTCTGCCGCCCAGCGCCAGGGCGGAGGGTGCCAACGCCAGCACGGCGGCCAGCGCCGCGCCGGCGCGGATCAGGTTCGTTCGGATGTTCATGTATCGCTCCTTTCCGGCCCGTGGGCCGATGCCTGTCCTTCCTTCTGTCTCCATGGTACCCCCCTCCCCCCGCGAAAACAAGGGAGATTTTGTGAACGTTTGGAAACAAAAAGAAACAAGACGGGCGGAGAAATTAGGAGTTAGGAATTAGGAGTTAGGAATTTTGGTGTCCGGCAAAGCCGGACGTTTTGAATTTCGTTCCGCCGCAGGCGGAACACAACAATTCCTCATTCCTAATTCCTCATTCCTAATTGACACCCGGCTTCCCCGCGCAAAAAGGCCGCCCTCCCGGGCGGCCTTTTTGTGCTTGGACCAGCTGCTTATTTGTACATTTCCGGCTTTTCCATGGTCTCCACCTTCAGGAACTGAGAGGTGCCGCGGGAGGCGTTCAGGGCGTCGCCGGCCACACAGGCCACATAGCCGTCCCAGGCGGAGGGGCCGGTGAGCTTGCCGGCGTGAACGGACTCCACCCACTTGCAGAACTCGATGTCGTAGGCCTCGATGAAGCGCTCCTTCCAGTCGGTCATGATGGGCATGGACTCGGCGGGCTTCACGCTGTCCCAGCCGGCGGGACGGGAGCGGCACACCACGGCGTAGGGGTCGGGCAGCTTGACGGTGCCGTTCTCGCAGACCACCTCGCACTGGATGTCATAGCCGTAGCCGTCGGCCACCTGGACCTCCACGTCGATGAAGCAGCCCTTCTTGGTGCGCATCAGCATGACCTGGGGGTTGTCGTAGCCCTTGTTGGAGTTGGCGCTCTGGCGGACCTTCACGCACTGGACGTCCTCATACTCGTCGTCCAGCAGCCAGCGGCAGATGTCCAGCTCGTGGATGGCCACGTTGGTGACGCCGTTCTCGGTCTTGAAGCCCGGGCCCTGGGAGACGTTCCGGTGGCAGGCCTTGATCAGCAGGGGGGCGCCCAGCTCGCCGGAGGAGATGATGCGCTTCATCTCGGCGTAGCCCCGGTCATAGTGGCGCATGAAGCCCACCTGCACCAGCCGCTTGCCGATCTCCTGCTCCCGCTGGATGATCTCCTCGCAGTCCTTGGCGTTCTGGGCCAGGGGCTTCTCGCAGAAGCACCACTTCTCCTCCGCCAGGGTCTTCATGACGTAGTCGTGGTGGGTGGGGTCGATGGAGGTGATGACCACGGCCTCCACCTCGGGGTCCTTGATCATGCCGTCGCAGTCGCTGCCGAAGGAGCGGATGCCGTACTTGGCGGCGGTGTCGTCCGCGGCAGCGGCCACATAGTCGCTGACGGCCACCACGGTGGCGCCGGGGACAGTCTCGATGATGCGGCGGCAGTGGTCCTTGCCGATGGCGCCGCAGCCGATGATGCCGATTTTCAGAACCTTATCCATGATTGTGTACCTTCCTTTATTTGAAAAATAATGGGGAAATGCAGGGGGGAAATGGCGGGCCGCCGAACGGCGGCCACGGGGGTCTGGCTCCCGCCAGGGGGCTGTTCCCACGGGGGTGCGCCCCCCATTCTCTTTTTGGTCTTGCCCAAAAAGAGAATGCGCCGCGCCCGGTGGAAGAGAAAAAGGCGCTAAGCGCGCTCCGGTGCAGTGGCCCTCCGCGCGCGACGGG
>DWZJ01000042.1 GCA_019118245.1 Candidatus Oscillibacter excrementigallinarum
GCACGAACCCCGGCAACGCCGTCACCCGCCAGCAGCTGGCGGCCCTGCTGTTCCGCTTCGCCCAGGCCAACGGCTATGACAGCGGCGACCGGGCGGCCCTCACCGGCTTCCCGGACGCGGGGAGCGTGGCGTCCTATGCGGTGGAGGCCCTGCAGTGGGCCACCGCCAGCGGCGTCATCAACGGCACCAGCCAGGGGGCATTGAACCCCGCCGGCACCGCCACCCGCGCCCAGTTCGCGGTGATGCTGTACCGCTTCTGGAACGGCCTGTAAGTTCATCAAAACCGGCGGGGCCGGGCGGAGAATTTCTCCGCCCGGCCCTGCTTTGTCCCGCCCTGAAAAAAATCCTCCGAAGTATATTGACACAATGTCAGAATAGTGCTATATTGCTGATGATCACACAGTGTCAGAATAAAAAGGAGGCATCGCAATGCGCGCAAAGGTCTATTTCACCAGGGAGATCACCCCGGAAAAGGTGGTGGACTTATACCGCGCCCTGGGGGTGGAGCTGCCCGGCAGGGTGGCGGTGAAGGTCCACTCCGGGGAGAAGGGCAACCAGAACTTCCTGCGGCCGGCGTTCTGGCGGCCCATGGTGGAGGCGGTCCACGGCACCATCGTGGAGTGCAACACCGCCTACGGCGACGCCGCGGGCGGCGTCCGGGACCACACGGAGTCCCACCGGAAGCTGCTGGAGGAGCACGGCTGGACAAAATATTTCGACGTGGACCTGATGGACGCCGAGGGGCCGGACGTGGTCTGGCCCATCCCAAACGGCAAGATCCTCAGGGAAAACCACGTGGGCAGGCACATCCTGAACTACGACTCCATGCTGGTGCTGGCCCACTTCAAGGGCCACCCCATGGGCGGCTACGGCGGCGCTCTGAAGCAGCTGGCCATCGGCTGCGCCTACCGGGCGGGCAAGGCGCTGATCCACTCCGCCGGCAAGACCGACGACCGCTTCAAGACCTGGGAGCAGCACGCCAGCGCCGTGGTGTTCCCGGAGGCCATGGCCGACGCCGCCTCCAGCGTGGTGGAGCACTTCCAGGACAAGATCGCCTTCATCAACGTGATGAAGAACCTGTCCGTGGACTGCGACTGCTGTGAGGTGGCCGAGGATCCCTGCATGAGGGACATCGGGATGCTGGCCTCCCTGGACCCGGTGGCCATCGACCAGGCCTGCATCGACCTGGTGGTGAACTCCGACGACCCCGGCAGGGAGCACTTCATGGAGCGGGTCAACAGCCGCAACGGCATCCACACCATCGAGGCCGCCGCCGGCCTGGGCTTCGGGACCCGGGCGTATGAGCTGATCGAGGTGTAATATCAGAAAGGAGCGATTTCACATGAGCAAGACATTGGTCGCCTATTTTTCCGCCAGCGGCGTGACCGCCCGGGCGGCGAAGCAGATCGCGGAGGCCGTGGGCGCGGACCTGTATGAGATCCGCCCGGCGGAGCCCTACACCAGCGCGGACCTGAACTGGATGGACCAGAGCAGCCGCAGCACCCGCGAGATGAACGATCCCGCCTGCCGCCCGGCCATCGGGTCGCCGGTGGAGAACATGGCGCAGTACGACACCGTGTTCGTGGGATTCCCCATCTGGTGGTACGTGGAGCCCCGGATCGTGGACACCTTCCTGGAGGGCTACGACTTCTCCGGCAAGACCCTGATCCCCTTCGCCACCTCCGGCGGCAGCGGCATCAGCAAGGCGGAGAGGAGCCTTCAGGACCACTGCCCCGCCGCCAGCTGGAAGCGGGGCAGGCTGGTGAACAGCGGCGCGGCGGCCTGGGCCCAGTCCGTTCTGGGGCGGTGAGGCGGCCATGCCAAAGGGCTCGGAAGCGCTGACCAACGCCAGGAAAGAGGAGATCGTGGACGCCTGCGCCGCCCTGTACGAGACCATGGGGTTCCGGGACATCACCATCCGGGACATCGGGGCCAAAACCTCCTTCACCCGCACCTCCATCTACAACTACTTCCAGACCAAGGAGGAGATCTTCCTGGCCCTGCTCCAGCGGGAGCACGAGCTGTGGATCGCCGACCTGGAGGAGCTGGCCCGGCAGGACGGGGCCCTGTCGGCGGAGGGATTCGCTGACCGGATGGCCCGCACGCTGGAGCGGCGGGCGTGCATGCTGAAGCTGGAATCCATGAATCTCTACGACATGGAGGGCAGCAGCCGCATGGAGAACCTGGTGTCCTTCAAAAAAACCTACGCCCGCGCCATGGAGGCGGTCACCCACTGCCTGGAGCGGTTCTTCCCCGCCATGACCGCCCAGGACATCCGGGAGTTCCTTTACGCCTTCTTCCCCTTCCTGTTCGGCGTGTACCCCTACGCCGTCCCCACCGAAAAGCAGCAGCGGGCCATGGAGCTGGCCCAGGTGGAGCGGCCCGGCTATTCGATCTACGAGATCGTGAGAGCCTTTGTCCAAAAAATGCTGCGGCCCTTTTCCTAAACAGCGGGCCGCAAAGCGAGGGAGCGTGCGCATATGAACATCCTGATCCTGGAGGGCAGTCCCAACCGGCACGGCTCCTCCAATCTGCTGGCAGACGAGTTCATCCGCGGGGCGCGGGAGGCCGGGCACACCGTGTCGGTCATCGACGCGGCCCACGCCGGCCTCCACCCCTGCACCGGCTGTGTCCGCTGCGGATATGAGGGCCCCTGCGTCCAGAAGGACGACATGGAGACCTTCCGGGGGCAGATCCTGCGCGCGGAGATGCTGGTGTTCGTGACACCCCTGTACTACTACGGGATGTCCGCCCAGCTGAAGACCCTGGTGGACCGGTTCTGCGCCATCAACAGCTCCATCACCCGCAGGCACATGAAGTCCGCCCTGCTCTCCGCCGCGTGGAACGCGGACGACTGGACGTTTGAGGCCCTGGCGGCCCACTACAGGACCCTGGTGCGTTATCTGGACCTGGACGACCAGGGCATGGTGCTGGGAGCGGGCTGCGGCACCCCGGCCATGACGGCCCGCTCCCGCTACCCCAAGCAGGCCTACGCGCTGGGCCGTCAGCTCTGACGCCCGGCAGCCACAAAAGCATGGAGGATCCCAATGGAATACAGAATACATCCCAAGACCGGGGCGCGCGTCAGCGTCATCGGCATCGGCACCGGCCCGATCCACGAGGCCACGGAGCGGGAGGCCGCGGCCGCCCTCTCCTACGCCTATGAGCAGGGCGTCAACTACCTGGACTTCGCCACCGCCGGGGCCGGGACCTTCCCCTATGTGGGGGCGGTGCTGGGCCCGGTGCGGAAGGACCTGTTCTACCAGGTCCACTTCGGCGCCAACTATGAGAGCGGCGAGTACGGCTGGACCACGGACCTGGACACCATCAAGCGCCAGGTGGACTGGCAGCTGAAGGAGCTGCGGACCGACTACATCGACTTTGGCATGATCCACTGCCTGGACGAGGCGCGGGACTGGAAGCAGTATCAGAAAAACGGCGTGCTGGACTACCTGCTGGAGCTGAAGAGGGCCGGGGTGGTGCGGCACATCGGCCTCAGCTCCCACACGCCGGAGCTGGCCCAGATGGTCCTGGACACCGGCCTGGCGGAGCAGCTGATGTTCTCCATCAACCCCGCCTATGACTACCAGCAGGGGGAGTACGCCATCGGCAGCGCGTCGGAGCGGATGGACCTCTACCGCCGCTGTGAGGCGGAGGGCATCGGCATCTCCGTTATGAAGCCCTTCTCCGCGGGGCAGCTGCTGGACGGCAGGACCTCCCCCTTCGGCAGGGCCCTCACCAAGGTCCAGTGCATCCAGTACGCCCTGGACAAGCCCGGCGTGCTGACCGTGCTGCCCGGCATCCGGGGCCTGCAGGACATGAAGGAGGCCCTGGCTTGGCTGGACGCCTCCCCGGAGGAGCGGGACTACGCGGTGCTGGGGACGTTTGCCCCCGGGGACGCCGCCGGCGCCTGCGTGTACTGCAACCACTGCCAGCCCTGCCCGGCGGGGCTGAACATCGGCCTCATCAACAAATACTACGACCTGGCCAAAATCGGAGACGCCATGGCGGCGGACCACTACGAGAAGCTGGAAAAGCACGCCTCCGACTGCGTGGGCTGCGGGCACTGTGACCGGAGGTGCCCCTTCCACGTGGCCCAGTCGGACCGCATGAGGGACATCGCCGCGTACTTCGGGCACTGAACCGGCGCGGATACATCGACCGGACAAAGCAGGGCCGGGCGGAGAAATTCTCCGCCCGGCCCCGCCGGGTTTTGATGAACTTACAGGCCGTTCCAGAACCGGTACAGCATCACCGCGAACTGGGCGCGGGTGGCGGTGCCGGCGGGGTTCAATGCCCCCTGGCTGGTGCCATTGATGACGCCGCTGGCGGTGGCCCACTGCAGGGCCTCCACCGCGTAGGACGCCACGCTCCCCGCGTCCGGGAAGCCGGTGAGGGCCGCCCGGTCGCCGCTGTCGTAGCCGTTGGCCTGGGCGAAGCGGAACAGCAGCGCCGCCAGCTGCTGGCGGGTGACGGCGTTGCCGGGGTTCGTGCCGTCGGAGATGTCGTTTGCCATGGCCCACTCCCGGGCCGCCGCCATGTCGGCGGGAGAGCCGCCGGAGAGGCGCGCCAAAATCATCCAGATCTGCTGGCGGGAGATGCTGGCGCCCGGCGCAAAGGTGCTGGCGCTGGTGCCGTTGACGTAGCCGTTGTCGTAGGCCCACTCGATCTCGTCATAGGCCCAGTAGGTCTCGGACACATCGGAGAACGTGGTCTCCCCGGTCTCCCGGACGAAGGTGACCTCGATGGTGACCCGGCCCCGGGGCTGGGTGAAGGTGTAGGTGCCGTCCCGGTTGGCGGTGACGCGGATCTCGTCGCCGTCCCGGTCGGTGACGGTGACCTGGTCCACCTCATAGCCGCTGTCGGGGTCGGGGGTGATGGTCACCTTGTCGCCGGCCTCGGGGGTCCGGGGGCTGACCCGGATGGTGCCGCCGTCGGACACGTCCAGGGTGGGAGAGTAGGTGGTGGAGCCGCCGGAGCTGGAGGAGCCGCTCTGAGACTTAGCGCTCCACTGGGCGGTGAGGGTCGTGCTGCCGATGACGGTGTAGGTAGCACCGCCGCTATAGGTGGCGGAGCCGTTGCTCCAGTACCGGAAGTCATAGCCGTTCCGGGTGGGGGTGGGCAGTGTGACCTTCCTGCCGGAAGTCACGGTGTATTTGGAGTCAGCAGTCACACCGTCGTTGTATTTCAGTGTGAGGGTCACCTGATTTTCTTCCGTTGCCTTCAAGTCTGTGACATTGTCTCCGGGCTTAGCAGCCTTCAACGCATCTTCCACGGTATCATAGTAGCTGTACGGGGCCTCTGTGTTTCCGGCACTCTTGAGCTCGGCGTTCAAGCTTTTGTCCAGATATTTTTCGTTGACAGGCTCTTTGAATTGGCCGTTGGAAACCGTGACCTCTGCCTCTGGGCTAGGCCTGTCATCCTCGTCAAAACCTCTTGCGTCTGTGGTGACCTTCCCAAGAACAATTCCGCCTTGGATCGTCACTGTTGCAGCCTTATTAGGGGTAAATGTCTGGCCCTTCTTGTCAGTATACTGATACTGAATGGCCGCGACCTCGCCATTGATCTTTGCATTGCCGCTGATCGTCAAGTTTCCTGTGTCGTTTTTTGGGGCTTCACCTGCGGACCAGCTGTAAACCTTGCCGGTCAATTCACCGCCGGAGATCGTCGCCTCGCTCCAGTTCTGGACAGCCTGGTCCTCAGAGGTGATCGTACCGCCAGTGATTTTCATTGTCCCACCGGAGTCATTTTTGAGTGCGATAAAGCCGTTGCTCAAATTACCTCTGGACACCGTCAGGTCCCCGGTTTCATCTTCCTTTTCTCTTATGTTCCGGATCAAAGACGAATACTTTCCGTCGCTTGTGACCGTAGCGCCGTCGATCGTCATGGTCCCATGGTTGTCGATCACATACCAGCTGTTGCCGCCATTAACAGAAGGAGAACTGCCCTTCTCAGCACTGCGGGTAAATTTACCAGCTTTCAGCGTCGCCGTGCCATAATTCACCAGAGCGCCCCTGCCGTGGCTCACATTGTCCACGATGCCGCCAGCGGTATCTATGACTGTCAGCTTACCATGATTGGTGATCGTGTGCTTGCGAATATTTTCAGCGGTTGAGCTGTTTTGGGCCTCCGCATTGTTGACTAGCTTCTTGCCGTTCAAATCCAGCGTAATCGTCGTTGTTTCAGGAATGGTAACGCTTTCTGCCACACCAGCCAGCAGAGTCACCGTTGCACCAGAGGATGCGTTATTGATGGCTTCCTGGAGCGTACCATATCCGGTGGAGCCCACACGGGCAACATAGTCAGTTTTGACTCCATCGCCGAAAATATTCTCTTTGCCAGCGCCAGTTACAGTACCAATTTGCGCGAAGGTCGATCCCTCGTTTGCAGTCAAGGAGGAACTGATATCCATATCAATGGTACCGGCGTTGGTAAAGGTACTGCCTTTCGTTACACTTGCAATTACACCATTGAGAGTCAGGGTGCTGCCCTCGGGTACCGTAAAGGCATTCTGTGTCTCGCTTTCATTCTTCTCATCTGCGACAAAAGAGGTGATTTCCAGCTTGAGCGGGTCTCCCGCCTTTTGGACAGTCAGATTTTCATAGGTATTGGTATAGGAGCCGGAGTTCTTAATCACCAGCGGGGTGAGCTGAGCATCTGTCACCTCAGTGCTCTCATCGAGGTCCCACACGCAGCTGCCAGTAACGCCGCTGCCGTCCGTCCCGCCAGAGTCGCTGGTAAAGCAGCCATTGGCAGCGCCAGTATTCAGTTTGTTAACCGTGCAGCCGTTCAGGTCCACGTGACCCTCGCCTACAAAGCCGCGGTTGGTGGCGGAAAAGCTCTCGATCAAGCAGCCGGTGGCCGTAATGGAGGAGTCCACCACTTCGCCGTTGATACCGCCGAGGTAGAGAACATTGACTTCGCAATCTGTGAGAGTAACCTCAGCGTCCTTTACCTTCGTGCTACCGCTGCCGCCCGCGCTGAGCAAATAAAACTTACTATCATTGGCCTTTATAATAACTTTATTGGCCACAGCATCAGTATCCATGGAGCCGCCTTCAATATCGCGGGTACCCTCATTTCCATTTCCCCAGGAGCCGCCGTTCACATAGAGCTTGTTGCTGGCATTAGAGAGATCAACACTGTTGAAGGTCATCGTTACGGTGCCGCTTACGCATGTATTGCGGGCTCCCGCTCCATGGAGAAGGTCCTTCACAACAGCATCTCCGGAAAGCGAGATGTTCACATCTCCCGTGACTTCAGAACAGGAATCCGTGTCAGCCCCCTCTTCACCATAGTTGCCGCCGAACAATCTGTAAATCGTGCCGCCGGTCATGTTGATACTGGTGCTGGGCACGGTCACAGCCTCTTCCCGGCCATCAGAACCACCAAAGACATAAGCACTCGTACCATTTACGCCAACATACTTGGTCGTTCCATTATCATCCCAGCTGATATAAGCGCTCTCGCCAGTGGCACTAAATCCATCAAACGATACCTTCTCACCGTCACCCGGTGCAGTCGCTGTGATGGTAATGGGCGTACCGTTGGCAAAGAAATAATTGCCGCTGGCCGTGGGTCCCGCCGTCTCTTCCACCAGCGGTTCTTCCATCGGCTGCACTTCCACCGGCATCTCTTCTACCGGTGCCTCATCCCCCCCCGCCGCGAATGCCGCGGTGGGCAGCAGCGACAGCGCCAGGCACAGCGCCATCAATGTGGATAGGAATCTTCTTTTCATTTGCACTCACTCCTAATCAAAAATTTTGCCTTATGAGAAAACCAGGTTGTCCTCCTTCTCACCTGTATACTTAAAATATTCACTATATAGTATAGTGAATATTTTAGCCATAGTCAATACTTTCACCATGCTAATTTTTTTAGCAGAGGTGAAATCACATGATCAGCTACAGACCCTTCTATGAGACCCTGCTCCGCAAAGGCGTCACGGAATACTACCTGATCTACAAGCAGGGCATGGACTCCAACACCATCCACCGCATGAAGCACGGCAAAGCCATCACCACCACCACGCTGAACACCCTGTGCGAGATCCTGGACTGCCGGGTGGAGGATATCCTGGAATACGTCCCCGACCAGGACTAGACCGCAAGGCCCCTCATGTCCTGTTTTCCAAACAGGACATGGCAGCGGGCGCCCGCTGGACGGTCTCGCCGTGATGAGACGAAATACCCTTTTGTATCTCCCTTATTATATAAACGCTGGAAATTATTTGCAAGCCCTTCCCGCAAAATCAGACATATTTTTTATTACAACCCGCCCAAGCCCGCAGAGAGCCCCCGGCCATAAGCCGGGGGCTCTCTGTATATAAACGGCGGTGCGCCGGGGTTTTCAGTCGTACCGCAGCGCGTCGATGGGATTCAGCACCGCCGCCTTCTTCGCCGGCAGATAGCCGAAGGCGATGCCGATGCCCGCGCTGACGCCGAAGGCGATCAGGACCGCCGCCATGCTGGGGCTGACGGTGATGGGGGTGTCCGGCATGACGTTGGCAACGATCGCCGTGGCCGCCGCCGAGAGGCCGAAGCCCAGCGCGATCCCCAGCACGCCCCCCAGGGCGGAGGTGGTGGCCGCCTCGATGACGAACTGGCGCATGATGGCGTTCTCCCGGGCCCCCAGGGCCTTGCGGATGCCGATCTCCCGGGTCCGCTCGGTGACGGACACCAGCATGATGTTCATGATGCCGATGCCGCCCACCACCAGGCTGATGGCCGCGATGCCCGCCAGGATGTAGATGACCATGTTCACCATGGAGTTCATCTCCTCCACCATCTCCGCCATGCTCCCCACGGTATAGGCGTCGTCGTCCTCAAAGATCTGGTAGAGGGCATCCTCCAGGGTGGTCTTGGCCTCGGCGATGTGGTCCGTGTCCTGGACCGTGATGGTGTAGCTGGAGATGGTGCCGGTGAAGCTGAGCCGGGCCGCGGTGGAGTAGGGGACGAACACGCAGTCGTCGGTGCCGCCCTCCTCCAGCTCCGTGCCCTCCATGGCCATGACCCCCACGATGGTGAAGGTGGTGCCCCCCACCTTCAGGGTCTGGCCCACGGCGCTGCCGCCGTAGTAGGCCTGGTTCAGGTACTGGCCCACCACGCAGACCTTCTTCCGCCCGGTCATGTCCGTGTACTGGAGGCCCCGGCCCTGGGCGATCTCATAGCCCTTCATGGAGAAGTAGTCCTCGCTGACGCCGGTGACAGAGGTGGCGGTCAGGGTGTCGCTGCCGATCTTCACAGAACCGCTCATGGTGACGGTGGGGGAGATCTGCTTGAACACGTCGCTGTGGTCCGCCACGATCTGGTACATCTCCTCCTCCGACACCGTGCGGGAGGAGCCCCGGCCAACAATGGCCACGGTGAGGGAGTCGGTGCCCATGTCGGCGAAGCTGTCCTCGATGTAGCCCTGCATCCCGTTGCCCAGGCCCACGATGACGATGACCGCGCACACGCCGATGATGATGCCCAGCATGGTGAGGAAGGTCCGCATCTTGCTGCCCAGAATGTTCTGGACCGCCATCTGAAAGGTCTCCACCAGATTCATCCGGCCGCCCCCCTTCCGGCGAGATTCGGTGTCACCACCGCCTCGGGGGCGCTGGCGTCGCCGTCGTAGACCACATGGCCGTCCTCCAGCCGGATGATCCGCTGGGCCTGGACGGCGATGGAGTTGTCGTGGGTGATGAGCACCACAGTGTTGCCGGCGGCGTGGAGCTGCTGGAGCATGGTCAGCACCTCCCGGCCGGTGTGGGAGTCCAGGGCGCCGGTGGGCTCGTCGGCCAGGATCACCGCCGGGTCCCCGGCCAGGGCCCGGGCGATGGACACCCGCTGCTGCTGGCCGCCGGAGAGCTGCATGGGCTTGTGCTTGAGCTTATCCCCCAGGCCCACCATCTCCAGCGCCAGCTTGGACCGCTCGTGCCGCTCCGGCTTGGGGACGCCGGCGTACATCAGGGGCACTTCCACGTTCTCCTGCAGCGTCAGCTCCACGGTCCCCTGCCGGGGCAGGCCGGACACCCGCAGCTCCCCGCCGCTGTCCAGGGGGAAGTCCGCGCCGGTCTCCCCCACCCGGAGGCGGACCGTCCCCTCCGAGAGGGGCTCGCCATCCTCCGTCAGAAAGCCGGCGGACACGGAGACCGTCTCCACGCCGCCCAGATCCGGAAACGCCGCGTAGTCCAGCACGGTGACCGGGACGGCGTCCTCCGGGTCCCCGGCGTCCGCCCGGGCCGTTCCGCATCCGGCCGCCAGCAGGCACAGGGCCAGCACCGCCGCCAGGCAGAGCCCTTTTCCCAGGGATCTCATTCCGCGATCGCCTCCTTATCTATTTGTATCTTGTATCTGTCTGACTCCACTGTGTTGGGTGCCATTATAAGGGACCTTCTCAAAACGAACCTTAAATTTCCGCCCCCGCCGGAAAAACGCCGCCGGGCGGCTTCCGGGAGGCCCCTCCGCCCGAGCGGAACATCCCCAAAAATGTAAGCAATTACGTCTATGGAAAATCTTGCTTTATGGTCTGCGGTTTGTTATAATGTCAAATAAGGCAAAAGCATTTTGCGTGCCAGACGGATTTTTGTCTGTTCCGTCCAAAAAGTGAGGTGACAATCTAGGCAAAAAGATAAAGGGCTTTCATAAAGTCATCTGTTTGCGGACACAGGTCCGGATGTCCCGGCTCCCGTCCGCGGGCTTCCGCCGTCGGGCGGAAGGCGAACGTGTTCCCACCCATGGGACCATGGGTATCATATGACATCTCAAGGTGGACAAAACAGAAAGGAAGATGGAATGATGAAGAAAACGAAACGGATCTTCGCGCTGCTCCTCACCCTGGCCATGTCTCTGGCCCTGCTGACCGGCTGCGGCGGCGGCAGCGGAGACGATGCCGCCACTGACGAGGGCGGCGGCGAGACCTCCGGCAGCAACGAGCTGACGGTGTACACCGCGTTCCCCGAGGCCGAGGTGGCCTATTACTTCAACGCCTTTGAGGAGGCCACCGGCATCCACGTCAACTCCCTGCGGCTCTCCGCCGGTGAGATGCTGACCCGTGTGGCCGCTGAGAAGGACAACCCCCAGGCGTCCCTGATGTTCGGCGGCTCCACGGACAACTATATCGCCGCCTCCAACCAGGGCCTGCTGGAGGCCTATCAGTCCCCGGAGCTGTCCAACACCCCGGAGAACTACCTGGACCCCGACGGCGTGTGGAATCCCATCTATGTGGGCGCCATCGCCTTCGCCTGCAACCGGGACTGGTTCGCGGACCAGGGGTATGACTATCCCACCAGCTGGGACGATCTGCTGGACCCCAAGTATCAGGACATGATCATCATGGCCCACCCCGCCACCTCCGGCACCGCCTACACCGTGCTGGCCACCCTGATCCAGCTGAAGGGCGAGGACGCCGTGTGGGATTACCTGACCGAGCTGGATAAGAACATGTCCCAGTACACCAAGTCCGGCTCCGCCGCCCCCAACGGCGTGGCCCTGGGCGAGGCGGCCATCGCCCTGACCTTCTCTCACGACGGCCTGCAGCCCACCACCGAGGGCTATCCCATCGAGCTGTCCTTCCCCACCGACGGCACCGGCTATGAGGTGGGCGCCATGGCCCTGATCAAGGGCGGCCCCGCCGAGGAGCAGGAGAACGCCAAGAAGTTCATCGACTTCATGTGCTCCGCCGAGGGTCAGAACCTGTACGCCGAGAACAACTCCTTCCGCGTGCCCACCAACTCCGAGGCCACCCCGGCCGACGGCCTGGTGACCCTGGACTCCGTGGCCGTCATCGACTATGACGCCGTCTGGGCCGCCGAGCACAAGGATGAGTTCGTGGCCCAGTTCGAGGCCAACATCGCCAGCTCCGAGAACCTGGAGTGATCCCGGCATATCCCCTTTCAGCCTGCAGGACTTCCTCCCCCGGCGGGGAGGAAGTCCTGTTGCCAAACCCTTGAAAATCAACAGGAGGAACCCAAATGGCAAACGCTGCTGGTTCGGGCGGCAAAAGCGCCGCCCGCCTGAAAAGGCGGAACGAGACCAAGATGATCATGCGCCAGCCCATCATGCTGGTGGCCATCCTCGCGGTCATCGTGCTCCTGCTTTTATTTGTCGTCTATCCCCTGGTGAAGGTGCTACTCTTCAGCCTGACGGACGAGACCGGGGCCTTCTCCCTGGCCACCGCGGCGGAGATCTTCTCCACCTCCCGGTATCTGAAGACCTTCGGCCGCACCATGCTGCTGGGCGTGATCGTGGCGGTGATCGCCACCTTCATCGGCTACGTCTTCGCCTACACCATCACCCGCACCAACGTGCCCTGCAAGGGCTTTCTCAAGACCATCGCCACCCTGCCCATCCTGTCCCCGCCCTTCATCCTGTGCCTGTCCATCATCTTCCTGTTCGGGCGGCAGGGGCTCATCACCAACGGGCTGCTGCACATCACGGACAACGACGTCTACGGCATGGGCAGCCTGATCGTGGTGCAGGTGCTCAGCTTCTTCCCCATCGCCTACATGACCCTCTCCGGCATCCTTTCCTCCATTGACGCGTCGGTGGAGGACGCGGCCTGCAACATGGGGGCCAGCCGGTGGCACACCTTCTGGACCGTCACCTTCCCCCTGTCCCTGCCGGGCATCATCTCCGGCTGCCTGCTGGTGTTCATCCAGTCGCTGGAGGACTTCTCCAACCCCGCCACCATCGGCGGCGACTTCACCACCCTGTCCGTGGAGGTGTATCAGATCATCACCGGCAGCTACGACATGCAGAAGGGCTCCGTCCTGGCGCTGCTGATGCTGGTGCCCACCATGGTGGCGTACCTTCTGAACAAATACTGGGTCAACAAGAAGAGCTTCGTCACCGTCACCGGCAAGCCCACCCAGGCCCGCAAGCTCATCGACGAGGCCCACATCAAGTGGCCCCTGTTCATCTTCTGCATGCTGGTGGCCGCGGTCATCATCCTGTTCTACGGCACGGTGGTGTTCGGCTCCTTCGTCAAGACCTGGGGTTATGACTACACCCTGACCCTGGACCAGTACAGCCGTGCCCTGCAGCAGGGGTGGGACAGCCTGCGCAACTCCATCGTCCTGGGCCTGGTCGCCGCCCTGATCGGCGGCCTGCTGGGCATGGTGATCGCCTACATCACCGCCAAGCGGGACTACTACGGCAAGCGCTTCATCGAGGTGTCCTCCGTTCTGATGTTCGCCGTTCCCGGCACCGTGCTGGGCATTGCCTACATCCTGGCCTTCAACACCGGCTTCCTGGTGCTCACCGGCACCGCCACCATCCTGGTGATCGTGTTCGTGTTCCGCAACATGCCCGTGGCCATCGAGTCCGGCACCACCACGCTGCTGCAGATCGACAACTCCATCGAGGAGGCGTCCACCATCCTGGGCGCGGGCAGCGGCTACTCCTTCCGGCGGATCTCCCTGCCCATGCTGCGCAACGCCTTCTTCTCCGGCCTGGTGTACTCCTTCGTGAAGGCCATCACCGCCGTCAGCGCCATCATCTTCCTAGTCTCTCCCCGGTGGGACCTGGTCACCAGCAAGATCTACACTCTCTTTGACCAGGCCAAGTACAGCCAGGCGGCGGCCTTCGTCACCATGATGGTCATCATCCTGCTGGTGTTTATCGGCATTTTCAACGGACTGATCAACCTGCTGCTGGCTCCCCGCTCCAGGGTGCCCAAGGGCGCAGGCATTCACGAAAAAACGGAGGAAACGAAATGAGCAAGCAGATGGAAACGTCCACCCTGGGCCACAAGAGCTCCGGCGTGGTTTTGAAGGACATCACCAAGATCTTCCAGCAGCCGGACACCGGCAAGGACTTTGTGGCCGTGGACCACATCAACCTGAACATCCAGGACGGCGAGATGGTGACGCTGCTGGGCCCCTCCGGCTGCGGCAAGACCACCACCCTGCGGATGATCTCCGGCTTTGAGTATCCCACCAGCGGCAGCGTGTTCATCGGCGAGCGGGATGTGGCCAAGATCCCCCCCAACAAGCGGGGCATCTCCATGGTGTTCCAGAGCTACGCCCTGTTCCCCCACCTGAACATCTGGGAGAACGTGGCCTACGGCCTGAAGGTGGCCAAGGCCTCCCAGGAGGAGGTGGTCCGCCGCACCAACGCCGTCATGGAGCTGATGCAGCTGACCGGCATGGAGCGGCGGTTCCCCAACCAGCTCTCCGGCGGCCAGCAGCAGCGGGTGGCCCTGGCCCGGGCCGTGGTCATCGAGCCCAGCGTGCTGCTGTTCGACGAGCCGCTGTCCAACCTGGACGCCAAGCTGCGGGAGAGCATGCGGGACGAGCTCCGGGCCCTGCAGAAGCGGCTGGGCATCACCTCCCTGTACGTCACCCACGACCAGTCGGAGGCCATGGCCATCTCCGACCGGGTGGTCATCATGAAGGACGGCGTCATCTGCCAGCAGGGCTCCCCCACGGAGATCTATGAGCAGCCCAACAGCCGGTTCGTGGCCAACTTCATCGGCAAGGCCAACTTCATCGACGGCACCTTCCGCGGCATGGACGGCCAGGCCGCCCTGGTGGAGGTGGGCGGCCACACCTTCCCCATCCCCGCCCCCGGCAAAATGGAGGGCGTCCAGAAGGACGGCCCCTGCTGCCTGACCGTGCGGCCGGAGTCCATCCTCCTGTCCGCGGAGGAGGGCCCCCTGCCCGGCGTCATCTCCCGGGCCACCTACTACGGCGCCAAGGTGGAGTACGAGGTCATGCTGGGGGACCAGCCCATCATCGTGGAGGTCTACAACCCCCAGCTGTCCAAGCGCTTCGCCGAGGGGGACCAGGTCCACATGACCCTCATCGACCGCTGCGTGCGGGTGCTGGCGTGAGCTCCCCGTCTCTGTTCGCGATGGCGCATAGCATTTTCTGAACATTTTTGACACACCTTTTTCGGTCGTTTTCCCGGAAAAGGTGTGTCATTTTCGATATAAGCCGGTATTTTTATCAGAAAAAGTTCAAGGCCCCTCCCCGCTCTGTTCTCATTTTTGACAGGAAAATGAACACTTTTGGGGCCCAAAAGTGAGAATAGCGCGGCGGAAAAAGCTGTGGTATAATAGCGGCATAGAGGTCTGGTTTTTGTTTCAGCCAGCAAAAAGGGATCACAATGGCCATGGCCATTGTGTCGTATGGGGGACCCATACGACAACCAGACCTAGTCAAAGAACAGGAGGTACCTTGCATGAAAAGACGGTTTTGGAGCGTGTGCCTGGCCCTGGCGTTGTGTTGGACCCTGCTGCCCGCCACGGCGCTGGCGGCGGATGTTGCTCCGAATGAATTATGGGTAGGCGGCACAAATGTTGTACAAGGTGGCTATTGGACAACAAATGCAGATGGTAGCCTGACAGCATCAGACAACAGTCATTACAATGTCTACTATGACGGCAACGGCAACCTTTGGCTGGATAATGCTAATATTGTCGGCCAGGGCGTCGGCACCTTGGATAACCACGGATTTACAGGAATTTACGCATATTATACCGAGCAGACTGAAACAGATATTGCTTTGACCATTCATCTGACCGGTGACAATTCTGTATCCAATGGATATCCTATTTACGTTGCACCTTGGGGCGGAAGCGCGAGCCTGACCATTACCGGTCCGGGCAGTCTTACCGCTACAGGAACGGTTGGAGGAAACGGCGGCATTTTTGTACGAGGTGATACCAGCAGCCTGACCATTGAAAATGGTGCGGATGTCACGGTCAACAGCGCAAGATCGTCAGCGGTCACAATTGTCGCGCATAACGAGGGCACAGGTACTTTAACGGTCGATAATGCCACGCTTCGGGCTTACGGTTATGTTATAGATGACCCTGATGATCCGTATGGCATTTGTTTCAGTTATATGGGAAGTTCGAGCAATATTGTTGACGGAAGCAGAGCTTTGAGGGTATCTGGCAACAGTATTATCCATACAAATTATATGCAGGCAACATATTCTGAACTTTATATCAGCGCTGCAACAGAAAGCGGCGGCATCGTCTTTGACGGCAGCGAGGGCACCGTGTACGGCGATGTGGCCTTGCAGGAGGATCTGACCATCGGCGCGGACGAGACCCTGACCATCCCGGCCACGGCCAGCCTGACCATCCCCGACGGCAACATCACGCTGACCAATCGGGGCACAGTGACCATTGAAAAGGATGGCACCCTGACCAACAGCGGTACTATCGACAACTATGGGACTGTGACCGGGAATGGAATTACCGGCACACCCATAAACCACAAAGTCACCGGCGTGTCGCTGGACAAGACCAGCTTGGCCCTTGACGTGGGCGGCACCGCCCAGCTGACCCCCGTGTTTACACCGTCCAACGCCAGCAATAAAGCCGTGACTTGGAGCACCAGCGCCGCCGCCGTGGCCACGGTGGACAACACCGG
>DWZJ01000043.1 GCA_019118245.1 Candidatus Oscillibacter excrementigallinarum
GTCCGCTGTCTGGGTTCCGTGGCCTTGGAATTGTGTGAAGTGGCCGCAGGCCGGGCAGATCTGTTTGTAACCATGCGATCCTCTCCATGGGATCACAACGCTGCGCGGATCATCCTGGAGGAGGCCGGCGGGGCGGTCTTCACAGTGGATGGGGATGAACTGCCCCTGGATCAGAAAAGCACGGTGCTTGCTTTCAATGCCATGGAACTGAAAGATTGCATCCTCTGTGTATGAGAACAGCCCGTTGTAAGAGATTTGAGGGACACTTTTGGAACATAGCGATAGGTAGGCACTCTCATTGTTTACAGCCCCGCAAATCTTGAGGTATACCCATCAGCACACTCGCACGATGGACAGATCAATAACAGCAAAACCCCATTCCGTACAGCTCAGATATCTTCTGAGTGGACAGGATGGGGTTTTTATTCGCCATGGCTGGGAGCGCTATGCAGGCCGCCTCTACGACAGAGCGGCAATGATCTTCTCCATGGCGGCGTAGCTGGGCATGGCGGCCACCTGGGTGATCTCCGCGGCCAGGTGGGGGACGCCGAAGTGGTCTTCGTCGGCGCCCGTCCCGGATACCTCGGTACGGAAACCGTGGTTTTCCCAGGCCAGGCGCTGGATCTCCTCGTCCATCAGGGCGTCGATGCCCGCCTCCCCCGCCTCGTCCAGGGCGATGTAGATATGGGAGGACCAGACGGTGGGTGTGGGATAGATCAGCACGATGTCATCCTTCAGCTGTTCCCAGTCCTCCGGGTTCTCCACGGCGAACTCCAGCAGTTGGTTTTCATAGCCGGCGATCATGGGCTTGGCCCCCATGCCGGTCTTGAGGAACTGGTCGAAGAGGTCGGAGGAGGACGCCTCCATATAGCCCAACTTCTCGAAGATGGCCTGCAAGCGGGGCAACACCGCCTCCACGCTGTCCTCATCCGCCACCCCGCCGCACAGCACATTGGCCAGCAGCCCCGCGAACATATTCCCGGAGTTGGAGCGCACGGGGTCGGTAGTGTTGACAGCCACGGTGCCGTAGAGCTCCGGGAGCCCCAGGTCCGCCCAGGCGGTGCCCGCCTCGATCTCCGCCACCAGGCCGGCCATATCCATATAGTACACCCCATCCCGCTCCGTCACCAGCCCCTCTTTCTGGAACGCCTCCAGGATGGGCCGGTGGGTATAGAGGACGATGGGGGTGTTGAACACGATCTGGCTCCTGTCCGGCGCGCCGTAGAGCTGCTGGTAATACTCCAGGGCGGTCTGGCTGGAGGGAAAGAGGAAATTCCGGCCCTCGTGATCCGCCGTTACCATGTCCAGGGAACCTGCCTTGGCATAGTCCAGGGTGAGCCCGTAGTTCCGATCCAGGATGTCCTGTACCGCCTCGTCCTCCAGCAGGCCGATCTTCTCGCCCCCCACATAGCCCCGCAGGACAGCGGGCTCCGGCTGGGGGCCGCCTCCCAGCAACAGATAGACCGCCGCCGCCCCGATGACGGCCAGCAGGATGATCAGACCGATCCATTTTGATTTGCTTCCCATTGGAATCCCTCCGTGTTCAGCAGGCCCTCCATGACCTTCATATCCGCCTCCGCGTCAAACCGCTCCGAGGCCATCAGCTGACTGAGCTGTGCCTCGAATCCAGTTTTCAGCTTGGGCAGGATGGCCCGCACCTTCCGCTGGAACTCCCGCACCTCGGAAGTCCCCAGCCCGGCCTCCTGGAACTTCACATACTGCCCCAAGATCCGGCCCACCGTGTCCAGGTAGTAGGTGAGGAAGCGGTTGGCCGACGGGATCTTCTCCGGATGCTCCCGGAGATACCGGTAGAGGCGATCCCCCGTCTCCGTGAGGGCCAGGGCGTCCTCATGGGTCCGGACGTCTGTGATGCGGCCGGCGGCCGACCGGATGGCTCTCAGATCCCGCGCCGCCTCCTCCATCAGGGCCTGCATCTCGCCGCCGTCTGGCCGCTTGGCGAAATAGAGGGTGACGGGGTCTGCCTTGGGGGTCAGCAGAAACCACAGGCCCAGATAGATTCCCACCCCCAGCGCGGCGCTGAAGAGGAAACTCCATCGGAGGGCCAGTGCCAGAACCAGAAAGACCGCGATTCCCGCCCCCAGCGACAGTACCAGCTGCCGCAGCTGTCCTTTTTTCATCTCAGTTGTACCCCTTCACACTGCGGAAGGCCCCGATCAGATCCTCCCGTCCGTCAAAGACCCGCGCGTGAGTCAGCTCTGCCAGCTCCTCCAGCTGGGTGGGGTCGGCGGAGCCGAACATGATGGAGAACACCGGTACGTCTGCTCCGAATGCCTCATAGGCGGTTTGGAAAGCGTCGATGCTGCCATCAGATACCCCGTCCGTCAATAGTATGATGGCGGGGGTGTACTGGCTCAGATCGTAGTTTCCCAGCTGCCGCAGGCTCTCTGTAGCTGCGGCGTAAATATCTGTGCCGCCGGTGGCCTCCTCCGCCTCCACTTTGGTGTAGAGGGATTCCAGTTCGCTTCCATTTCCGACGGCGGTGTAGATGTCCCGCGGGTAGCCCTCAAAGGGGATGAGGATATTGACCTCATGCTCCGAGGCCTGGAGCAGATTCTTCTCCGCGTTCTCCTGGATCAGGATCTGGCTCATGGCCTCTACCATTTGCTCCCGGCCGGTTCCCTCCATACTGCCGGAGTAGTCCAGACAATATATGGTGAGAGAGGGCTTGCGGAACTCTGTCTGGTACAGGTTCAGGCACTCCATCAGCACCTCGGTGGACGGCATCCGGATGGGGGAGAGTACCCGGTCGGGCTGGATGCCCCAGTCGGCGCGGAATACGTCCGCGTTCTCCGCCGACACCCCCTCGTAGCCGGTGCGGCGGCCGGTGCGCTGGATCTCGTTTTGCACCTCGTCGGACAGGAGGTACTCCTGCAGATCCAGGAATGCCTGTTCCTTCTCGGCATCCCCGTTGTCCACATAGCCCAGGGGAGAATCGGCAATGGAGAGACCGTCATAGGGGTAGACGGCATACAGGGTCTCCTCCCCACGGGCCTCCAGTTCCTGATTGGCGCTGATGATAAGGCACTCATAGTTCACCATGGCGTCATAGCCGCCGGTGAGAAACAGATCCTTCAGCCAGTCAGAGCTGCCGGAGGACCGGTCTACGCCGGAGAGCAGCTGGGTGATCTGTTCCGAGAGGCCGGGAGTCTGGAGGCTCTCCGACGTGATCACATCCGGATTGCCCAGTAGAGCATAAAGAAAACCAATGTAGGCGCTGCACCCGGAGTTGGACTGGGTGGCGGAGGTCATGCAGAAGTTCAGCTTCCCGGACTGGATGGCGGAGAGGAGGTCGCTGACCGACACTTCCGTGCCTACAAAGCCCAGCTCCTCCGCCAAGCTCTGGCGGATGCCAAAGACCACCGGGGTAATGGAGATGGACTGGGTATGTTTGACACGGTACTGGGTGTCCCCGGCGGTGAGCCACAGGCTGCTGGCAGGCCACACCGCGTCGTAGTCGATGCTCTCTCCCTGGAGGGTGCGCATGATGTCCAGGGAGCCTCGGTAGTCCATTTCGATGTTCACACCCCGTTCCCGGGCAAAGTCATCCAGGATGCCCTCCAGCTCCTGGTTCTCCGAGCCGGAGAGGATGCGCAGGGTCACATCTCCGCCATAATTGAAAGTGTGTTCTCCGCCGGAGGAATTGTCGGCGGAGGCTGTGCTGTCAGACAGCGTCGGACTGCAGGCCGTCAGAATCAATGCCAATGCCAGGATACATGCGGATAAAACCGTGCGTTTCATAGCAACAGATCCTTCCTTTCCCAATGTGGCGCGCAGGCAGCGCAAACCCGCCCACGAAATATATAAAATAAGCCTAATTTACCATATCACAGCTGGTCTATGTCCACTACCACAGCACAGTAAAATGCGTGTAAAATCCGTGAGACATCCCGGAAAATGAACGCATCCCCCATGTGTGCGCATGGGGGATGCGTTCATCCGTCTGGGAAATAATCCTTTTTCATTTGGTGCAGCGCCTGGAGACGATTTGTGCCCTCGAAGCCTAACCGTTCTGCCACCGCCACGGCCAAGGCGTCCAGCAGGGCGGCGGGAGCCGCCATGGAGTGGTATTCTTTTTCTCTACCCCGGTAAGCGAACAGGCTGATATCCGCCCGCTCCTCTGCAGGAAGACAGGTGCGGCCCACAAAAGCCAGGGTCCGATAGCCGGCGGCCCGGCTATGATTCAGAAGAACGTGGCCCTCCCGGGAGAGCTTGGAAAAGCTGAACAGCACCACCAGGTCCTCCGGCCCGGCCTGGATCAGCCCCTCCAGCAGCTCCGCGCCCCCGGAGGGCAGCAGCGACACGCGCACGCCCACTCGGCGCAGACGGAAGTGGAGGAGCTGCGCCAGGGCGGCCGAGGCGTTTTTCCCGTGGAGAAATACCGTCCGGGCCGAGCAGATGGCCTCCACCGCTGTCTTAAACTCCTGGGTGGAGAGGAGCTGAGCGGTCTTTTCCAGATACTCCTGCTGGCGCGTCAGCCAGCTCTGGGGGGAAAAGCTCTCCTCCTGCTGCAGGGTCCCCGCCATTTTCACTGCGGGGCCGGAAGCCTGTTCCATCACCAGAGCCTTCAGGGCCTTGAAGTCCCGGCAGCCCACGTGCCGGGCAAACCGGGAGACGGTGGCGTCAGACAGCTCCAGCTGCTGGGCCAGCTGCCCGATGGAAGAAAACAGAAAGGCGTCGGTGTTGGTGTTGATATAGTCCAAGATCTTCTGCTCCGCCCGGGTCAGCTCCCCGGCCGGGGTGGAAAGGCGCAGGTCCATATGGGTGTCCTCACTTCAAGAGAGATTGCATGGCGGTGTGCAGCCTGCCGTTGGTGGCCAGCAGGGGCCCGCCCTGACACAGGGAGAGGGGGCTTCCGTCCGGGGCGGTGACCCGCCCTCCTGCCTCCTCCACCAGCAGAAGCCCGGCGGCATAGTCCCAGGGCTGGAGGGAGAGCTCCACATAGCCCTCCAGGCGGCCGCAGGCCACCCAGCACAGATCCAGGCTGGCACAGCCTGTCCGCCGGATGTCCTGGCAGGCGTCGTACAAGTCCCGCATCTGGCGAAACGCCGTGTCGGCCAGCTCCCGGCAGCCCGGGACTGTCCCCACCGAGAGGAGGCTGTCCCCCAGGCGATCTGTGCCGCTTACACGAATGGGACTGCCATTGCAAAAGGCGCCCAGCCCCCGCCTGGCGGTAAAGCACTCGCCGCTGTAGGGATTATATACCACACCGAGGCGGATTTGTCCACCCTCCGCCAGGGCCAGAGAGACGGCGCTGTGCCGGAAGCGGTGGATCAGGTTGGTGGTGCCGTCCACCGGGTCCAAGATCCAGCAGGGGCGGCTCCAGTCCAGGGGGCGGTTGTCTTGTTCCTCCCCCATGAACTGGATGTCCGGGGCCAGGGCCGCCAGGCGCTCCCGCAGAAACTCCTGTACCGCCACATCCACATTGGTGACATAGTCCGTCTTGCTTTTGGCCCGGATGCTGCGGACGGCGGCGGGGTCGGCCAGGAGGGCTCCCGCCTCCCGCACTGCCTGAACGGCCTGTTCCTCCAGCGTTACGATTTGGTCATTCATACGGCAGCCCCCTGGGTCAGGATGGACACATAGTCGCCCCCCAGGGCGTGGATCTCCTTTAACGACCGCTTCAGCAGGCAGGCGGTGCGCACCTGGAAGGGGGCGGTGTCCGCCAGGCGGATGGCATAGCGGCCC
>DWZJ01000044.1 GCA_019118245.1 Candidatus Oscillibacter excrementigallinarum
AGCAGCCGCACGGCGGTGGTCTTGTTGTTCACCATGCCGATGGCCGCCTCGTCGGCGATGATGGCGGAAATGGTCTCCGCCGGGGTGTCGCCGGGGACGGCGATCATGTCCAGCCCCACGGAACAGACGCAGGTCATGGCCTCCAGCTTGTCCAGGCAGAGGGTCCCCGTCTCGGCGGCTGCGATCATGCCCTCGTCCTCACTGACGGGGATGAAGGCGCCGGAGAGGCCGCCCACGGAGGAGGACGCCATGACGCCGCCCTTCTTCACCGCGTCGTTCAGCAATGCCAGAGCCGCCGTGGTGCCGTGGGTGCCGCAGACCTCCAGGCCCATCTCCTCCAGGATCCGGGCCACGCTGTCCCCGATGGCCGGGGTGGGCGCCAGGCTCAGATCCACGATGCCGAAGGGGGTGTCCAGCCGGCGGCTGGCCTCCTGGGCCACCAGCTGGCCCATGCGGGTCACCCGGAAGGCGGTCTTTTTCACCGTCTCCGCCACCACGTCAAAGGGCTGGCCCTTCACCGCTTTCAGGGCCGAACACACCACGCCGGGGCCGGAGACGCCCACGTTGATGACCTTCTCCGCCTCGCCCACGCCGTGGAAGGCGCCGGCCATAAAGGGGTTGTCCTCCACGGCGTTGCAGAACACCACCAGCTTGGCGCAGCCCAGGCCGTCCCGGTCCGCGGTAGCTGCGGCGGTGTCCTTGATGATGCGGCCCATGAGGGCCACCGCGTCCATGTTGATGCCCGCCCGGGTGGAGCCCACGTTGACGGAGGAGCACACCAGCTCCGTCCGGGCCAGCGCCTCGGGAATGGAGCGGATCAGCTTCTCATCGGCCTTGGTCATGCCTTTCTGCACCAGGGCGGAGTAGCCGCCGATGAAGTTGACGCCGCAGGTCCGGGCCGCCCGGTCCATAGCCAGGGCGAAGGGCACATAGTCCTCCGCCTCGCTGGCCCCGGCCACCAGGGCCATGGGGGTCACGGAGATCCGCTTGTTGACGATGGGAATGCCGAACTCCCGCTCGATATCCTCCCCGGTCTTGACCAGCTTCTCCGCATAGCGGGTGATTTTGTCGTAGATCTTCTCGCAGGCCCGCTTGGGGTCCGGATCGCAGCAGCTCAACAGGGAGATGCCCATGGTGATGGTGCGGATGTCCAGATGCTGCTGGTCGATCATCTCAATGGTGGATAAAATTTCCTTCTGGTTCAGCATAACGTCTCTCCCAACGTACAAATTCTCTCTCAAAGGAGCCCCAGAAAGCGGAGCCCGGAAAAGGGTCTAGGGGAAAACCTCCGGTTTTCCCCAGTTCTTCCGCCCGCAGGTGGAAGAAAATGTGAAATCATTTTCGGCAGGACATGCGCCTGCCGAAAATTCCTTGACCCAGCCGCCTTGGGCGGCGTCCCCAGTGACCGACGTCACTGGGGAGGGGGAATCTAAAGGGGGGACGAAGTCCCCTCTTTAAGTTCAGATCCTGTGCATGGCGTCGAAAATCTCCTCCCGCTGGATGCGGATGGAGATCTCCATCTTCTGGCCCAGCTGCTCCAGCAGGTCCCGCAGCTCCCCGATGGAGACGCTGGCGGCCCCCACGTCCACGGCCATGACCATGGTGAAGGAGCCCTGGAGAATGGTCTGGGAGATGTCCAGGATGTTGACGTTGTGCTCAGCCAGCAGGGCGCAGACAGCGGCGATGATGCCCACCTTGTCCTGGCCCACGACGGTGACGATGGCGTTCATGGAAAAATTCCTCCTCACAGCCCCCGCCGGCTGGTCCGGCGGGCGGCGTTCTCTGATGTACAGTGTCCGTATTGTACCACGGCTGGGCGGAAAAGTAAATCCTCCCTCACCCCAGCGGATCGACGAAAGGTCCCCAGTCCGGCGGGAAAAAGGTCAGCACCGTGTACAGTCCCGCCAGCAGCAGAGCCAGGGCCCGCCACAGTCCCGGATGCCGTTCGCCGTCCGGGCAGAGGGCCATTCCCGCCGCCAGCAGCGCCGCCCAGATCCCAAGGCTCACGGCGCCGTATCCGCCGGCGGCCACCAAAGCCCAGCAGGCGAGCGTCATGCCCAGGGGCACCAGCACCGCCGCCGGCAGGTCCCGGACCAGAGCGCGGCGCTCCTGCCCCAGGCGGCTGGTCAGCCCCCAGGCCGCCAGCACCGGCCAGAAGCCCAGCTTGCTCAGCTCCCAGGGGCTGGGACACTGGGGCGCCAGCACCGCCAGGGGCCCGCCCCGGACCGCGCTGTGGCACAGCAGCAGCGCCAGGCCGCAGATGACGGCCGCCGGATACCGCAGGGCAAAACGGTCAAAATGCTCCCCCATGGTTCGCCTCACCTCATCCCACTGTATGCGGTGAGACGGCGGGGCAGACCGAAAACGGCACAGGGCGCGCCGCCGGACGCGCCCTGACCTGGCGGGGGAACTCCCCCCGCTTGGATCACATCTCCCCGAAGAACTTGTCGTGGATGGCCCGGACCGCCCGGTTCACATCCTCCTCGTCCAGCAGGACGGAGACCCGGATCTCAGAGGTGTTGATCATCTGGATATTGATGCCAGCCTCATACAGGGCCTCGAACATCTTGGCGGCCACGCCGCAGTTGCTCATGAGCCCCGCGCCCACGATGGAGACCTTGCCGATGTGCTCGTCGGTCTCGATGTGGTCGAACTTCAGGGCCTCCTTGTGCTCCTCCAGGATCTGCTGGGACTCCTCCAGGTCCTTCTTGTGGACGGTGAAGGTGATGTCCTTGGTGTCCTCCCGGCCGATGGACTGGAGGATGACATCCACGTTGATATTGTGCTTGCTCAGCAGGTCAAAGACCTGGAAGGCGACGCCGGGATTGTGCTGCAGGCCGATCAGGGCCACCCGGGCAATGCTGGTGTCCTTGGCGACGCCGGCGATGTTGGTTTTCTCCACTTTCGTGACCTCCTTGACTTTCGTGCCGGGCTTGCGCTCCAAGCTGGACACGACTTCCAAATTCACTCTGAACTTCTTGGCCAGCTCCACGCTGCGGTTGTGGAGCACCTGGGCCCCCTGAGACGCCAGCTCCAGCATCTCGTCATAGGTGATCTCCTCCAGCTTCCGGGCGTTGGGAACGATGCGGGGGTCCGTGGTGTACACGCCGTCCACGTCCGTGTAGATCTGGCACAGGTCCGCCCGGAAGGCCGCCGCCAGCGCCACGGCGCTGGTGTCGGACCCGCCCCGGCCCAAAGTGGTGACGTCGCCGCTGCGGTCCACCCCCTGGAAGCCGGTGACGAGGACGATCCTGTGCTGGTCCAGCTCCGACTGGATGCGCTCGGCGTCGATCTTCTTGATCCGGGCGTCGGAGTGGACGGAGGTGGACTGGATGCCCACCTGCCAGGCCGTCAGGGACACGCAGGGCAGGCCCATGGCCTCCAGGGCCATGGCACACAGGGCCACGGAGATCTGCTCGCCGGTGGAGAGCAGCATATCCATCTCCCGCTTGGAGGCGTGGGGGTTGATCTCATTGGCCTTTTCGATGAGGTCGTCGGTGGTGTCCCCCTGGGCGGAGAGGACCACGATCACGTCGTTCCCCGCCAGATAGGTCTCCGCGATGATGCCGGCCACGTTGCGGATGCGCTGGGCATCCTTCACGCTGCTGCCGCCGAATTTCTGTACAATCAAGCTCATGGCGTTTCCTTCTTTAACTCAAAGTCTCACAACAGGCGCTCCTGCCTGTTCCAGTATACACACCTTCCCGGGGTTTGGGGCTTATCCCAGCACCCGCATGCAGGACAGCACCCGCAGGCCTCTCGCCCGCTCCGCCGCCTCCAGACCGCTGATGGGGTCCGTGAGGAAGGCGGTCTCGCCGTCCTCGCTGAGGACCTCCACCTTTCCGAAGGCCATGGCCGCGTCGGTGAGGCTGCCGTCGATGCGGTAGTAGTGGCGGCTCTGGAGCTCCCTGGGATCCAGGAAGCCCGCCGGGTCCGCCTCCCAGCCGATCTCCTCCCGGCGGGGGCTGGCCTGAAGCGCCTCCATCACGTCCGCCACGCAGGCGGATGCGGTGGGCAGCTCTCCGGCGCCCTGGCCGTAGAACATCACCTCGCCGGTGGCGTTGCCCCGGACCACGATGGCGTTGAACACCCCGTCCACGCTGGCCAGCGGCCGCTCCTCCGGGATCAGGTGGGGCGCCACATAGGCCGTCCGGCCGCTGCCCAGGCGCACCGCCCGGCCCAGCAGCTTGACCCGGTAGCCCGCCCGCTGGGCGATCTTCACATCCCGGAGAGACAGCTTGCTGATCCCCTCCATGGGCACGTCCGCCGGATCCATCTGGCGGCCGAAGGCCAGGTCCGCCAGGATGCAGATCTTCCGCCCGGCGTCGATGCCCTCCACGTCGGCGGTGGGGTCCGCCTCGGCGTAGCCCTTCTGCTGGGCCTCCCGCAGGGCGTCGGAGAAAAAGGCGCCGGTGCGGACCATCTGGGTGAGGATATAGTTGGTGGTGCCGTTCAAAATGCCGTACACCTCGTCGATGCGGTTGGCGGCCATGCACTGGGTCAGGGGGTGCAGGATGGGGATGCCGCCGCCCACGCTGGCCTCAAACAGGTAGTTCACGCCCCGCTTTTTGGCCAGGGCCAGCAGCTCCGCGCCCTTTTCCGCCACCAGCTGCTTGTTGGCGGTGACCACGTGCTTGCCGGCGTTCAGGGCCCGTTTCGTGTACTCGTAGGCCGCCTCCACGCCGCCGATGGTCTCCACCACCACCCGGATGGCGTCGTCCTCCTCGATCTTCGTGAAGTCGTCCGTCATCAGCTGGCGGTAGGGCCCGTCCTTGAAATGCCGCACCAGGATGGTCTTTACCTGCAGGGGCTCCCCCAGCTTGCGCTCGATCTGCCGGGCGTTCTCCGCCACCACCTTGGCCACGCCGGTGCCCACGGTGCCAAGTCCCATGATCGCGATCTGTATCATCTGACAGCTTCCTCTCTCTTCATTATCCGGCCAGGACCTCCACCCGCACCACGCCGTCCAGGGCGGACACGTCCGCCAGCAGCTGCTCCAGCGTCTCCGCCAGGCCGCTGGTCTCGGCGGAGATGGTCACCGCCGCGCAGCCGTTGGTTGGGATGCTCTGGTTGATGGTGAGGATGTTGGCGCCGGAGGTGGCAAATACGCTCAGCACACCGGACAGCACGCCGGTGTTGTCCTTGAGCATACAGTAAAAGGTGATGATATGCTCCGACTTCATGTCGTTGAAGGGCTGCACCGCATCCTTGTACTTGTAGAACGCGCTGCGGCTGATGCCCACCATCTTCGTGGCGGCGCCCACGGTGTCCGCCTCGCCGGTCTGCATCATCCGCTTGGCCTCCGCCACCTTCACGAAAATCTCCGGCAGGGCATTCGCGGCCACGATGTAATACTTGATCTCTCTCGCCATTTCGTCCGCCTCCTACGGTCATTTGTCTTTATATGCAAAGCATCTTACCATATTTCCACCGGCAATTCAACCAAATCCGCGGAAATTCTTTTGACGAAATCAGGGAATCTTCCCCCGCTTTTCCACGCCGGTATGAGCAGAATGCCGGAAACAAAACCGGGCGCCCCGGCTTTTGCCGGGGCGCCCGTGGGGCGGCAACGTTGGTTTAGTCGGCCGCCGCGAAGACGGCCTTCATGCCCTTGTAGGTCTCATAGCAGTCCAGCTTGGACACGGTCTCGAAGGGGGCGTGCATACTGAGCACCGGCACGCCCGCGTCCAGGGTGGTGATGTTCCGGTTGGCCATATACATGGCCACGGTGCCGCCGCCGCCGGCGTCCACCTTGCCCAGCTCCGCGATCTGCCAGATGACCCCCGCCTCGTCAAAGACGTTGCGGATATAGGCCACGGTCTCTGCGTCCGCGTCGGAGGCGCCGGACTTGCCCCGGGCGCCGGTGTACTTGCACAGGCCGATGCCGTAGTTCAGATAGGCGGCGTTGCGCTTCTCGTACACGTCGGAGAAATTGGGGTCATAGGCCGCCGTCACATCGGCGCTGAGGCAGAAGGACTTCTCAAAGCACACCCGCACCGGCACGCCCTGGCTCTCGCACAGGTCCTCCATGAAGGTGTCAAAGGCGGCGGACTGCATGCCCGTCACGCCGTCGGAGCCGATCTCCTCCTTGTCCGCCAGGACGCACACCGCCGTCTTGGCGGGCGTTTTGTCCTGGTCCAGCAGGCCCCGCAGGGCGGCGTAGGCGCACACCCGGTCATCGTGGCCGTAGGCGCCGATCATGCTGCGGTCCAGGCCGATGTCCGTGGCCTTCACCGCCGGCACCGCCTCCAGCTCCGCGGAGGTGAAGTCGTCCTCGGTGATGCCATACTTCTCGTTCAGCAGCTTCATCACCGCCAGCTTCACCCGGCCGGACTCCTCCTGGTCCCCGATGGGCTCGCTGCCCAGCAGCAGATTCAGCGTCTCGGCGGGGATGGCCTCCGCCAGGGTCTTCTTGTTCTGCTCCGCGCCCAGGTGGGGCAGCAGGTCCGTGATCACCAGCCGGGGATCGGCCGGGTCGGCGCCGATGTTTACCTGCACGCGGGTGCCGTCCCGCAGGGCCACCACGCCGTGGAGCTCCAGGGGGATGGTGACCCACTGGTACTTGCGGATGCCGCCGTAGTAGTGGGTCTTGAAATAGGCCAGCTCCCCGTCCTCATACAGGGGGTTGGGCTTCAGGTCCAGACGGGGGGAGTCGATGTGGGCGGCGGCGATCTGGGCGCCCTCCGCCAGGGACTTCTCCCCGATGTGGGCCAGCAGCACGCTCTTGCCCCGGTTGCAGAGATAGACCTTGTCCCCCGGCTTCACCGCCGCGCCCCGGACGTAGGGCCGGTAACCGGCCTCCTCCGCCAGGCGGATCACCTCCGCCGCGCACAGCCGCTCGGTCTTGCCGGCATCCAGAAAGGCCTTGTAGTCCGCGCAGTACGCCTCCAGAGCGCCCCGCTCCGCCCCGTCCAGCCGGTCAAAGCCGTTGCGGCGGCGGGAGAACAGCTGCTCCTTCAGCGCCTTGAACTCACTCTTTTCCATGTGCTTTTTCCTCCTTGATGGTATCGATCAGCCGCTGGAAGAACGCCCGGGCCTCCTCCTGGAAAGCCTCGGCGGTGTCCGCGGCGTTGTTCAGCTCACAGTCGCACTTGCCCCGGTAATACTCGTCGGGCTGCTGTGCGGAGATCCGCAGACGGGCGTACTGCTCGGAGATATTGTCCCGGGCCATGATCCGCCGGACCCGCAGCTCCATGGGGGCGGTGACCGCCACCGTCCGGTCGCACAGCTGGTCCAGCCCGCCCTCCAGCAGGTTGATGGCGTCGATGGCGAAGAGCTTGCTGTCCGACTCCGCCAGCCGCCGCCGGACCTCCGGCACCAGGTGATGGAAGATGATGCCGTTAAGCTGTTCCAGCCGGTCCTTGTGGGAGAAGACCTCCTGTCCCAGCTTCTTCCGGTCCAGCTCCCCCTCGGCGTCAAAAGCCCCGGGGAAGGAGAGGCCGATCTCGTCCCGCAGGGGCGCGCAGGTATCCAGCATCTCGTGGTACAGCCGGTCGCAGTCGATGACCTGGCCGCCCAGGGACTCGATGGCCCGCAGGGCGCTGGACTTGCCGGCGCCGGTGCCGCCGGTGAGGCCCAGCACCACCTGCTCGCTGTCCGCCTCCACCACGTGGAAGCCGGCGGCCTTTTTCAGCCGGTTGCCGATGGCCAGCCCCAGCCCCCGGTTGTCCGGGCACTGGGCGAAGATCTCCGTCACATCGCTGGCGTCGAAGGTCCGCAGGGCGTCGAACACCCGCTGGGCCTGGGCCAGCTTGTCCCCGGCGGGGCCCAGGGTGTGGACCTCCTGCCCGTGGAACAGCTCCGCGAACTCGTCAAAGCAGATGACGCCGGAGGTGGGCCCCACCCGCCGCAGGATCTCCTGGGCGGACTTCTCCGGCGCGCCGGTGATGACAGTCACCGGCGCCTTGGGGGCGTAGTGGCGGTACTTCATGCCGGGGGCCTTGGGCTTCTCCCCCTCCGCCAGGGCGCTGTTGACGGCCTTGTCCACATCGATCTTGCCGATGAGCCGCTCCAGGTCCTCCAGGGGCAGTCCGCCGGGCCGCAGCAGCCGGGGAGGGTCGCAGGTCAGATCCAGGATGGTGGACTCCACCCCCACCGCGCAGGGGCCGCCGTCCACCACGCCGTTGATGCGGCCGTCCATATCCTCCAGCACGTCCTGGGCCGTGGTGCAGCTGGGCCGGCCGGAGAGGTTGGCACTGGGCGCCGCGATGGGGATGCCCGCCTCCCGGATGATGGACAGCGTCACCGGGTGGTTGGGGCAGCGCACCGCCACCGTGTCCAGCCCGGCGGTGGTCTCGTCCGGGATGATGGGCCGCCGCTTCAGGATCATGGTCAGGGGGCCGGGCCAGAATTTTCTCGCCAGCACATAGGCCAGGGGCGGCACGTCGGCGCAGTACCGGGGCAGCCACTGCTGGCCGGTGACGTGGATGATGAGGGGATTGTCCTGAGGCCGGCCCTTGGCCTCGAAGATCCGCTTCACCGCAGCGCCGTCCAGGGCGTTGGCCCCCAGGCCGTACACCGTCTCCGTGGGGATCGCCACCAGGCCGCCGTCCCGCAGGATCTTGGCCGCCGCGGCGATCTTGTCCTCGATCTCCTTCTGCTGGCCCTTGGTGTCCCGCAAGTCAAAATATCGTGTCTGCATATCTCTTCGCCTCTATCTCTCTTCACCGGAGGTCCTCCGGCGGTGTCTCTCTTGTCCGGGGCCCGCCTGCCGGGCCGTCTGTCATGCCGTCTCTCCGCCGTTTTTCAGCTTCTCCGCCTGGTCGGCGGTCACCAGGGCGTCGATGATCTCATCCAGGTCGCCATCCAGCACCGCGTCGATCTTATACAGCGTCAGGCCGATCCGGTGGTCCGTCACCCGGCCCTGGGGAAAGTTGTAGGTGCGGATCTTCTCGCTGCGGTCGCCGCTGCCCACCTGGCTCTTCCTCTGGCTGGCGATATCGGCGTCCTGCTTCTCCCGCTCCAGCTCATACAGCCTGGACGCCAGCAGCCGCATGGCCTTGTCCCGATTCTGGAACTGGCTGCGCTCCTGCTGGCACTCCACCACCATGCCGGTGGGCCGGTGGATGAGCCGCACGGCGGATGAGGTCTTGTTCACGTGCTGGCCACCGGCGCCGCTGGCCCGGTAGACCTGCATCTCGATGTCCGCGGGGTCCAGCTTCACGTCCACCGCCTCCGCCTCCGGCAGCACCGCCACCGTGGCGGCGGAGGTCTGGATGCGGCCGTTGGACTCCGTCACCGGCACCCGCTGGACCCGGTGGACGCCGCTCTCGAACTTCAGCCGGGACCAGGCGCCCGCGCCCTCGATGAGGACGCTGCACTCCTTCACGCCGCCCAGCTCCGTCTCGTTCAGCGCCATCGTGTCCGTCCTCCAGCCCCGGGCGGCGGCGTACATGGTGTACATCCGCAGCAGCGACGCGGCGAACAGCGCCGCCTCCTCGCCGCCGGTGCCCGCCCGGATCTCCAGGATCACGTTCCGCTGGTCATTGGGGTCCCGGGGGACCAGCAGCAGCTTCAGCTCCTGCTGCAGCCGGTCCATCTCCTGCCGGGCGGCGGTCAGCTCCTCCTGGGCCAGCTCCCGCAGCTCCGGGTCGGAGAGCATCGCCTCCGCGGCGGCGGCGTCTGCCTCCGCCTGTTGGTAGGCCTGGTAGGTCTCCGCCACAGGGGCCAGCTCTTTCAGCTCCCGGTTCACGGTCCGCAGCCGGTCCGCGTCGCCGTAGACCGACGGGTCCGCCAGCTGGGCCTGCAGACCCTCATACCGCAGGGCCAGCTCCTTTAGTTTTTCCAGCATGGGGCATCTCCTTTCCTGTCGATCTCAGAAAAGGCGGGCTACTGCCCCTCCAGGAAGGCCCGGACCTGGCGGAGGAACTCCTCCTGCCAGAAGGCAACGCCCACATCCCCGCTCCGCAGGGACACCGCCGCCCGGTGTCCGGCGGGCACGCTCAGGTCCATCTGGCGGTAGACCTCCTGGTACTGGGCGCCGCTGCTGCGGGTCAGCACATAGGCGGCGTTGGCGATCTCGCCGCCCCGGTCCTTCAAAAAGGACCGCATGACGGAGCTGGTCCGCCCCGCCCACACCGGGGTCCCCAGGATCACCAGCCGGTACTCCCCCAGGGGCCGGGCCGTCTCCACCGGGGCCACGGGGCGGGTGCTCTTGCGCATGGCGTCCAGCCCGCAGCGGAGCCAGCCCCGCCAGCCGCTCCGGTCCACGCCGTCCCGCAGCTCCACCAGCTCCGCGTCCAGGGCGGAGGCGATCTCCTCCATGGCCTTCTTGGTGTTCCCCGTCCGGGAGTAATAGATGCACAAGATATCGCTCATTTGCTTCCTCCGTATCCGCTCAGTCAAACAGGAACGTCTTTACCAGGGCAAAGGCCTCCCGCAGGTGGTAGTTGATCTCCAGATGGACCCAGGGCAGCGGCGCCGGGATGCCAACCACGTCTCCATAGCCCTGCCGGGCGGCGATCAGCTCCGACCGGGCCAGGTGAAAATCATTGGTCACCACCGCCACGGTGTCCCGCGCCGGGTCCACGCCTGCCTCGTACAGCAGGGGCTTGGAATAGGCGAAGTTCTCCGCCGTATTGGACGCCTGGTCCTCTAAAATCAGCCGGTCCGGCTCCACGCCGTGCTCGGTGAGATAGTCATACATGCACTGGGCCTCGCTGATCTCCTCGCCGTACCCGGTGCCGCCGGTGAGCACCGCCGGGATGTCCGGCCAATACTCCAGGTATTCCAGCGCTTTATCCAGCCTGGTCCGCAGGGACAGAGACGGCTCGGTGCCGTTGACCCCGG
The DNA here is from genome assembly GCA_019118245.1 of Candidatus Oscillibacter excrementigallinarum. Lineage (GTDB taxonomy): Bacteria > Bacillota > Clostridia > Oscillospirales > Oscillospiraceae > Oscillibacter > Oscillibacter excrementigallinarum. The sequence goes on from DWZJ01000044.1 coordinate 10,789, forward strand.
CCCCCAGGACAATGACGGCGTCCGCAGGCAGGGGTGTCATGTCGCTGTCTCCGCGGTTCATGATGACAACTTCTAACCCCACCAGCAGGGCCAGGCCCGCGGCCACGCAGCCGCAAAAGCCCCGGCGGACCAGCCGCCAGCGATCACTCCCATTGGCCAGGCGGTCCAGCAGCCAGGAGGCCGCCAGGAGCGCGGCAGCGCCCAGCAGCAGAAACCCGGAAAACCGGATGCCCAAACTCCGGACCAGCACCAGGACCAGGCCCAAAACGGCGCAGACCGCCGCCCCGATCAGCCGCACCTGTCCTCTCCGGCGACCCCGGTAGACGTCGTACCGGTACAGGGGCCGCTGTTTAGCCCTCTGCCTCTTCACTGAGCTGCTCCCACCTTTCGTACAGGGCGTCCAGCTCCGCCTGGGCGGCGTCCTTCTGCCCCACCAGCTCGTTCAGCTTCTCGTAGTCGCAGGCGGCGGCCTCCATGTCCGCCTCCAGGGCGGCGATGTGCTCCTCCGCCTTGGCGATGTCCCGCTCGCAGATGGTCAGCTGCCGCCGGGCCGCCTGCTGGGCCTTGTTCCCCCGCTGGGGCCGCTCCACGGCGGGCTTCTCCCGCTCCTTCTCCGGCTTGGGGGCGGCGGCTTTCTCCGCCGCCTCCTGGGCCTTCATCTGCCGGTACTGGGCAAAGCCGCAGGGGTAGTCGGTGATGGTGCCGTCCGCCAGCTCCCAGATCCGGGTGGCGAAGCGGTTGATGAAGTACCGGTCGTGGCTGACGAACAGCAATGTCCCATCATAGGCCTCCACCGCCTCCTCGATCCACTCCCGGGAGTCGATGTCCAGATGGTTGGTGGGCTCGTCCAGGATCAGGAAGTTGATCTCGTCGTCCATCAGCATACATAGCCGCAGGCGGCTCTGCTCCCCGCCGGAGAGCACCGACACGGGCTTGAACACATCTTCTCCCCGGAAGTCATAGGCCGCCAGCCGGTTCCGGGCGCTCTGGGCCGAGAGGCCCTTCTTGGCGGCCATCATGTTCTCCACCAGGTTCCAGTCCGGGTGGTCGAAGCGGACGATCTGGGGCAGGTACGCCTCCTTCACCTGGGGGCCGGTCTTGATGCGGCCGTCGTCCGGGTACAGCTCCCCCACGATCATCTTGATGAGGGTGGACTTGCCGGTGCCGTTGTCGCCGATGAGGGCGATCCGCTCGCCCCCCTCCACCCTCAGGCTGATGTTCTCAAAGAGCTTCTTGTCCCCGTAGGACTTGGACACGTTCCGGATGCCCAGCACCTCGTCCCCGTGGAACTCCGCGGAGGAGAACCGGGCGTCCATCTTCCGGGCCTTGGTGGGCTTGGAGGTGGTCCGCATCCGCTCGATGCGCTTTTCCATGGAGATGGCCCGACGGTAGGTCTTGTCCATGCCCATGAAGGCCCACACCCGCAGCTGCTCCGCCGCCTTCTCCAGCTGCGCGATCTTGGCCTGCTCTTTTTCGTACTGCTTCATCCGCTCCTGGTAGCGGCGCTCCTTTTCCACGGCGTAGAAGCTGTAGTTCCCGCTGTAGAACTCCGCCCTGCCGTCCTGGATCTCGATGACCCGGGTGACGGTGCGGTCCAGGAAGTACCGGTCGTGGGAGATGGTGACCACTGTGCCGCGGAATCCCCGGATGTACTCCTCCAGCCACTCGGTGGCGTGGAGGTCCAGGTGGTTGGTGGGCTCGTCCAGCAGCAGGATGTCCGTGTCCTCCAGGATGAGGCGGCCCAGGTTCACCCGGGTCTTCTCCCCGCCGGAGAGGCTGTCAAAGAGCTGCTGCCGCTGGCTGTCCGGAATGGACAGGCCGTTGGCGATCTTGTTCACCGCCACGTCGGTGTCGTAGCCGCCGAAGGCCTCGAACCGCTCGCTCAGGGTCCCGTACCGCTTCAAAATGGCGGGGTCGCTCTCCCCGGCGGCCATCCGGGCCTCCAGGGCACGCATCTCCTCCGCCAGGCTCTGGAGCCGGGCGAAGGCGGAGCGCAGCACGTCCTCCACCGTATAGCCGGCGGGATAGACGGGAATCTGGGAGATCAGGCCCACCCGCCGGCCCTGGCCCACCACGACGGTGCCCTCGTCATAGTCCAGCTCGCCGGTCAATATCTTGAACAGGGTGGTCTTGCCGGCGCCGTTGCGGCCCAGCAGACCCACCCGCTCCCCCTGGTCCACCTGAAAGGTGAGGCCGTCCAGGACGTTCTTCCCCACCTCAAAGGACTTCACCAGGTCATTTACTTGAATCTCGATCATACGTTTGCCGCAGCTGCTCCACGATCCAGCCGAAGTGCATGGCGTGGGACGCCTTCACCAGCATGGCGGTGTCGGGTCCCAGCTGGCCGGTGAGCGTGCGGACAGCCTCCTCCTTGGTGGCAAAATGTGTGACGGAGCCGCCGCTCTGGGCGGCGCCGTCGGCGATCTTCTCCGCCTTGTGGCCGATGGCGACCACCTCGTCGATGCCCAGCATGGCCGCCAGGGCGCCCATGTTGTAGTGGGCCTGGTCCGTCAGGCCCCCCAGCTCCCACATGTCGCCCAGCACGGCCACCTTCCGGCCGCACTCGGTCTTGGCCAGGATCTCCAGGGCCGCGGTAACGGACTGGGGGTTGGCGTTGTAGCAGTCGTCCAGCACCAGCCGGCCATCCCGTAGATGCAGCACCCGCATCCGGGACCCGGCGGGCTCATAGGACGCCGCACCCCGGACGATGGAATCCCGGTCCAGCCCCAGCTCCTCCCCCACCGCCACGGCGATGGCCGCGCAGTAGGCCATGTGCTCCCCCGGCGCGGGGATGGTCAGGTGATAGGTGTCCCGGGGGGATACGATGGTGCAGGTGATGCCGGCCACGCCGTGGTCGGTCATATCCGTCACCCGGACGGCGCAGTGCTCCGACCTTCCGCACCTGACGGTGCGGAAGGGCAGGTCCAGGGTGTTCAGCAGGGCGTCGTCCCCGTTGAGGACCGCCAGCCCCTCCGGCTTCAGGTTCTCAAAGATCTCGCTCTTGGCCTTCAGGATGCCCTCCCGGCTGCCCAAATGCTCGATGTGGGCGTCGCCGATGTTGGAGATGACGGCGATGTCCGGCCGCACCATCTCCCCCAGGTATCGGATCTCCCCAAAGTGGTTCATGCCGGTCTCGATCACCGCCGCCTGGTGCTCCGGCCCCAGGCCCAGCAGCGTCAGAGGGGTGCCGATGTCGTTGTTGAAGTTCTCCGGCGTCTTCAGCACCCGGAGCTTTGCCCCCAGCACCGCCGCCAGCATCTCCTTCGTGGTGGTCTTGCCCACGCTGCCGGTGACCTGGACAAAGGGGATGTGGAATCGGTCCCGATAGGCGGACGCCAGGTCCCGCAGGGCCAGCCGGGTATCCGCCACCTGGATGTAGAACTTGCCGGGCCGCAGCGTCTCCGGCGCGCGGGCGCAGAGGCACCCGGCGGCGCCGGCGTCCAGGGCTTTGCCGATGAAGTCGTGTCCGTCGAACCTCTCCCCCACGATGGGCAGGAAGAGACAGCCCGGGGCGATCTTCCGGCTGTCGGTGCATACAGCAGTGACGGGGGCGGGCTCCGCCCCGGCGTCCAGCCGGATGCCGCCCACGGCGGACACGATCTCCGGTATGGTCATGGGCTGCATCGGCTCACCCCCTTCTCTTGACCTGGCAGGAGAGCCGCACGATCTCCTCGCAGAGTTCCTCATAGCTCATGCCGACGGCGGCGGCCTCCTTGGGCACGAAGCTGTTGGGGGTCATGCCCGGCAGGGAGTTGGCCTCCAGCACCCACAGCTTCCCGTCCTGGTCCAGGATCATGTCCGTGCGGGAGTAGACCTCCAGCCCCAAAGCCCGATGGACCCGCAGGGCCAGCTCGCCGGCGGCGGTCATCACCTCCGGCGGGACCTGGGCGGGGCAGGTCTCCGTGGCCGCGCCGATCTGGTACTTGGCCACGTAGTCGAACTCCTTCCCGGCGGGCACGGTCTCCACCGCCGGCAGCCACCGGTCCCCCAGGACCGCCACCGTCAGCTCCCGGCCGTAGATCCGCTCCTCCGCCAGGACCTTGGCGCCGTAGCGCAGCACCTCTTCCAAGGCCGCCTTCAGCGCGGTCCGGTCCTCCGGTAAGTACACCCCCAGGGACGACCCGCCCCCGATGGTCTTGATGACACAGGGCATGGGCAGCGTCCGGGACAGCTCCTCCGCCTCCTCCGGACCGTAGGACAGCAGCCGCCACCTGGGGGTGGGGATGCCGCAGGCGTCCAGGATCTGCTTGGAGACCGCCTTATCCATGGCGATGGCGGAGGCCAGATGACCCGCGCCGGTGTAGGGCACGCCCAGCAGGTCCAGGGCGGCCTGAATGCGGCCGTCCTCCCCGTCCATGCCGTGGAGGCCCAGGAACACCAGGTCCGCCCGCTGGCAGATGTCCAGCACGTGGGGGCCGATGTGGCTGGAGCTCCGGTCCTTCCGGCTGCGCTTCACCGCCTCCAGGTCCGGCGCGGTCACCTCGATCCTCGCGTCGGGGCACAGGCCGTCCGGTGCGTCGAACAGCGTCTCCAGATCCGCCGGGACCTCCTCCAGCCCCAGGAACAGGTCCACCAGGATGGCCCGGTGGCCGTTTTTGCGCAGGGCCCGGCACACGCCGGTGCCCGTCACCAGGGACACCGCCCGCTCCGTGGAGATGCCGCCTGCCAATACAACGATTTTCATGTCAGCTTCCAGTCCCTTCTCTTTTGACTGTTCTCTGAGTAGTCATAATCATCCTATTTTAATCTTCCATAGTTTAGCACAATCCGCCTGGGAATACAACTCCCAAAACGGGGATGGCCCCCCGAAAAAGGCGCCGGAGCGCCCTCGGGGGGCTGTTGCTTTTGCCGGAGTTCCGCCGTCAGAAGAGCCGGTCCAGCAGGCCCTCCGGCTCCCCCTCCAGCAGCGTCGCCGCGGCGGAGAGCATCTGGGCCGCGTCCGCCCGGGTGACGGTCTCTCCCATAGCGGCGCTGCCGAAGCTGCCCGCGGCGAGGACGCTGACCGCCTCCATGTTCCCCACGGCCTGGGCCGCCCAGGAGGGCGCGGCCTCCCGGTCCGCGTACCAGGCGGCCAGGTCCACGTCCTCCACCGCCAGCAGGCGGTTCAGGATGGCGGCGGCCTGGTTGAAGGTGATGGGCTCCTCCCCCTGGAAGGCCGCGCCCTCCTCCGTGGAGACGCCGCCAACCAGGCCCTCCGCCACGCCGGCGGCGGCATAGGCCTTGGCCCAGGTGGGGATGGCCTCGTCATCGCAGAAGCCGGTCATGGTGACGGCGGTGGGCGTCTCCCCTGCGGTCTCCAGCACCATGGCCAGGAACTCGCTGCGGGAGACGGTCTTGTCCGGCTCGAAGTAATACTGGTCCCCGATCTTGGCGCCGGTGAAGATGCCCGCCTCCGCCAGGTCCTGGGCGGCCACCGCGGCGGCGGAGTCCCCGATGTCCGCGTAGGTGACGCCGGACTTGGCCTTTTCAATGGTGACCGTCACCTCCGCGGGCTGGGACACCCGGCCGGAGGCGTCGGTGGCGGTGTAGGTGAAACGGTCCGTGCCGGAGGCGTTCTCCTCCGGCGTGTAGGTGAAGTGGTCTCCCTCGATCTGGACGGTGCCCTTCTCCGGCGCCTCCTCCACAGCGTAAGTCAGGGCGTCTCCCGCGCTGCTTGCTGCCAGGAACTGGGCCCGGTAGGGGATGCCCCGGTAGGTGCGGATCTCCAGCGCCTGGGCCGTGGGCGCTCCGGCCCCCGGCTGGGCCTTCTCCACGCTGCCGAACAGGGCGGCGGCATTGACGGACAGGGCCAGAGCGGCTGCCAGGCACAGGGCGGCGGTGCGTTTTGTCAGTTGGGTCTTCAAGGCGATCAAACCTCCTGTAATGGATTGGGTGCACCGCTAGTTTCTTCCCGCCCGCCGGAAATATACCAAAAAAACACGGCTGGAGTGCCATCCAGCCGTGTCGATGGAAACGCGCCGCCCTCACACCAGGGGCCTGCCCGGCCTGCGGCCGGTCATGGGAGACCGCTTCTTGATGCCGGACACCACACCCATGGCCGCGAACAGCGTCAGAAGCGAGGACCCGCCGTAGCTGAAGAAGGGCAGGGTCACGCCAATGGTGGGCATGACAAACAGGCACATCCCGATGTTGATGACGGTCTGGTAGATCAGCATGGCCGCCATCCCCACGCAGATGTAGCAGTGGAGCGGCGTCTGGGCGTTCCGGGCCACCAGCAGCACCCGGACGATGATGGCCGTCAGCAGGGCGATCACCAGCAGGCAGCCGATGAGTCCCAGCTCCTCCCCGCAGACGGAGAAGATGAAGTCTGTCCAGCGGTTGGGCAGGGACGGGGGATAGCTGCTCTGTGTCTGGGTCCCCTGCATATACCCCTGGCCGAAGATGCCGCCGGACCCGATGGCCATCAGGCTTCGGGTCTGCTGCCAGCCGGTGTCCAACGCGTCGTAGGAGTGGTCGAACAGCACCCGGAAGCGGTCCATCATGTAGCCGGGGATCAGCTCCAGTGCCCAGGCCGCCGCAAAGGCGGCCCCGCCGCCGGCGAACAGCAGGGCGAACCACCGCAGGGCGAACCCGGCGGCAAAGGACATGCACAGGAAGATGAAGAAGAAGGTCAGGGCGTTGCCCATGTCTCCGGAGATGACCACGTAATACCCCATCAGCAGCAGGGTGTGGCCTGCCACCATGGCGGCGGAGGGGAAGGACCGCAGGTCCCGCTTCTCCTCCCGCAGCCACTCCAGCTGCTTGGCCAGCAGCAGGGTGAAAGTGATCTTCACGATCTCCGCCGGGCCGATCTGAAAGGGGATGCCGGGGATCTTCAGCCAGGCCTGGTTGCCGGTGGTGTCGCTGCCAACGCCCAGGGGCGTCACCAGCAGGCCGATGAAGACGATGTTAAACGCCACCACCCATTTCCACTTTTTCAGCACGATCTCCACGTCGATCATGGACATGAACACGTAGGCGCACAGGCCCAGCAGCAGCGCCACCCCCTGGACGCCCACATACCGCATCATGCCGCTCATGCCGCTGGTGTCCATGTAATGGGTGGCGCTGGCGATCAGGACCATGCCGTACAGCGTGGCGGCGCAGCAGAGTCCCAGCAGCACCAGATCGGCCTGCTGGATGAAGTCCGCCAGGATGGCTTTCAGTCGGTTCCACATGGGTGCTCGTTCCTCCGGGGCAAAATTTGACAGATGCAGTATACCACAAAGAAAAAGGGGTGTAAACGCCGGAAATTTGTTTTTACAGACTGTTCAAAATGTGATATACTGAATCGAATTTGGATACAACACAGGAAAGGAGCGCTGCTTCTTGGAGTACATCTCCCACAGCGAGGCGGAGACCGAGGCCATCGGAGAGCGGCTGGCCGCCGCCCTCTCCCCCGGTTCCGTGGTGGCCTACCGGGGCGGCCTGGGCATGGGCAAGACCGCCTTCACCCGGGGACTGGCCCGGGGCCTGGGGTGCCGGGGGCGGGTCACCAGTCCCACCTTCACCATCGTCAACGAGTATGAGGGGACCATCCCCCTGTTCCATTTTGATATGTACCGTCTGGCAAACTCAGACGACCTGTTTGACATCGGGTGGGAGGACTACCTGACCCGTGGCGGCGTCTGCGCCGTGGAGTGGAGCGAGCAGGTGGCGGACGCCCTGCCGGAGGACGCCGTCACCGTCACCCTGGCCCGCCACCCGGACCACGACGGCTGGCGGATCATCACTGTGGAGGGAGGGACCGTTCAATGAGGATCCTGGCTCTGGAGACCTCCGCCAAGGCGGTCTCCGCCGCCGTGACGGAGAATGGAAAGGTCCTCTGCTCCGGCTATCAGGACACCGGCCTGACCCACAGCCGCACGCTGATGCCCATCGTGGAGGCCATGCTGAAAAACACCGGTCTGACGGTCCAGGACTGCGACGCCATCGCCGTGGCGGCGGGCCCCGGGTCCTTCACCGGCATCCGCATCGGCGTCTCCGCCGCCAAGGGGCTGGCCTTCGCCGCGGAAAAGCCCTGCGCCGCCGTCTCCACCCTGGAGGCCATGGCCCGGAACGTGGCCCATATGGACGCCCTGGTGGTCTGCGCCATGGACGCCCGGCGGAATCAAATTTACAACGCCCTGTTCACTGCCGAGGGGGGCCGTCTGACCCGGCGGACGCCGGACCGGGCCATCGGCCTGGCGGAGCTGGCGGAGGAGCTGCGGGGCGAACCGCTGCCCCTGGTGATCGTGGGGGACGGCGCCGTCCTCTGCGAGAAGGCGCTGACAGAGGCGGGTCTCCCCTGCCGTCTGGCGCCGCCCCATCTGGTGATGCAGAGCGCCGTGTCCGTGGCCCTGTGCGGCGAGGACCTGGCCCGGACGGGGAAACTGGTCTCCGCCCAGGAGCTGCTGCCGGTCTATCTCCGGCCGCCCCAGGCCCAGCGCCTGCGGGACCGGTTGCAGACCTGACAGATCTTCACCTGTGATGATATATGATCAAAAAGGAGTTATGGAATGATGAGCGGTAAAGTACACGTCATGGACCACCCCCTGGTGGCCCACAAGCTGACCATCCTGCGGGACAAGAACACCAGCGTCAAGGATTTCCGGGAGATCGTCTCCGAGATCGGGATGCTGATCACCTACGAGGCCACCCGGGACCTGCCCCTGACCACCAAGGAGGTGGAGACCCCCATCTGCAAGACCATCGCCCCCACGTTGAAGGGCAAGAAGTTCGCCGTGGTACCCATCCTCCGGGCGGGCCTGGGTCTGGTGGACGGCGTGCTGCGGATGGTTCCCTCCGCCCGGGTGGGCCACATCGGCATGTTCCGGGATGAGGAGACGCTGGAGCCCCACGTCTACTTCTGCAAGATGCCCAAGGACATTGCGGAGCGGGACATCATGATCGTGGACCCCATGCTGGCCACCGGCGGCAGCGCGGAAGCCGCCATCACCGAGATGAAGAAGCGGGGCTGCAGGAACATCAAGCTGATGGTGCTGCTGGCCGCGCCGGAGGGCGTGGAGCGCATCCAGAAGACCCACCCGGACGTGGACATCTACTGCGGTGCCGTGGACGACCACCTGAACGAGCACGGCTACATCGTCCCCGGCCTGGGCGACGCCGGCGACCGGATCTTCGGCACGAAATAACAGCAGCGGGGAGGCGTAACGCCTCCCCGCTGTTTTCACGCGTTCTCACAGCACATACAGGTACACCGCCAGGTAGTGGAAGAAGGACCCCGCCAGGATCAGCAGATGGAACAGCTCGTGGAAGGTCCACTCCGCCGAGAGGTTGGGCTTTTTGACGGCGTAGAACACCGCCCCCACGGAGTAGCAGATGCCGCCGATGGCCACCAGGGTCAGGCAGGGCTGGCCCAGGGCGGCGAAGTCCTTTGCCACGAACACCACGGACCAGCCCATGATGAGGTACACCGCCGTGGACAGCATCCGGGGCGCGTTGATCCACAGCATCTTGGCCAGCACCCCCGCCAGGGCCACGCCCCAGAGGATCAGGCAGAACCGGGTCCCCTTGGGCTGGGGCAGCAGCACCACACAGAAGGGCGTGTAGCTGCCGGCGATCAGCACGTAGATCATGCTGTGGTCCATCTTCCGCAGCATCCGCTTCACCCCGCCGCTGGCGGCGGTGCCGGGATAGTAGTGGTAGATGGCGCTGGCGGCGTACAGCGCCACCATGGACAGGCAGAAGCACATGGCCGCCGCCACCGCCGGCGCGGCCGCATCCGTCCACATCCCCCGGAACAGATACACCAGCGCGCCGCACAGAGCGGCTGCCGCGCCGAAAACGTGGGTCTCACAGCTGATCCGGTCCTGGGCCTTTGCAAACAGCTTGCGCATAGAATGGTCTCTCCTTCTTGAAATCCAGCCAAAAGTTTCTTGCATTATATAATATAGTTTTCAATACTATATTATACGCTTCGCAAATTCATTTCAAGTAGTATATGTAAATTTTCTGTGACGATTCCATTCTATGCAGAAAAATTCCTGCGGCCGCAGGAATCCAAATTTCATCCGTCCTTTCCGGCGACATGCCCGTCGGAAATCTGAAGATCCGTTTTCGGCCGCGACCTGTGCGTGGCCGAAAACACCGCTCAGTCCCCAAGTGTGAGGAGCGTCCGCCGTTGGCGGACGCTCCTTGCGCGCAGGGGGCTGCATCTCTCGAAAAAGGCCCCGCCTTTTTCGATGTTAATTCCAGTAGTCAGTCTTTTCCTTCAGACCGATGTCCGCTGCCCGGAAGACGGGGTTCTTCCCCTCCTTCCGCTGCCGGGTGTAGTTCCGCAGGGCGGCAGCCGCCGGACGTGAGAGGACGGCGATCACCGGGATGTTGATGATGACCATGATACCCATCAACACGTCGGACAGGTTCCACACCAGATCCAGGGTCAGCCCGGCGCCCAGGAAGATCAGGCCCATGGCCACCAGCCGGAACACCACCATGAAGGTCTTGGAGGGCACGTGGCCCAGCAGATAGGCCAGAGCATTGTCCACGTAGTACAGATTGCCGATCAGGGTGGTGAAGGCAAACAGCACCATGGCCACGGTGATGAAGATGGGGCCCAGGGTGCCGAAGGAGGCGGACAGGGCCTCCTGCACATAGGGGGCGCCCTGCAGCTCCGCGGTGGGCTCCACGCCGGAGCACAGCAGCATGAAGGCGGTGGCGGAGCAGATCACCAGGGTGTCCAGGAACACGGAGAGCATCTGTACCAGTCCCTGCTTCACCGGGTGGGAGACGTTGGCGGAGGCTGCGGCGTTGGGGGCGGAGCCCACGCCAGCCTCGTTGGAGAAGAGGCCCCGCTTCACGCCCTGCATCACAGCAGAGCCAGTGAAGCCGGCGAAGATGGCCTGGAAGTCAAAGGCCCCGGCGAAGATCCGGCCGAACACCTGGGGAATCAGTCCCAGATTCATGATGATGACCACCAGGGCCACCAGCACGTACAGGCCGCCCATAATGGGAACCAGGGTGGAGGCGAAGGCGATGATCCGCTTGCCGCCGCCCATGACGCAGTACCCGGTCAGCAGGGCCACGATGCCGCCGATGATCCAGGGGGTGAGTTCCGGATTGTAAAAGCCATAGCTGGAGAAGGTGGACTGGAGGTTATAGGAGCAGAGCATATTGAAGCCGCCGGCATAGGTGGCGATGAGGCTCAGGGCGAACAGCACCGCCAGGGGCCGGCTGTGGAGGGCTGCCTCGATATAGTAGGCAGGGCCGCCGTAGCTCTCGCCGGTCGTCGGATTCCGGCGCTTGTAGATCTGGGCCAGCGTGGACTCAGTAAACGCCGTGGCGCCGCCCAGCAGGGCAATGAGCCACATCCAGAACACAGCGCCGTAGCCGCCCACGCAGATGGCCACGGACACACCGATGATGTTGCCCGTGCCCACCCGGGACGCGGTGGACACCATCAGCGCCTGGAAGGAAGACACGCTCCCCTCCTTCTCCGGCCGCTCCACCACCACGCGGATGGATTCTTTCAGCAGCCGCAGCTGCGGAAAGCGGTTCCGGACAGTGAAGAACACGCCGGCGGCCACCAGCAGGATCACCAGCAGGTATGTGTACATCCAGTTGCTCAGGGCAGCGATCATTTCTCCCACCATGTACAATTTCCTCTCCTTCTGTCATTGTTTGGGATACGCAGTCTCTCTGCGCTTGTCAGCTTGACTAGGATATCAGAACCTTTGCGGCCTTGTCAATGGCAAAATCCAAGTTTTTGCAGCAAAATCAGAGACGAAGGGGCAAAAATTCCCCTCCATCTCAGCTTGTCGTAAAGTTTTTTCGACAAGCTGTCTGCGTTTTGTGCGCTTCGAAAAGTTCTGAAAACAGTTGATTGGAAACGAAAGGCGTCTTTTCCGGGGCTCTTTCGTAGCTATTTTCCTTCCCATTTCCCCGGACTCTCAGATTTATCGGCAGACTGAGACGGAGAGGCATATATGCCCCTCCGTCTCTCAATTCGCCGTCGGATAGCCGCAGAGAGCCTCTGTCAGGTCCTCAGTCTCCGGGTCAAAATCAAAGGTCCGGGCGCCGCCCCCCGCCGTCCCGCAGGTCAGGCGCAGCGTCCCGTCCGCCTGCCAGGAAATGCCCTTGATCGACAGCGCGTCGTCGTACCAGCTCCGGATGCTGTGCAGGCTGCCGCCGGACCCCTCTCCGGGCTTCTCCCATCCCACGCTGAACTCCGCGGCGTTTCCGGTCAGGGCGGCATCCCAGACGCCGTCGGCGGACCAGATGCGGTAGCGCGTGATGTTCCCCGCCGTCTGGTCCTCCATCATCTCCTGGGCCTTGGGCACCAGGGCACTGCCGGAGCCGGAGGGCAGCAGGAACGCCTTGTCGCTGTCATACCGCTCCGTGCTGTCCCAGTCGGCGCCGTTGGAGAGGTACACGTCCGTCCCGTCGGTGACGACATAGGAGAACCGCTTCTCCGTGATCTCCCCGCCGGTGCGCATCCGCCAGAAGAAGCTGCTGCCGTCATAGATGACGTCGATCAGCATGGGCCAGCTCTCGTAGTAGTTCTGGAGCGTCCGCAGCTGGCAGGGGATGCCCAGGGACACCTTTTCTAGGAAGGTCTCCGCCGCATCCGCGTTCTCCACGCCCGCCTCGGTGAACACCACCGCGCCGGTGGTGGCCAGCTCCGCAGGGTCGCCATACTCCGGCACGTCCTCCATGGGGCCGAAGCCGTAGGGGGCCTCCGCCGAGATGGCCGCGCCTTCTCTCAGGGTGAACTCTGCTGTCAGGGTCTGGTCTCCCACGACCTTGATGACCCGAAACGTGCCTCCCCCGGAAAAATCATAGTCGAATTGGGAGAACGAACAGGTCCCGGCGTGCTTCTCGCCGGGCTGAAGGATGTAGGCAATTGTGTTCACTGCCGCGTTTTCCCGCCAGGGCACATCGTACCATGCACCGTCCTCGCCCAGCATCTCCAGATGGTAATCCTCTCCGAACTCCACGGTCTCCGTACCAGTGTTCTCCACAACGTACCACACCTGTTCTACGGAGGGGGCGTACGTCTCCCACTCCAGCTCCAGGGTCACTGGCCCTTCCGTCGGGACCGTCGTGCTCGCCTCAGGGGACAGCTCGCCATCCGGCGCCTGATCCGCTGGTTCTTCCGCCCCGCATCCCGCCAGCAGCAACAGTGCCAGCAGGCAGATCCAAAATTGTTTCATCTCCATGCCTCTCTTTCTTCCAGAAACGCCCGCTCTATCAAAAAAGACGGCTCCCAGCGGGAATAAGTTCCGCCGCCTTCAGGCAAACTACACAAAATCCACCTGAAAATTTTTGAGCTTCCCTGCTTGCATTTTAGCTGCTTGTCCGGTAAAATACAAGTACAAGGGAAGAATGATAGCTGTAACGGAGTGCCGCGCGCACGGGCTGACACCTATCATTCCGGTCTTTTGATAGGTGTTTCAAGCCAAGGTCGGTTTGAAGCGCCTTTTCTTTTTACCGAACCATCAACAGGGACGAAAAGGAGGTCTTTTTATGATTTTACTGGCAAACGGCAAGGTCATCACCCGGGACCCGGAGGGCGTGGGCTATCTGCCTGACGGCGGCGTGGTCACCGACGGCGGCAAGATCGTGGAGGTGGGCGCCACCGCCGATCTGAAGGCCAAATACCCCCAGGCCGAGTTCGTGGACGCCCGGGGCGGCGTCATCATGCCGGGGCTCATCAACGCCCATACCCACATCTACTCCGCCCTGGCCCGGGGCCTCTCCATCGACGGGTACAACCCCACCAGCTTCTACGAGGTCCTGGACGGCCAGTGGTGGTACATCGACCGGAACCTGGATCTGGAGGCCACCAAGGCCAGCGCCCAGGCACTGGTGATCGACTCCATCAAGCAGGGCGTCACCACCATCTTCGACCACCACGCCAGCTTCTGCGAGATCCCCGGCTCCCTGATGAAGATTGCCGAGGTGACGAAGGAGTTCGGCATGCGGGCGTGCCTGTGCTATGAGGTCAGCGACCGGGACGGGGCGGAGAAGAGCCTCCAGTCCGTGCAGGAGAACAAGGACTTCATCGACTACTGCGAGCAGAACCCCAGCGACATGCTGAAGGCCATGTTCGGCGGCCACGCCCTGTTCACCATCTCCGACAAGACCTTTGACCGGATGGTGGAGGCCAACAACGGCCGGGTGGGCTATCACATCCACGTGTCCGAGGGCATGAACGACGTGTACGACTCCCTCCAGAACTACGGCCGCCGGCCGGTCCAGCGGCTTCAGGACCACGGCATCCTGGGCTCCAAGACCATCCTGGGCCACTGCATCCATGTGAACACCGCCGAAATGGACATCATCAAGGCCACGGACACCATGTGCGTCAACAACCCCGAATCCAACATGGGCAACGCCGTGGGCATCTCCCCGGTGCTGCAGCTCTATCAGAAGGGCATCCTCATCGGCATGGGCACCGACGCCTACACCAACGATATGCTGGAGTCCATCAAGGTGGCTCTGTGCTCCCAGCGGCACAACGCCTGCATGCCCAACGTGGGCTGGTGTGAGGTGACGGATATGCTGTTCCGCAACAATGCCAAGATGGCGGAGCGCACCGGCTTCCCCACCCTGGGCGTGCTGAAGCCCGGCGCGGCGGCGGACGTGATCGTCATGGACTACAAGCCCTTCACCCCCTTCTCTGACGCCAACATCGACGGACATATGCTCTTCGGCATGACCGGCCGTCAGTGCCAGACCACCATGATCAACGGCAGGATTTTGATGCGTGACCGCGTTCTCACGGAGATCGACGAGGAGGCCGTGAATGCCCACATTCTGGAGAGCAGCAAGCGGCTGTGGGGACGGTTGAACCATAAAGAGTATTGATACGGTCAGCCCTGTGACGCCGCCCGCCGGTTTGGAGCGGCCTCTCCGGCGGAGGGTGTAGGGGCCGGCGCCCTCGCCGGCCCGCAGAGTGCCAGCCGTTTGGCTGGCGGATGACAGCTATGTTGATAGCTGGGCAATGCACCCCCCATTTTCTTTTCGGTCTTGCCGAAAAGAAAACGGGCCGTGCACGGTCCAAAAGAAAAGAACGCTTTTTGTCGCGCTCCGGCACGTACGTGCCTCCGCGCTGTACGGGGGTCGACGTGAGATGGTGCCTGCGGGTTTGCGAGGACCGACCGACGGGCGCGGCGGGGTACGGCGCGGACTTGACGGCGGATTCCCGCGGCGCGGGTGCGGAGGGTATCGGGGTGCAAGGACGCATTTGACCAGCTCCTCTTTCCGCGCGTTCCGCTTCGCTACGCGCTGCCCTGGCGCTCGTAGGGGCCGATGCCCTCATCGGCCCGTTGGGAAGCTTTCATCAACTACCAGGGGAGCGGCAGCGGGGAAAGAGGGACCAGGTATCTGGGACTTCCCCGGGCCAAAGGTTTCCCCAAGGGCAGCGCGTTTCCGTCCCTGACTGCCGCGCGGGATTGCCAACCATCCCCCGCCGGCGGCAGGAGGTCTGCGCTTGCGCAGACCGACCCGCCGAACATTTTTTCTTTTCCACCGGGCGCGGCGCATTTTCTTTTTGATGTCTCAAAAAGAAAATGGGGGGGCGCATCCCGCATGGACAATGCCCCTGCGGGAGCAGAAGTCCCGTGGCCGCCGCCCGGCGGCCCAACACCCCCTCTGGGAGCGTGCTGTGCCAACCATGTCAGAAGCACCCCCAGAGCTTACAAGGAGTTCTTTTGAGGAGGAAATATCATGTCTGAGTTAATGACCCCCATCCCCTTCCGGGAATTGATGACCTGGATCACCACCGAATACCAGCGGGACGGCACCGTGTTCGGTGTCCACCGCCCCTACAAGGCCGGCGTGAAGAAGCTCCCCATCTTCGGGGAGGCCATCGAGACGCCCTTCGGCCCCGCCGCCGGTCCCAACACCCAGCTGGCCCAGAACATCATCGCCAGCTACTTCGCCGGCGCCCGGTTCTTTGAGCTGAAAACCGTCCAGAAGGTGGACGGCGCCGACCTGGCTGCCTGCATCAACCGCCCCTGCATCCTGGCGGAGGACGAGTGCTACAACTGCGAGTGGTCCACAGAGCTGTATGTCCAGCAGGCCTTTGATGAGTACGTGAAGGCCTGGTGCGCCCTGAAGCTCATGTCCAAGGTCTACGGCCTGGGCGACCCCAACGGGTTCGTGTTCAATATGTCCGTGGGCTATGACCTGGCGGGCATCCAGGGAGAAAAGATCGACACCTTCCTGAACGGCATGGTGGACGCCTCCAAGACCCCCATCTTCCAGGAGTGCATCGCCGTTTTGAAGGAGTTCTTCCCCGGCGAGGCCGCCTATATCGACACCATCACCCCCCACGTCTCCGGGTCCGTCACGGTATCCACCCTCCACGGCTGCCCGCCGGACGAGATCGAGCGGATCGCCAGCTACCTGCTGGAGAAGAAGCACCTGCACACCTTCGTCAAGTGCAATCCCACCATCCTGGGGTACGAGACCGCCCGGTCCATTCTGGACTCCATGGGCTACGACTATATCGCCTTTGACGACCACCACTTCCAGGAGGACCTGCAGTATGCCGACGCGGTGCCCATGTTCCACCGGCTCCAGGCCCTGGCGGACAAGGAGGGCCTGGAATTCGGCCTGAAGCTCTCCAACACCTTCCCGGTGGACGTGAAGGCCGGGGAGCTGCCCAGCGCCGAGATGTACATGGCGGGCAAGTCCCTGTTCCCCCTGACCACCACCATGGCCGCCATGATCTCCAAGGAGTTCGGCGGCAGGATGCGCCTCTCTTACGCCGGCGGCGCCGACGCCTTCAATGTGGACAAGCTGTTCTCCTGCGGCATCTGGCCCATCACCATGGCCACCACGGAGCTGAAGCCCGGCGGCTACCAGCGGTTCACTCAGATCGGCGACAAGCTGGATGCTCTGGACTTCAAGCCCTTCCAGGGCGTGGATGTCACCGCCATCGAGGCGCTGGCCCAGGCGGCCCGGTCCGACAAGTACCATGTGAAGGCCATCAAGCCCCTGCCCCGGCGCAAGCTCTATGAGAAGGTCCCCCTGGTGGACTGCTTCACCGCCCCCTGCAAGGACGGCTGCCCCATCCATCAGGACATCCCGGAGTATATCGAGCTGTGCCGGAAGGGCGCGTACGCCTCCGCTCTGCGGCTCATCACCGAGAAGAACCCCCTGCCCTTCATCACCGGCACCATCTGCGCCCACAACTGCATGACAAAGTGCATGCGCAACTACTACGACGAGCCGGTGAACATCCGGGCCACCAAGCTGGTGGCGGCGGAGCGGGGCTATGACGCTTACATGGCCAAGCTCACGCCTCCCGTGCCGGTGACCGACGGCCGGAAGGTGGCCGTCATCGGCGGCGGCCCCACCGGTATGGCCGCGGCCTACTTCGTGGGCCGGGCGGGCATCCCCGTCACCATCTTCGAGCGGTCCGGCGTCCTGGGCGGCGTGGTCCGGCAGGTGATCCCCGCCTTCCGCATCAGCGACGACGCCATCGACCACGACGTGGCACTGCTGTTCAAGATGGGCGTGGACGTGAAGCTGAACACCGAGGCCCCCTCCGTGGAGGAGCTGAAGGCCCAGGGCTACACCCACATCTTCTTTGCCGTGGGCGCCTGGAAGGCCGGGAAGCTGGACATCCCCGGCAACGTGGTGCCGGTCATCGGCTGGCTGAAGGACATGAAGGCGGGCAAGGACGTGTCCCTGGGCCACGTGGCCGTGGTGGGCGGCGGCAACACCGCCATGGACGCCGCCCGGGCCGCCCTGCGGGCTGGAGCGCAGTCCAGCACCCTGGTGTACCGCCGGACCAAGAAGTATATGCCCGCCGACGCGGAGGAGCTGGAGATGGCCATCGCCGACGGTGTTCAGTTCCTGGAGCTGGTGGCTCCCGTGGAGCAGAAGGACGGCAAGCTGGTCTGTGAGAGGATGAAGCTGGGCGACCCGGACGAGAAGGGCCGCCGGAAGCCCGTCCCCACCGGCGAGATGGTGGAGATCCCCTGTGACACCGTGGTCTCCGCCGTGGGCGAGCGGGTGGAGAGCGAGGTCTTTACCCGCAACGGCATCACCGTGGACGAGAAGGGCATTCCGGACTTCAAGACCAACCTGGAGGGCGTCTACGCCGGCGGCGACGCCATGCGGGGCCCCGCCACCGTGGTGGAGGGCATCGCCGACGCCCAGTATTTCGCCAATGCCGTCATCGGTGAGGCCCACACCTTCGCCATCCCCGGCAAGGCCATGGCCACCCGGGAGGAGGCCATCGCCAAGAAGGGCATCCTCTGCGAGAGCGCCAAGTGCGAGGGCGACCGCTGCCTGACCTGCAACGTGGTGTGCCAGGTCTGCGCCGACGTGTGCCCCAACCGGGCCAATGTGGTGGTCCTGCTGCCGGACGGCCGTCCCCAGATCCTCCATGTGGACCGGATGTGCAACGAGTGCGGCAACTGCGCCGTGTTCTGTCCCTATGACTCCGCCCCCTACCGGGATAAGTTCACCCTGTTCCAGACCCGCGAGGGCTTTGACGAGAGCGTGAACAACCAGGGCTTCCTGCCCCTGGGCGGCAAGAAGGTCCTGGTGCGCCTGAACGGCAAGGTGTTCGAGGCGGACCTGGAAGGCAAGAACGACCTGCCCGCAGATGTGGAGGTGTTCATCTGGACGGTGCTGACCAAGTACGCCTATCTGATGGGATAACTGGAACAAACGCAAAATCAGGAGGCCGGAAAACCGGCCTCCTGATCTTTCTGTTCACTTCTTCCGCCTGCCGGGCCGCCATCCGGTCATCACGCTCACACAGAGGAAATACACCCCAATGTGGAGCACCAGCGCCACCAGGCCAAGGCCCGCCTCTGCCGTCAGCAGGAGGATGACCCCCTGGGCGGCGGTGTAGAGCAAGGTGAGGATCCGCTCCCGCCGCCGGCAGGCCTCGTCCGGTCCTTTGTCCAGCCGCCAAAACTGCCGCACCGTGCACCAGACCGCCGCCAGGAAGAGTGCCAGCAGGGGCAGGTCCCGCACCCTGCCCTGCTGGACGTACCAGGCGGTCTGCCCGACGCCGTACAGGGCCACCGCCGCACCGGCGGCGTACCAGGGGGAGAACCGGGAATCTTTCTGACCCTCCTTCCGGACAGACGGCTGGGCCAGCAGCCAAAGCCCCGCCAATGCAACCGCCGCCCACAGGGCAAACAGCCACTCCACGTTGTGCAGCCTCAAAAAGCCGGCCAGGCCGTCATACACCCGGACCCAATCCACCCCCAAAGGGGTCTCGGAGACCACAGCGGGATAGACGGCGCTCAAGATCCCCATGGCCACCAGGCCCAGGGCCCCGGCGCCGGTGACGATGCCGCCGGCGATGTACCAGCGCCGGTTTCCATGGGCGGCAGGTGTCTCTGTTCCCCGGGCCGATTCCGCGGATCGGGTCTGGTCCTCCCAGCCCCGGGCATCGTCCAGCAGCCATTCCACGTCCACCCCAAACAGCCGGGCACAGGGCAGCAGCTTCGCCGCGTCCGGCAGGGCCGTGTCCTGCTCCCAGCGGCTCACCGCCTGGCGGGAGACCCCCAGTTTCTCTGCCAGTAATTCCTGGCTCATGCCCTCCCGCTTCCGCAGGCGGGTCAGCTTCTCTCCAAAGGTCATGGGCTCTCCCCCCTTCCGCTTCGATGGCCCCATCATACCAACTCCCGGCCGGAAAGTCCACCACCCCCGCCGGACACCGCCGCAACCAAACGCAACATTGTCGCAAAAGCCCGTGTCACCGGGCCGCGATCTCCTCCCGGACCACCTGGAGCGCCCGCTGCATCCCGTCAGTCAGGTACTTGCTCCGGTGCCGCACCAGGAAGTAGGTCCGGCGGAAGGCACCGTCCGCCACCGCCAGTTCCCGCAGCCTGCCGGCGGACAGGTCCGCCTCCACCAGGGACCGGGGCAGCAGGGTGATCCCCAGCCCCGCCCGGGTGCAGGACAGCAGCGCCCCGGTGCTGACGCTCTCCAGCACCGGCCGCACCGGGATCCCCGCCGCCTGGAACACCCCGTCCACGCTGTTCCGGGTGCCGCTGCCCCGCTCCCGCAGCAGCAGCCGCTCCCCCGCCAGCTCCGCCAGGGTCAGCGTGTCCCGGCCTGACAGGTACTCCGGCGCGCACACCGCCGCCAGGGCCTCCTCCCGCAGGGGCTCCACCAGATAGTGGGGGGACACCGTGACATTGTCCACCACCGCGAAGTCCAGCTCGTTCTGCAGGATCATCCGCTCCGTCTCCCGGGAGTTCTGGACGCAGGCCCGGACCTGCATCTCCGGCAGCTCCGCCGCCAGCCGGGCCAGGATGCCCGCCAGGCAGGTCTCCCCCAGGGTCACATGGACGCCGAAGCTGCAAGATCCCCCGGCCCCGCTCTCCCGCAGGACCTCCACCGACTCCCGGAACTGGGACAGCACCGTGTCCGCGTACTGCCGCAGGTTCCGTCCCGCCTCCGTGAGATACACCCGGCGGTTCATCCGCTCGAACAGCCGCACGGCGTAAAAGGTCTCCAGCTCCCGGATGGCCAGGCTCACCGCCGGCTGGGCCATATTCAGCTTCTCCGCCGCCCGGGTGAAGCTCCCCTGGGTGCAGACAGCGGCGAAGATCTCCAGATGCCGCAGCGTCATGCTCCGCCCTCCTTTCATAATATTTTTCTTATGGATTTTATTATAACATAAGAATTGATGGGTGTCACGAAAAAGCATACACTGAGGGCATCCAAACGAGAGAGGAGCGGTCAAAATGCGCACAGATCTGGGCAAAGCCCGCCTGTTGTTTTGGACCTTTTTCAAAATCGGCGCCTTCACCTTCGGCGGGGGCTATGCCATGATCCCCCTGATCCAGCGGGAGGTGGCGGAGCACCACCACTGGCTGACGGAGCAGGATATTCTGGACATCGTGGCCATTGCGGAGTCCACGCCGGGCCCCATCGCCATCAACTCCGCCACCTTTGTGGGCTATCAGGTGTGCGGCACCTTCGGGGCCTTCTGCGCCACGGTGGGGGTGGTGCTGCCCTCCTTCGCGGTGATCTACGCCATCTCCTTCGTGCTGCGCCAGTTCTCGGAGCTGACGGTGGTGCAGTACGCCTTCAACGGCATCCGGGCCGGCGTCCTGGCCCTGCTGCTGAAAGCCCTGCTGTCCATGTACCGGCAGAGCCCCAAGGGGGCCGCGGCCTACGCCGTCATGGCGGGGGCCTTTGTGCTGACGGCCTTCTGCGGCGTGGACGCCGTGCTGGTGATCCTCCTCAGCGCCGCCGTGGGCCTGGTCTCCTCTTATCTGATGAAACGGAGGGCCACGTGATGGTATATCTGGAACTGTTCGGGACCTTCTTCAAAATTGGTCTCTTCACCATCGGCGGCGGCTATGCCATGCTGCCCATGATCCAGGCGGATGTGCTGGCCAAGGGCTGGATGACGGCGGAGGAGCTGGTGAACTTCATCGCCGTCAGCGAGAGCACGCCGGGCCCCTTTGCGGTGAACGTCTCCACCTACATCGGCGCGGAGCTGGCCGGCCTGCCCGGCGCCTTCTGCGCCACGCTGGGCGTGGTGCTGCCCTCCTTCCTCATCATCCTGCTGGTGGCCCACTTCTATCTGGCCTTCCGCTCCAGCCGGGTGGTGAACGGCGTCATGACCGGCCTGCGCCCCGCGGTGATCGGTATGATCGGCGCGGCAGTGGTCTCCGTGGGGCAGACAGTGTTTCTGCCGGACGGGCTGGCGGCGGTGACCGCCTATCCCCTGCTCTGCTCCCTGGTCATCTTCGCCCTGATGGCCTTCCTGACCCATCAAAAGCTCCACCCCATCGCCATCATCCTGCTTTCCGCCCTGCTGGGCGTGGTCACCGGCTATCTCCAGCCGGTGTGACCCCCACCCCCGTCCGGTCCTCCGCCGGCGGGGGTAAAATTTTCACAGATTCACTCTTGACTTGGAGCACACTTCAAGTGTTATGCTGTCTTCAGGATCATCCGCCATGGGCGGAACGGGGCCTGCCAACACGGCAAGGGCGGCACAGGGGCCGCCATTCCCCGGAAGCCGCAGCCCCGGGCTGCGGAAATCGAAAAAAGGAGACATTGCTATGATCTACAAGGAGTTTCAGGACCTGAAGCTGTCCGCTCTGGGCATGGGCTGTATGCGCCTGCCGGTCCTCAACGGCGACGACGCCCAGGTGGACGAGGCCGCCACCGCCGCCATGGTGGACGAGGCCATGGCCAGCGGCGTCAACTACTACGACACCGCCTGGGGCTATCACAACGGCAATTCGGAGCTCGCCCTGGGCAGGGCCCTGGCCAAGCATCCCCGGGACAACTTCTATCTGGCCGACAAATTCCCCGGCTATGATCTTGCCAATATGCCCAAGGTGAAAGAGATTTTTGAGGAACAGCTGAAGAAGTGCCAGGTGGACCACTTCGACTTCTATCTCTTCCACAACGTGTGCGAGATGAACATCGACGCCTATCTGGACCCCAAATACGGCATCTACGACTATCTGATGGAGCAGAAGCGGAACGGCCGCATCCGCCATCTGGGCTTCTCCTGCCACGGCGCCCTGCCGGTGCTGAAGCGGTTCCTGGAGGCCTACGGCAAGGACATGGAGTTCTGCCAGCTGCAGCTGAACTACATCGACTGGACCTTCCAGGGCGGCCGCGAAAAGGTGGAGCTGCTGGACCGCTACCACATCCCCGTCTGGGTGATGGAGCCCCTGCGGGGCGGCCGGCTGGCCCGGCTGTCCGACGAGGAGGCCGCGCCCCTCAAGGCCATGCGCCCTGATGAGACCATCCCCGCCTGGGGCTTCCGGTTCCTCCAGTCCATTCCCAGCGTCACCATGATCCTCTCCGGCATGTCCGATCTGGAGCAGATGAAGGCCAACATCGCCACCTTCCAGACAGACGCGCCCCTCAGCGAGGCGGAGATGCAGGGCCTTCTCTCCCACGCCCAGGGCATGATCCGCAAGACGGCTCTGCCCTGCACCGCCTGCCACTACTGCGTCAGCCACTGCCCCCAGGGTCTGAACATTCCGGAGCTGCTGGCGCTGTACAACGAGCACGCCTTCACCGGCGGCGGCTTCATCGCCCCCATGGCTCTGTCCGCCCTGCCCCAGGACAAGTGGCCCAGCGCCTGCGTCGGCTGCCGCAGCTGCGAGGCAGTCTGCCCCCAGCAGCTGAAGATCTCCGAGGCCATGGCGGACTTCGCCTCCCGCCTGTGATCCCGCAGAACGCCCCGCCGGAATCCGGCGGGGCGTTCTGGCTCATGTCAGCTGTTCCAGTTTCGGAAGTGCGGCACGGAGCACCTCCGGCAGGTGTTCCGGGTCTGTCTGCTCCCGGGTGCATTGCGCGGCAAGCCGGCGGACCAGCTCCTGGTCCGAAGAGAGGTTTGGCACAACTGTGAACGACGTTGCACAGCCGGCCACGATCTCCCGGACCGCCAGTCCGTACAGGATGGGTTTTTGCGGACGGATGCTGTGGATGCGCACTGGCTCGTACAAATACATGGCTCTCTCCTTTGGGCTCGGAAGCTGGGCGAGCTCATAGAGATCGCACTGATAGACCCGGGACATCTGGACCGCGCGGTCAAAGGGCGGCATGGTGTCTCCGGATTCGTACGCCTGCAGGCTCCGCAGGGAGAACTCCAGCTGCTCCACCGCTTTTTCCTGTGTAAGGCTGGCGCGCTGCCTGGCCCTCCGAAATGGATTTTGCAGCTTCTTCATGTCGTTCTCAATATGCACACCTCCTCTCTATATATAAAGAGTTTACTATAAATCCTCAGAAATGTCCCCGCAGGAATCTGCGGATTTGGAAAAAAATGTTGAAAAATGTCGTTTTTTGTCTCCGGTCTCCCAAGCCTGCCCCTCAAACGGCGCCGGCTCCGCGCAGAGGCGCGGAGCCGATGTTCTCAAGCGAAACCTTCCAGCTTGGCAAGCCGGTACTCCAGCACGGCAAACTGCCGCCGGGTCAGAGGCTGATCCAGCATCAGATCCCCCTGTCCGTTGCCCCGCAGGATGCCGTTTTCCGTCAGCCAGGCCACGGCGGCGCGGACCTCCTTCTGGTAGTCCGTCTCCTCTCCGTCGTCTGTCCAGGGGATGCCCAGATACTCCAGGATCCCCCTGGTCTCCGCCTCCGCCAATTTCTGGCGGTACGCGGCCTGCCCCAGCAGGGCGGCTTCTTCCCGGTTGGTGTGGAAGCCATTCTCCAGCAGGACGGCCGGGGCCTTTGTGTGCTTCAGCACATAGAGCTCCGGGTCGTACACGATGGGAGTGGACCGCACGGCGATGCCGGCCGCCCGCACCTGCTCCAGGATGTCCTGGGCGGCCCGCTCCCGGTCACCGCCGGGGCCGTAGACATAGACGCTCCACCCTTTGGCGGAGGACCAGCCGGCCCCGGCGGCGGCATTGCTGTGGAGACTGACGAACAGGTCCAGGTCCGGGATGCTGTTGGCGATCTCGCACCGCCTGGCCAGGCTCACCGCCTCCCCGCCAGTACGGGTCATGGTGACGGAGACTCCCCTGGCGGTGAGCATCTGCTCCAGCCGCTTTCCCAGGTCCAGGGTGAATTCGTGCTCGTAGTAGGTCCCGTCCGGGCTCTTGTTGGCCAGATTGCCCGCGTCATGCCCCGGATCCAGGCAGACGCGCTTGAGTCGCTCGCTCAAAGACGCTCCTCCCTCTCTGTATCAATTCCGCTGTTCAGCGCGGAGGAGCCGCGGCCCCTCCACTCCAGTTTAGGCGGGAGCAGCCTGTCCGGTGACCGCCGGAGGGGCCTCACAGAGCAGCCGCGCATATGCTGGGATGACTTCACATCAAACGGAGGCATCCCCATGTATTCCGATCTCATCCGACGATTGAGCAACCTGCTGTGCGTCAAGAGCATCGTGACGCTGATCCTCACCTCGGTCTTTGCCTATCTGGCCGCAACGGGGCGGGTGTCCAGCCATGACTTTCTCACCGTCTTCTCTGTGGTCATCGCCTTTTACTTTGGGACCCAGAGCGAGCGGCTCAACCAGCAGAGCGAACAAAACGCTTCCCAAAAGCCATGACCGGACTCAGCCCAGCGCCACGTCCAGAATCATCATCACGCTGAAACCGGCCGCAAAGGCCAGTACGCCGATGTTGGAGTGGTTTCCCTGGGACATCTCCGGGATCAGCTCCTCCACCACCACGTAGATCATGGCGCCGGCGGCGAAGCTCAGCAGATACGGCAGCGCCGGCAGGATCACCCCTGCCGCCAGGATCGTCAGCAGGGCGCCGATGGGCTCCACGATGCCGGAGGCCACGCCTCCGGCAAAGGCCCGGAGCTTTCCGACGCCCTCAGCCCGCAGGGGCATGGAGAGGATGGCCCCCTCCGGGAAGTTCTGGATGGCGATGCCCAGGGACATGGCCAGCGCCCCCATGGCGGTGATCTCGCCGTCCCCGGCCAGATACCCGGCGTAGACCACGCCCACCGCCATCCCCTCCGGGATGTTGTGGAGGGTCACCGCCAGCACCAGCATGGTGGACCGGCTCAGCCGGCTGGCGGGACCCTCCGGCTGGCTGCTGCCCTGGTGGAGATGGGGGATGATGTGGTCCAGCGCCAGCAGGAACAGGATGCCCAGCCAGAACCCCACCGCCGCGGGCACGAAGGACCAGGTCCCCAGGTCCGCCGACCGGTCGATGGCCGGGATCAGCAGGCTCCAGACGGACGCCGCCGTCATCACGCCCGCCGCAAACCCGGTCAGCCCCCGCTGGACCCCGTCGGACAGGCCCTGCCGCATCCCGAACACGCAGGCCGCCCCCAGGGCCGTGCCCGCGAACGGGATCAGTACTCCGTATAATGCCTCCATATGCACTCCTCTCTGTGGTCCCTTTTTCAATTAGTTGGATCTAATCTCAAAACCAGCATACCGCAAACCGCTGCCGACGTCAATTTTCTTTTTGGGGAATCGACCGTCCGCCCCGGGCCGCCGGTCAGATCCCCGCCGTGATTTCAGCCTCATTTTAGATTTTGGCGTTATGATCAAATTTGAATCAAACCAAGTCTTGGGATCGGAGGTCTGCTATGAAACGCTTTTACCGTGTCAGGGGCCCGCTGTGCCTGGTCCTGTCCCTGCTCATCCTGGTCCAGACCGGGAGCCTGACGGCCTCCGCCGCGGACGCGGAGGACGGTCTCGAGGCCGCCCAGTCCGTGCTGGACCCGGCCGCCTATGACAGCGGCGAGATCCTGGTGCTGTATCAGGACGGCAGCTGTGAGACCGTGGCCTGCCAGGACGATGCCGCGCTGGCGGAGACCCTGGCCCAGCTCTCCGCCCGGGAGGACGTGGCCCTGGTCCAGCCCAACTACACCTACGAGAGCACGGCCCTCTCCACCTCGGACCCCCTGCTGGGGGAGCAGTGGGCCCTGGACAACGACGGCTCCTTCCAGCTGGAGGAGCAGGAGAACCGCTACCCGGTCTTTGACGATCCCTTTGAAATGCCCTCCGCCCCCTGGCAGTGGATCGCCCCCTGGTGGATGTGGTCCGCCGGCGGCTCCACCGCCGGCAGCATCCAGGTGCAGGCGGTCCCCGGCATCGACATCGGCCTGGCGGAGGCCTGGGGGCTGTATGACGGCGGCAGCCGGGACGTGGTGGTGGCCCTGGTGGACACCGGCATCGACTACACCCACGAGGACCTGGCCGGCCGCATCTGGACCAATGTGGACGAGATCCCCGGCAACGGTATCGACGACGACGGCAACGGCTATGTGGATGACGTGTACGGCTGGAATTTCTACTCCGACACCAACGACGTCTATGTGGGCACCGAGGACGCCCACGGCACCCACGGGGCGGGCACCATCGCCGCCAATGCCGACAACGGCACGGGCATCGCCGGCATCGTCCAGAGCGACCGTGTCAAGGTCATGGCGGTGAAGGCTCTGGGCGGCTCGGACGGCAGCGGCACCACCGCCTCCATCATCCAGGCCATCCAGTATGCGGAGGCCAACGGGGCCCAGATCTGCAACCTGAGCCTGGGCTCCTCCCAGAACGACCCGGCCCTGTACCGCACCATGGCATCGTCGGATATGCTGTTCGTAGTGGCGGCGGGAAACGACGGTACGGACCTGGAGACCTCTCCCAGCTACCCGGCCAGCTATGACCTGGACAACGTGATCTCCGTGGCCAACATCCGGTACGACGGGGAACTGGACCCCACCTCCAGCTACGGCGCCGCCTCCGTGGACCTGGCGGCCCCGGGCAGCTACATCCTCAGCACCACCCCCGGCGGCACCTACAGCTACATGACCGGCACCTCCATGGCCGCGCCCATGGTCAGCGCCGCGGCGGCCATGGTATACTCCGCGTTTCCGAACGCCACCCTGGCGGATGTGAAGGACATCCTCCTGGCCTCCGTCCAGAAGCTGGACAGCCTCTCCGACTGCACCGCCACCGGCGGGATGCTGGATCTGGGAGCCGCCATGGCCTACGCCGCCACTGCCTCCACCGGCAGGACCTAGGCGGAGCCGGATCTCACCGCCTACGCAGACAATCCGCCGGTGATCTCCCTGTCCCTCTCCCAGTGGCTGGGGCGGCGGTATCTCACCGTCCAGGTCCTGGACGCCGACGGTGACCTGCTGAAGGCCGCCTACGCCTCCGGGACCCGCACAGCGGCGGACTTCCAGGGCGGCGACGCCGGGAATCCCATCTCCCTTGACTCCTGGGGCACCGCCACCTTCCGGGTCCGCACCGGCGGGACGTACACCTTCTACGCGGTGGACCAGGCGGGCAACGAGACCGTCCGCACCGTGGAGCTGCCGTAAGGCCAGGCCTTACAGATAGCGGCCGGTGACGCTGTCCGGGTTCGCCGCCACCTGGGCCGGTGTCCCGGCGGCCACGATCCGGCCGCCGGCGTCTCCGCCGCCGGGCCCCATGTCGATGAGATAGTCGGCGCTGCGGATCACGTCCAGGTCGTGCTCGATCACCACCACCGTGGCGCCGTTGTCGATCAGCGTCTGGAACACCCCCAGCAGCGTCCGCACATCCAGGGGGTGGAGGCCGATGGTGGGCTCGTCAAAGACGAACACCGTGTCCGCCTGGCCCCGGCCCATCTCGCTGGCCAGCTTCAGCCGCTGGGCCTCTCCGCCGGAGAGGCTGGGGGTATCCTCCCCCAGGGTCAGGTAGCCCAGGCCCAGGTCCTCCAGCACCTGGAGCCGCTGATGGACCACCTTCCAGTCCGCGCAGGCGTCCAGGGCCGTGTGGATGTCCATGGCCATCAGCTCCGGCAGGGTGAAGGCCGCCCCGGACCGGGTCACCACCCGCACCCGGCCCGCGTCCCGGCTGTACCGGGAGCCCCGGCACTCCGGACAGGGGATGTCCACATCCGGCAGGAACTGCACGTCCAGGCTGATGGACCCGGTGCCGTCGCACACCGGGCAGCGGAGCTTCCCGGTGTTGTAGGAGAAGTCCCCGGCCTTGCAGCCCAGGGCCTTGGCCTCCGGGCTCCGGGCGTAGATCTTCCGCAGCTCGTCGTGGACGTTGGCATAGGTGGCCACGGTGGAGCGGACGTTGATGCCGATGGGCGTGGCGTCGATGAGCTTCACCCGCTCAATGCCGTCCGCCGTCACCTGATGGACATGGGGCGGCAGGGGCTTTCCGGCGATGTGGGCCTCCAGCCCCGGCACCAGGCTCTCCAAGATCAGGGTGGTCTTTCCGGAGCCGGAGACCCCCGTCACCACCGTCAGCCGCCCCCGGGGGATATCCACCTCCAGGGGCTTTACCGTGTGGATGGCCCCGGTGGACAGGCGGATGGCCCCCTCCCGGAACACCGCCTCCGGCGCCGCCGCCTGCCGCGCCGGCGGCTGGGGCCTTCCGGACAGGAAGGGGCCGATGCGGGAATCCCCATTCTCCGCCAGGTCCCCCACCGTGCCCTGGGCCACCACCTGGCCGCCCCGGGCGCCGGCCTCCGGCCCCATCTCGATGATCCAGTCCGCGTGGGACAGGATCTGGGCATCGTGGTCCACCAGCAGCACGGAGTTGCCGTCTGCCACCAGGTCGTCCATCACCGCCGTCAGCCCCACGATGTTGGCCGGATGGAGCCCGATGGAGGGCTCGTCCAGCACGTACAGCACCCCGGTGGTGCGGTTGCGCACCGCCCGGGCCAGCTGCATCCGCTGCCGCTCTCCGGTGGAGAGGGTGGACGACGCCCGGTCCAGGGTCAGATAGCCCAGCCCCAGCTCCATCAGCCGCCGGGCCACGGCCTGGAAGGACTGGCAGATGCTCTCC
Source organism: Candidatus Oscillibacter excrementigallinarum (assembly GCA_019118245.1). Classification (GTDB taxonomy): domain Bacteria; phylum Bacillota; class Clostridia; order Oscillospirales; family Oscillospiraceae; genus Oscillibacter; species Oscillibacter excrementigallinarum. The sequence goes on from DWZJ01000044.1 coordinate 39,917, forward strand.
CCCATGGGGCGCATCTCCTCCGGCAGGGACGCGGGCACCTCCGCCACCCAGTCCACCAGCTCCGCCAGGGACATCCGGCAGGCCTGGTCCAGGCCGATGCCCCGGAGCTTCGGGGCCCGGGCCGCCGCGGACAGGCGGGTGCCGCCGCAGTCGGGGCAGACATCCTCCTTCAGGAACTTCTCCACCCGCTTCATGCCCTTCTCGTCCTTCACCTTGGCAAGGGCGTTCTCCACCGTGTGGACGGCGCTGTAGTAGGTGAAGTCCAGCTCCGCCACATCGTTGGAGTTTTTGGCGTGGTACAGGATGTGCTTCTTCACCGCCGGGCCGTCGTAGACGATCTCCTTCTCCTCCGGCGTCAGGTCCCGGAAGGGCACGTCCGTCCGGACCCCCATGGCCCGGCACACGTCAGTCATCAGGGCCCACATCAGGGTGTTCCAGGGGGCCACGGCGCCCTGGTCGATGGTCAGGGAGTCGTCCGGCACCAGGGTGGACCGGTCCACCGCCCGCACCACGCCGGTGCCGCCGCAGGTGCGGCAGGCCCCCTGGCTGTTGAAGGCCAGCTCCTCCGCCCCGGGGGCGTAGAACCGGGCGCCGCAGTCCGGGCACACCAGCTCCTGTCCCGCCGCCACCGCCAGGGTGGGCGGCACGGAGTGCCCGTTGGGGCAGCGGTGGCTGGCCAGGCGGGACCACATCAGCCGCAGGCTGTTGAGGAGCTCCGTCCCGGTGCCGAAGGTGCTGCGGATGCCGGGCACGCCGGGCCGCTGGTGCAGGGCCAGGGCCGCCGGGACGTACAGCACCTCGTCCACGTCCGCCTTGGCCGCCTGGGTCATCCGCCGGCGGGTATAGGTGGACAGGGACTCCAGATACCGCCGGGAGCCCTCGGCGTACAGCACCCCCAGGGCCAGGGAGGACTTCCCGGACCCGGAGACCCCGGCCACTCCCACGATCTGGTGGAGGGGCACGTCCACATCCACATTTTTCAGATTGTGCACTCTGGCGCCCCGGACCCGGATGCTCGCTGGCGCGCTTTCCCGCTTCTCCATACCGCTTCTCCTCTTTTTCAGCTTCGGACAGGCTGTCCCTCCGCTCTGATTTTGTGAAATTCAAAACGATTATACCATACTGCCGCCTGTTGGAAAAGCCCCTTCCGCGCCCCGGCGCGGACCCGCGATTTTCAGGAATTGTTATGCGCCGTTTAAGAACTGTTTAACGTGGCTCGGTATGCTGTTCCTGTAGATCCATCAGGAGGCGAACCAATATGGAATTCCGATCTTCCGCCCGCCGGCTGACCAGCGCCGAGGCCGCCCGGCTCCGGTACATGGGGCAGGGCAACGTCCCGCCGCCGCCCATCACCAGATCCACGGGGCAGATCATCCGGGAAAATGTCTGCACCCTGTTCAATCTGTTCAATGTTCTCATCGCCCTGGCGCTGGCCTGGGTGGGGGCCTGGTCCAACCTGCTGTTCATCCTGATCATCGCCCTGAACACCGTCATCGGGATCGTCCAGGAGCTCCGCGCCAAGCGGCAGGTGGAGCAGATCGCCGTCCTCACCGCCCCCAGGGCCCGGGTGCTGCGGGACGGTGCCCTGCGGGAGCTCCCCGTGGAGGAACTGGTGCTGGGGGACGTGATCTCCTTGGAGAGCGGGCGGCAGATCCCGGCGGACGCCAAACTTCTCTCCGGCCAGGTGGAGGTGGACGAGTCCCTGCTCACCGGCGAGTCCGACGCGGTGCGGAAGGCGGCGGGGGCGGACCTGCTCTCCGGCAGCGTGGTGGTCTCCGGCGCCTGCACCGCCCGGGTGGAGCGGGTGGGGGCGGACGGCTACGCCGCCCGCCTTACCCAGGAGGCCAGGGCCGCCGCGCCGGTGCGCTCCGAGCTGCTGTCCTCCATGCGGCGGGTGACCCGCTTCACCGGCTTTCTGATCCCGCCCCTGGGGGTGCTCCTCTTCTTACAGGCTTACGCCTGCGGGGAGAACCGCTGTTCCAGGCGGTGACCACCACCGCCGCCGGCCTGCTGGGGATGCTCCCCAAGGGGCTGGTGCTGCTGATCACCGTCAGCCTGGCGGTGGGCGTGGCAAAACTGGCCAAGTCCCGGGTGCTGGTGCAGGATCTGTTTTCCCTGGAGAGCCTGGCCCACGTGGATGTGCTGTGCCTGGACAAGACCGGCACCCTGACCGAGGGAAATATGCGGGTGGAGCGGCTGGTGCCGCTGACAGGGGATCCGCCCATCCCTCTGGAGACATGGATGGGGGCCTTCCTGGCCCACAGCGACGACAGCAACGCCACCTTCCGGGCCATGCGGGCCTATTTCCCCGACGGCGGCGGCGAACTGGCCCCTATCGCCAAGATCCCCTTTTCCTCCCAGCGGAAGTGGAGCGCCATGACCTTCCCGGAGCTGGGGACGCTGGTGGTGGGCGCTCCGGAGCGCATGACCGGGACGGAGATCCCGGAGACGCTTCAAAACGAGCTCCGGCAGGGGAAGCGGGTGCTGTTTCTCGCCTGTACGCAGGAGACTGTCCAGCCGGACACCCCGCTGCCACCCATGACTGCTCTGGCCGCCCTGGTGCTCTCCGCCCCTGTCCGGACCGGGGCGGCGGAGACGCTGGCCTACCTCCAGCGGGAGGGCGTGGCGGTAAAAGTCCTCTCCGGCGACCATCCGGCGGCGGCCGCCGCCGTGGCGGCCCGGGCAGGCCTGCCGGGGGCCTCCGCCTGGGTGGATATGAGCCGGGTGGGCACCGGGGAGGAGCTGGCCCGTGCCGCCGCCCGATACACGGTCTTCGGCCGGGTCTCCCCGGAGCAGAAGCGGGAGCTGGTCCGGGCCTTTCAGGCCCAGGGCCATCGGGTGGCCATGACGGGAGACGGCGTCAACGACATCCTGGCCATGCGGAAGGCCGACTGCTCCATCGCCATGGCCCACGGCAGCGAGGCCGCCCGGCAGGCCGCTCAGGTGGTGCTGCTGGACGATGACTTCACCGTCCTCCCCCAGATCCTGATGGAGGGCCGCCGGGTGGTTAACAACATGACCCGGGTGGCGGGAGTGTTCTTCGTCAAGACCATCTACTCCATCCTGCTGTCCCTGTTCTGTGTGCTGGCCAACCTTCCCTTCCCGCTGATCCCCATCCAGGTGACGCTTATCGACCTGTTCATCGAGGGGTATCCGGCATTCTTCCAGTCCTTTGTGGCCGACGGGCGAAAAATCCAGGGGCGGTTCCTGCCGTCGGTGCTCCGCCGGGCGCTGCCCAATGCCGCGGCGATCCTGCTAGCGGCCGCCGGGCTTCTGCTGGGCGGCGGGACGCTGGGACTTCCTGCCGGGCAGGTTCCGATGGCGCTCTATCTGGTGATCGGCGTGGTGGAGGCGGAAGCCCTGCTGAAATCCTGCCTCCCCATGGACCGCCTGCGGGGCTTCCTCTTCCTTACCGCCTCCGCCGGATTCTTCTGCGCGGTCCTGCTGTCCATTCGCTCTTGGCGCTGCCGCCGCTCCTCCCGGCCACGGTCCCGGTGGTCCTGCTGGTGTCCGCTGTCTCCATCCTGGCGGAATGGCTGTGCGCCCTGGGGCTGGACCTCATCCGCCGCCCGGGGCCCATGGATGTTCAGTCCCTGGGATCCACCTGTCCCTGAGTAAAAACAGCTGCCGGCCCGGGGCCTTCTTGAAAGGCTCCGGGCCGGCTTTTTGCGCTTTGTAAAGATATGACTGCGGCGGGGACGCATCCCCGCCGCCGAAATGATCAAAGCAGCATGGCCAGGGTTCCCGCCACGATGAGGAGCAGGCCGGCTCCGGACCGGGCGGTGAGCCTCTCATGAAAGACCAGGCTGGAAAAGGCCACCGTCACCAGGATGCTCAGCTTGTCGATGGGGACCACCACGCTGGCGAGTCCGTCCTGCAGGGCGCGGTAATAGCACAGCCAGGACGCGCCGGTGGCGATGCCGGACAGGCAGATGAAGCCCAGCTCCCGCCGGGGCACCTGCCGCACCGCCGCCGTCTTTCCGGTCACCAGAACCATGAACCAGGCCATCACCAGCACCACCCCCGTGCGGATGGCGGTGCCCAGATTGGACTCGACGTTCTGGATGCCGATCTTGCCCAGGATCGCCGTGAGGCTGGCGAACACCGCCGAGCCGAAGGCATAGAGCATCCAGCCCTTTCCCTGGGGCGCGCTTCCGGCCGTCTGGGGCTTCTTTTCGATCATCAGAAAGGTGCCGACGCCGATCAAAATGACCCCGATGCCCTGGAACGGCCCGATGGGCTCCCTCAAAAGCAGGAATGCCAGCAGGATCGTGAGCACCGTGCTGGACTTGTCGATGGGCACCACCTTGTTGATGTCCCCCAGCTGGAGCGCCTTGAAGTAACACAGCCAGGAGGCCCCGGTGGCAAGTCCCGAGAGGATCAGAAACAAAAGCGTCATCCCGCCCAGGTCACGGATCTGCCCCTGGGAGCCGGCCACGAACACCATGACCCAGGCGAATGCCAGGACGACGATGGTCCGGATCGCCGTGGCCACCGTGGAGTTTGTCCTTCGGATGCCGCACTTGGTCAGGATCGCCGTCACACCGGCAAAAAATGCGGAACCCACCGCAAACAAAAGCCACATACGCATTCCCCCTCCTGCGCACCGGTCCTTGGATAGCCTGCGCTCCATGCCGTCTGAATCTATCGGGGATGGGGCGTCTTTCCCTCCCCCTGCGGACCGTCCTCTTGCATCATAGCACATTTGACGGAAAATGTATAAACTCCAGATAAACTATGCCGGCCTGTCAGCGGCTGGCGGTGTTGTACGGCACGCTGTCCGTCTCCATGGTCTGGGACACGCGGGAATAGGCGGAGCCGCGCTGCCGGCCCTTGGCATGACGCGGATCTCGGCCGCCTGCGGTGCGCCGGGCGGCGATGCTCTGTCCAGCACCTCGCCGGACACACTGCCTGCTCAAGAGACGGGGTCCCAGGCGCCCGCAGCTCCGGAGACCGGAGACGGCCCCGAGAGCGGCAGGGGCCAGTGCAGCATCCTGATCGCCTTCGGCGTTTCGGAGACCGGCGGCACCGACACGGCGGAAGTTCGCCAGCCGGGTGTCCACGGAGTACGGCGTGGTGGGCAGCACCCAGTTTATCGACCAGGCCATCGGCAGGCGGCGCGCAATGCCCCGGACGATGTCTCGCCGTGGTTGGAAACGCTGGGTGCGGCGGCTTCATAAAAAGGCGGTGTACAGGCTATGACAGGCACATCTGGCACGGTCCCACGTGTGCCGACCGAGTCTGTCCTGTCGCAACCGGATCAAAGCCCTCTATCCCGGGAACGTGCAGTTTCAAAATCGTTAACCTTTCGTTTATCTCCTGTTTAACAGTGGGCGGTAAACTCAATATTTGACGACGCTGGACATCCCCTCGCAGATCAGCCTGGTGGACAGCTCGATGACCGCTTCCAGCGAGAGCTGCTTGCCGTCCGCCACCCACTGTCGGTAGAGAATGGCCGTGATGCTGCCGTAGTAGGCGAAGATGATGTTTTCGGACGCCTCGTCCATCCCGAAGGCCCCCCGGTTCATCAGCTTCCGGTACCCCATCACCTGCTGGTTGATGCGGTCGTAGAGGAACTGATAGCTCCCGCTGCACAGCAGCCGGTCATGGAGCGGGGACTGGGTGGCCATATACTCAAAGAACACCCGGATCATCCGGCGGATGTCCGCCATCTTTGTGTAGGAGACCTGCTTTTCGATGAATTCCCCGGCGATCTCATCCTGGAGCTCCCGGAGCAGGGCGTCCAGGGAGTCGTAGTGCAGGTAAAAGGTGTTTCGGTTGATCATGGCCCGCTGGGTCAGTTCCTTGATGGTGATGTCCTGATAGTCCATCTCCATGATCATGGCGCAGAAGGCGTCCCGGATCGCCTTCCGAGTGCGGATCACCCGCAGATCAGTCTTTTTTGGTTCCATCAGAGCAGCCTCCCTGAATTTTTTGTGACTTCCTGGGCATTTTGTGAAGAAATGCCGTATATCGGGCAAAGCGGGCCCAGCTTCCCATTGCGCTGCCCGCCAGCCGCGCACTATAATATGCACGCGCCTAATAAATAGCACAGGGCGATTATATGGTACATATGGAGGGATGTCAAGTGCGGAGCGTGAAGGACTGTGGGTAAGTGCATCATCGTCTATTATTCCATGGACGGCAACACCAGACAGATCGCGGAGCGTATCCGGTCAGAGACCGGCTTTCCCCTGATCCAGCTGGAGACCGTGGTCCCCTATACGGGGACCGATGAGGAGATCATCGCCCAGGGACAGGAGGAGGTCAACCGGGGCTATCGGCCTGCATTAAAGCCCCTGGGCGTGGACCTGGATGCCTGCGACACCATCCTGGTGGGGACGCCTACCTGGTGGTACACCATGGCCTCTCCCGTCCTCAGCTTTCTCCACCTGGTGGATTGGCGGGGAAAGACCCTGGTCCCGTTCCAGACCCACGCGGGCTGGCCGGGGCACTGTCTGGAGGACATGGAGCGGGCCTGTCCCGGCGCCAGGGTCCTCTATCCCAAGGCCATTCGTTTCAGCCCCCAGCAGTTTGGGAAGCTGGAGACTCCCCAGCGGGAATTGGAGTCGTGGCTCGCGGAGCTCAAAACATTATAAGAGGCGAACGAATATGCTGTTTTATTTTACAGGAACGGGCAACAGCCTGTACGCGACAAAGCACCTGGATGCGGAGCGGTCCAGCATCCCCCAGGTGATGCGCGGTCCCCAGCTGGAATTCACAGCCGACGCTATCGGGATCGTCTGCCCGGTCTACGGCCATGAGGTCCCGCCCATGGTGCGGGACTTCCTCCACAGGGCCAAATTCCACACCGGCTACTTCTACATGGTCCTGACCTAAGGCAACCGCCACGGCGGCGCGGCGGAGCTGGCCCAAAAGCTTTGTCAGGACTGCGGCATCCAGCCCGCCTACATCAATGTCCTGCTGGTGGCGGACAACTGGCTGCCCAGCTTCGATATGGACGAGCAGAAGCAGCTGGACAAGGGCGTGGACGCCCACCTGGCGCAGATTGCGGCGGACATCGCGGCCCGGAAGCACTGGATCGCGCCGGTGACAGATGCGGACCGGGCGGCCCACCGGGAGTTTTTGGCCGGCATCATCCGGATGCCGGCGGACGCCTGGCAGCACCTGATCCGGGTGACGGACCGCTGCGTGGGCTGCGGCATCTGTGAGCGGGTCTGCCCCTCCGCCTCCATCCGGGTGGTGGACGGAACGGCGGTCCACATCCCCGGCAGCTGCCAGACCTGCCTGTCCTGTGTCCACAACTGCCCGGAGAAGGCCATCGGCCTGACCATTCCGGAGAAGAATCCGGAGGCCCGGTACCGCAACGAGCACATCCGTCTGTCTGAGATCGTTGACGCCAATTGTCAGGCATTGTAAAAGGAGGAGAGATTTTCTATGAATGAATTTGTATATACCTATCCCACCGCCGTCTACTTTGGCGAGGGCGCGGCGAAAAAGCACCTGAAAAACCTGGTGGCCCCCTACGGCAAAACGGTCCTGCTGGCCTACGGCGGCGGGTCCGTCAAGAAGAACGGCATCTATGATGAGCTGAAAGGCCTGCTCACCGAGGCCGGCAAGGATGTGGTGGACTTCTCCGGCATCATGCCCAATCCCACTTACGCCAAGGTGCAGGAGGGCGCGAGGCTGGTGCGGGAGCATCATGTGGACTTCATCCTGGCGGTGGGCGGCGGCAGCGTGGTGGACTGCTGCAAGGTGATCTCCGCCCAGGCGGTCCTGGACGAGGACATCTGGTCCATCGAGTACCAGTCCGGCAAGTTCCCCACCGACGGCATCCCCATGGGTGCGGTGGTCACCGCCTCCGGCACTGGGGCTGAGATGAACTCCGGCGCCGTCATCACCTGCGAGGACAAGAACTGGAAGGGCCCCATCGCGGGCATCGCCGCCAGGTTTGCCATCCTGGACCCGGCCTACACCGCCTCCGTGCCTGCCATGCAGGTCCTCTCCGGGGCCTTCGATACCCTCAGCCACGCCATGGAGACCTATCTGGGCCAGTCCGACCGGGACAACGTGTCCGACGATGTGGCCCTGGCCGTCATGCGCAACACGGTGGTGAATATGCGCCGCCTGCTGGTGGACATCAACGACCTGCAGGCCCGGGGCAACCTCATGTGGGACTCCGCCATGGCGGAGAACGGCATTTTGAAGGTAGGCCGTCTCACCGACTTCCAGGGCCACCAGATCGAGCACCAGCTGGGAGCCTACACCGACTGCAACCACGGCCAGGGGCTGGCGGTCATCCATCCGGCCTACTACCGCCGCATCGTCAAGGACGCCCCGGAGAAGTTCGCCCGGATGGGCCGCGAAGTCTTTGGTGTGGACGGCGCCGAGGCTGCCGTGGAGGCCCTGGCCGGCTTTATCCAGGAATGCGGCCTGCCCACGAGGCTCAGCCAGCTGCGCTCCAAGGTGGAGATCACCCCCGAGGTGCTGCGGAAGGTGGCGGACACCTGCAACCTGATCCCCAGCGGCCCCCGGCAGCTGAGCCGGGATGAGATCTACGACCTGCTGGTGGAGTGCCTGTAAGGCCATCTCCCCTGTTTGAGTGTGCGCAAAAACGCGGCACAGAGCGGTCCGTTCCCCACGGGCCGTTCTGCGCCGTCCTCGGATCCCGCCCCATGCTGGAGCACCATCCGGAAAGAGGAGGCCCCATGAATCCCTATCGAAACCTGATCTCCAATACGGCGCTGTTTGGGCTGAGCACCTTTGGGGCCCGGTTCCTGACCTTCCTGCTGACGCCCTTTTATACCCGGGTCCTCTCCAGCGCGGAGTACGGCGTCACGGACCTGCTGCTCCAGACCGGCAACCTCATCATCCCCATTGCCTCTGTGGGCATCGCCAATGCCGTCATCCGGTATGGATTGGAGCAGACCAGCGACAAGCGCAGCGTGTTCACCACCGGCCTTCTGGTCACGCTGGCGGGCTTTTTCCTGCTGCTTCTGGCTGCGCCGCTGCTGGATCGGATTGCGTTCCTCTCCGGTTATCTGTGGCTGGTGCTGCTCTATGTGCTGGCGGCCAACATCCACTCCGTCTGCAACCAGTTCGCCCGGACCATGGGCCACGTGCGGCTCTTCGCCCTGGACGGCGTCCTGCGGACGGTGCTGACCATCGTGTTCAACATCCTGCTGCTGGCGGTGTTTCCCATGGGGGTCACCGGCTATGTGCTGGCCAACGTGCTGGCGGACGGGATCACCACAGTGTTCGTGTTCCTGCGGGCAAAGCAGTGGCGGCATCTCCGCCTGTCGGCAGTGAACCGGCGGGACACGGCCCGGATGCTCCGGTACAGCGCGCCCCTGGTCCCCAACAACCTGTGCGGCTGGATCATCAACATCTCGGACCGCTATCTCATCGCCCTGCTGGTGGGGAACGCCGCCACCGGCATCTACGCCGTGGCCAACAAGATCCCCACCATCCTGCTGACGGTGGCCAACACCTTCTCCTCCGCCTGGCAGCTCTCCGCCCTGGCGGAGCGGCCGAAGGCGGAAAAAGAGCGGTTCTTCTCCAATGTCTTCACCGTCTACTCCGCCATCGCCTTCGTGGTGGCCTCCGGCGTCATTCTCACCGCCCAGATCTCCACGCGGCTGCTGGCGGCGCCGGACTACTACGAGGCGTGGCGGTATGTGCCGGTGCTGACGCTGGCGACGACCTTTGCCTGCCTGGGCTCGTTCCTCTCCTCCATCTACATGGTGGAGCTGCGCAGCACCGCCACCCTGGTCACCACGCTGCTGGGGGCGGTCTGCAATCTGGCGGGGAATTCTTTCCTGATCCAGTGGTGGGGCTCCATGGGAGCGGCCATCTCCACCCTGGCCAGCTATCTTCTGATTTTCGCCGTGCGGGCCGTCCACACCCGGACGATGCTCCGCATCCGATGGGATCTCCCCAAATTTCTGCTCTGCTTCCTGCTGCTGGGCGCCCAGTGCATCATGATGGAGGCCGGAGCCCCTCTGTGGCCGCTGTGGTCCAGCCTCTGCTTCCTCCTGGTGGCGGCGTCCAATTTCAAGCCCCTGCGGCGGGCCGTGAAGCAGACGGTGTGAGCTCCCGCGCCCTGGGATCACGCAAAAAACGCGGCAGGGTCGGGCGCTCCGACCGGCCGCGAGCAAGATATCTGGCAGACGTCCTCCGCCCTTTGGCGGAGGACCATTTTGCCTCTCCGCCGCTATGTACCGCCGCCCGGACGGGCGGCGGGCAGAGGGCTCAAAGCGTGACGGCGGCTCCGCAGCAGCGGAAGTCCGTATCGATGGTGTGTGCAATGAAACGGACCCTGAAATTGCGCGGATCGCACATCACGCCCACCGGACCGCCGGAGACATCCAGGTCCTCGGGGACGACGAACTTGATGCATTTGACCAGCACATCCCGGCAGGAGGGCTCACTGTGGGCGGGGATGGTCAGCGTCTTCATGCCCCGCTGGCATTCCAGGCCGTTTTCATCCACCTCGGTCAGGATGACCGCCAGCGCGACCCGCTTGTTGGGGCAGACGTTTTTGATGGTGACATCCAGCTGGAGGATCCGCCCCTGGGACGCCAGCTCGGTCTCCCCCGCATCGACCACGACGGCGTCGGAGCACCCCTCCACTGCCACCTCCACCGGGACGGGGCACTCCTCGGGGTATACGACGACGCCGCACGCCACCACGACCGTGGGCTCGGGGAAGGCGACCACGTTCCCCTCCGTGTCGGAATAGGTGACGGACGCGTTGACCAGCTTCGTGCCGGAGGTCTGGGCCACATGGCGGATCTCGAACTCCAGAGTGGCGCTCTCGCTGGCGGTCACGCCCAGCTGGGGGATCGTCCACCGCAGCGACTGGGCGTCCAGCATGGAGGCGGTGCCCTTGGCCGGCGGCGTGATGCTGACGATCTCGAAATCAGGCATGACGATCTCGTCGATGACCAGATCGGTGGCGCCCGGTTTGGAGATGTTGGCCGCCAGCTGGGCAAACAGCGCCTCCAGGTCCGCCGCGTCCGGGGTGACCGCCACATGGGTCGCGTCGGGGTCGGTTGCCCACTCGTTCAGCGTATTCACGTCCACGCCGTCCGTGCCCACCAGGCCGATGCAGTAGATGATGATCCCCTGGGCCCGGGCCGCGGCGGCCACCGGAGCGGGCGGCGCGCCTGTGGTGGTGTTTCCGTCAGTGAACATCACCATCACCCTGGCATTGCCGGAGGGCGGGGTGAACAGCTCCGTGGCCTTGGTGAATGCATCCGCGTGGTTGGTGCTCCCACCGGCGGACAGGCTGTCCACGGCGTCCTTCAGGGTGTCCACAGAAGTGATGAGCTGCGCATCCACCGCGGCGGTCTCGGCAAAGCTGACGATCCCGATGCGGCTGCCGGAGCCGATCTGTCCGTCCGCCACGCCGTCCGTGGCCTCCTCAATGATGTCGATGAAGGTCTTGGCGCCTTCCTTCATGCTCTCCAGCGGCATCCCGGCCATGCTGCCGGAGCGGTCCAGCACCAGCACGATGTCGGTGGGGTTGGAGATGATATCCGGCGCGGCTGTCAGGGCCAGTATCACACGCAGGGACCCGTCACAGCCGATGCTGTCCAGATCGATCACTTTATTTGAATTCGTAATACCCATTCGTATGGCCTCCTTTTGGGGGAACATCCCCCGGCATTCTATGCTGAGGCCCTGCCCCATGACAGTCCGATCCAGGTCCCGGGCCGAGGTGGCCGGAGTTGAAAAAATACCGCACACCGTCCGTGCCGGGCGGTCCTTTCAACTGGCATCATTTTCCTCTCTTCTTTGGTTCCGCATAGATTTCCCACCCTCTCTATGGTATGGTGGAAAAAGGAATATTCCTGTATGGAGATCCGTGTGCTGAAATACTTTCTCATGGCCGCCTGGGAAGAGAATATCGCCAGGGCGGCCGATCTGCTGCATCTGATCCAATCCACCCTGTCCAGGCAGCTGATCCAGTTGGAAGAGGAGCCGGGCGTCATACTGTTCGGCCGCAGCAAACATCGCATCACCCTGACAGAGGATGGGATCAGACGCGCATCGAGCGGGGCTTTTGTCGAAACGGCTGAGAGATGAAAGCGCCGAAGAATACAAGCCTACATTGACAGCGTTCGCCACGCCTGATTCGCATTGTGACACAATAAGGGAAAACTTTTGGAAAACAGAAAAAAGAGCCTTGAATCCATTGGGATTCAAGGCTCCTGATTGGCAGCGGGTGAAGGATTCGAACACCCGGAAAAATCTGTTAAACCATTGTAGTGCAACGGCAATTCACAACCGTTAGCAAATTTGTTAGCATTCCCAACATTACTAAGGTGTCCGCTTATTGCGTCACATACTTCCCCATCTTGATCAGCAGCAACCGGACCGTGTTGGCTGTGTAGTCCAGCGCCTTCCACCGGTAGGGGCTGTTGATGACCCCCGCGGCCGCCAGCGCGTCCACAGCGGCCTCCAGCTCCGGGTCCGAGTCCTGGGACACCTGACCACCGCAGAGGGCCAGGAAGGTCTCCCAGGCGCCCGCTGTGGCCCGAATGGTCTTGGGACAGTCCTTGCCGTTCCAGCGGTTGTGCTGGACCACGTTGGCCAGCGGAATGCCGTGCCGCTCCATCAGCAGCCGCACTAGCGCCGCTGCGTTGGCCTTGGCCTGCTCAAAATTCCCGCCGGCGTCCACGCAGATCTCGATGCCAATGGAAGTGGCGTTGCCCGGGCCGCTGCCGCCGTCTCCGGCGTGGTAGGCCCGCTCGCCATCCGGCAGGTGCTGGTAGATGCTGTGGTCGTCCACCGTGTAGTGCCAGCTCACGGGAGCCGCCTGGGCGGAGCTGCCCCGCAGATATGCCGCGTGGGCCGCCGCGTCGGCGCCCTTGGCAAAGTTGCCGGTCTCGTGGATGGTGATATAGGTTTCCGGATTGCTGCCACCCGGCCGGTTTTTGGCTCCGGCGGGCAGGATGTCCTGGATGATCCGCAGCCCGGTGTCGGTCACCAGGCCCTCGTCGGCGGCCTCCACAGGCCGCAGGTAGTCCATAGACACCCAGCCCCGGTCCGTCTGCCCCCAGCCGTCCCGGGTGGCCTGGATGGCCACCACGGTGCCGTAGGCGTAGCCTCCCAGCTTGTCAAAGGATGTGCCCGGCCCCTTGCGGATATTGAGGCCGCTCTGAGCTGTCACCACATACTGCCCGCCGGTGGTGTCAGATTCGGACATATCCGCCGCCAGGTGGACCACGATATAGTAAGGGATCACTCGGTCCGCGTCACAAACAAAGCCATTGCCCGCCCGGTCCTGGTAGCACACGGACCCGCCGCCGTCCAGCATCACCGCGCTGTCCCAGCCGGCGGCCGCCAGCACGTCTCGCATCTCTTCCGGGGTGTAAGCCGTCTGGGTGACGATGTAGGCAAACCGGCCCTCCTTGGCCCCGATGGCCTGCCGCGGCCGTCTGCCGCCCATGTCCGGCTGGTAGTTTGGTGCTCCCACCGGCTCACCGTCTACGATCAGCGCCACACACTCCACATAGTTGTCTGTTTCGCAGGGCAGCCGCTCCATGGCGTAGTCCTGGACATCTTGGCTCCATGCCATGCCCCAAACGGTATAGTCCGGGGCTCCATAAACTATGCCGTCCCCCTTCAGATGGCAGGGGGCAGACAGGTCACTGAGGAAAATCGGTCCGCCGAACACAAAGCTGCCGCCCGTCTCCTGCAGGATCTTGTCCAGCTCCGTCTCCCGGTACCGCTTGATGTTGTTGTAGATCTGCACCCGCCGGAGCTGTGCCAGCGAGTAGGTTGCCGCAAACTGCATAAATGTCCTCCTTATCAAAGGGCGGCAGGCGGGGTTCCCCTGCCTGCCGCTCAGCATTACTCCATTTCCGTCAGCGCATCGCCCCGCAGGCGGTAGCACTTGCCCCCGATGTAGACGAAGGCGATCTCCTCGCCCATGTCCACGTCCGGCGTCCGGCCGTCCACCACCCGGACCTTTTCCAGGCAGCCCACACCATGGTCCATCAGGCCGTAGCCGTTGGCCTCGTCCGGCGTCTTGCCCACGCGGGTCTCCGCCAGCTCTTCCGGGGTAATCACATTCCGGTCGGGATCCAGGCGCAGGGGGGAGTCCAGATCCTTCAGTGCGTCATTGGTCTCTTCCTTGCTGGCCTCGCCCAGGGTGTACTTCCGCAGCACTTCTTCCATAGTTTTCATGTTCAAAAATCTCCTTTTTTAGAATTGATTGCAGCCGAACGGCTGTTTCAAACTGATTCGTTCCCGTTTTTTTCGCTGTCCTTTGGATCATCTTTACCGCTCTCGCCGGCGATGCTCTCCCCGGCGGCGTCCACGGCGTTTTTGCCGATCTCCAAAATGTTCCGCAGCCAGGAGGGGACCGGGGCCCCGAAGGTGACGGCGTGCTCTGCCAGAGAGCCCAGCTCCCCGATGATGTACCAGACGATCACCAGCGGCGCCAGCAGGACGGAGTAGTCAAACGGCAGGGACACCGCCGGGATATGCCCCAGGACGGAGCCGATCAGCCAGTCTGCCACCAGGGCGATGCACACCACCAGGATCATGCCGCCCTTGTGCCAGGCGCCCTCCCGCATCTTGGCGCTGGACCAGCGCCCCTCCTTGGCAGCCGCCGCACTGCCGATCAGCCAGTCTGCCAGCATCAGCAGCACCCAGGCGATCACCAGCCACCCGAACCAGCCCCACAGGGCCGTCATGGTGGCCACCGCCGCCGCGATGGCGGCCTTTACCGTGGTCACAGTCGTTTCATTCATGGTCTTGCTCCTTTCGGTCGAATATTTTTGTATATGCACGCCGCGCTGCTTCTGGCAGAATCGCGGCGTAGATCATGGTGGTCTTGGGATCCTCGTGCCCCAGGAGTTGTTGGATCACCGGCAGTGCCATCCCGCCCTTGAGCGCCTGTGTGGCAAAGGTATGCCGCAGGATGTGGGGGTGGACCCGCCGTGCCAGCCCGGCCCGTTGCCCGATCTCCCGGATGATCCGCTGGATGGACCGAGGAGACAGCGGCCTGTGCTCCGGCCGCGCCGTGGCAAAAAGCGATGCCCCGCCGCCCCGGCTCCCGGTGTAGGCCTCCAGCAGTTTCCCCGCCTCCGCAGAGAAGAACACGGTCCGCTCCTTGTGTCCCTTGCCCAGGACCCGCACGCTCCGCCGCTGCCAGTCTATCTGCTCCAGCCGGATGCCCGCCGCCTCGCTCAGCCGGCAGCCGCTGGTCGCCAGGAACTCTACCAGAGCCCGCTCCCGGCAGTCCCGGCAGTGCTCCCGCAGCCGCGTCAGCTCCTCGTCTGTGAGCGGATGCCGGGTGGCTGTCCGGTCGAGCTTCCGTGTCCGAATCCGACACATAGGACTTTTCCCGATGGTGTCCTCGGCAGCCAGCCAGGAGAAGAAGCTCCGCAGCGTGCTCACATGGGTCTGGATGCTGCTCTCCCGCAGCCCCCGCCGGGCGAGTCCGCCGATGTAGAGGCGGATGTCATCCGCCGTGATTTGGCCCGCAGGCTTGTCCGTGCAGGCCGAGAATGCCCGCAGCACGCCCCCGTAGTCCCGGAGGGTTTTCTGTGACAGGCCGTCCAGCCTCTTGGCCGTCAGAAACGCCTCTACGCAGCGATCCAGCTCCCCCCGCTCAGAGGTCCGTGTGATCTCATACTCCTCCAGAATGGTCACGATGCGATCCGCCTGCTCCGGGACGATCTTCCAAAGCCTCATGGTCAATTCCTTTTTTGCGTCCATAGCGCACCTCCTCCAGTCCAGTATAGACTGGGGCGGTGAACTGCGGCTTTGAACAATAAGGCGCCGGCGGGGTATGGGCTGGGGGCCAACGGAAGCGCCATCCCTGGGAACGATCTCAACAACGCCATATTAGGTGGATTCTATGTGTTCTCGTCATCAGTGCAGAATATCCCCAGGTTTCAGAGCGGAAAAGTTCTGGTCATGCCGTATTCAAACCTGCAATATTACACGCAAATCGCATTTTCGGCCCTTACATCTGAAATTGCGTTCCGCTTTTGCAATAACGGAGTCTGGGGCCCATGGGAATACTTGAATCCATTACTGTCTCCCGGAGTAGAGTACCGCACTGCTGAGCGATACAACGGCAAGCCGGTGTATGCCCAACTTGTTAACGCTGGAGTATTCCCGGAAAACGGACCAAAAGCAGTATCACACGGGATCTCTGATATCGACAAAATTGTATCTGCTAATGGCAACCTTGATACTGTTTCCTCTCTTCCCTATGTATACGGCAGTGCACGACAGGACTTTATGGTAACTACAACAGAGATTTATCTAACATCTATCTCACCAGCTTATACTAGTGTAAATGCATATATCACAATTAAATATACAAAAACTACTGACTAAGAGGAGGCTCCTTATGCAGATCATCAAGTATCAGCTTGCAACAGAGATCAACCGTGGCACACCAGAGGAGCCGAATATCGAAACGGTGCTCTCTAATGTGTCCATGCCCTATACAGAGGGCAACTACGCCATTGCCCAGGCGGAGGCGTACCAAGGGCAGATTACCGTGGAGGACGATGGACGGCCGGAGCCCGCACCAAGTCCTCAGGAACAACTGCGGGCCGATGTGGACTTCCTGGCGGCCATGCAGGGGGTGACGTTATGACAGTGTATGAAATGGCCCGGCAGTATTACCCCCGCCTCTGGGACGATAGCCGTCTTGACCAACTGGTGGACGCGGGACGGCTTTCTGCGGAGGAGGCTGCGCAAATCAGATCTGATTCGCAGTCGCAGGCATCTCCGGCCAAGTGATCGTCCCGGGGAAGTCCACCTGTTGGGGCACGTCCCGGAGTGCCTGGCGGTAGGCTTTCATGGCCGTCTGGGACGGTTCGTCCAGAGGGGAGTCCGGGAGCACCGCCCAGTCCGTGGCAGCCAGCAGCTTGCCTCGCTGGGCCCGGGCGGCGCTTGCCCGGAGAGGCACACGGTCCGCCGCGATCTCCTCCTCCGTGCGCTCCACCGGCTGGCCGTCCACCAGCTTGTACCGGGGGATGCCGTCGGATGTGTAGAGGCCGCCCTCGAAGTAGTGGCTCTGACATAGGTTGTACTTGTCCCCTGTGCCCTCGTCAATCTGTACCCACCCGGTCAGGTCCACCGGGGTGGTGTAGCCACCCTCACAGCGGAGGATGCGGGATTGATCGTCTGTCAGGACGTAGACCTTGGATTTTTGTTCGATCATGGCAGCCTCCTTATAATTCGGCAGTTGCATAAAACGCAAGTAAATCAGTTGTTACGACTTCTCCGGGCGCGATGCCGCTGAAGTCCCCTACAACATTTATACAAATCGTCGTATCGGCATTTGACGTAACATTTATAGTAATATCACTGATGGTAGTGCTCCCTTTGGATGTCCACACATCGCCAAGCGGAGATTGTTTTATAATAGCTGGCACTGCTCTCATCGGTACAC
>DWZJ01000045.1 GCA_019118245.1 Candidatus Oscillibacter excrementigallinarum
ATGCGCCGCCGGGCCATCAGGGCTGTGTGGGGATCGTGGGTGACAACCAGCACCAGCTTGTCGCTCTTCTGAAGCAGGCCCAGCGCCCGCTCCTTGTCGATGCCCGCGTTTTCAATCTCGTCAATGAGGACAATAGGGCTGTCGCAGATCAGAGCAATGTCCGCGATCATCAGTGCCCTTGATTGGCCGCCGCTGAGCTGGTTCAGCCCCTGCCGGAGGTTTACCGGTTCCGGAGTGATCTCATTTGCAAGGGCCAGAACTTCCGCCGGGGCTGCCATCCGGTCACGGCAGTGGGCGTGGAGCTGAAGAAACTCCTCCACACTGGCATCCAGTACAAAGCGCATATTCTGACCCAGATGGGCCACCAGATGGGCGGATGTGCTCTGCCTCTCTGTCAGTGGGATCGGCGCTCCGTCCAGCAGGACCCGGCGGCCTGTGATGGAGTCTCCGCAGGCCAGCTGCTCAATGTCCTTGATGAACCGGGACTTCCCGGAGCCGGTGTTGCCCACGATAGTGTATAGCTCCCCGCGTTTCAGAGATATGGAGTCAAAGGGCTCCGGCCGGCCGTCTTTTCCACGACCGGCCAGGATGGTCACACTCCGCATACCGGCGCCTCCTCAAAGGAAATTTTACCCACCACGCCCTGCTGGAACGCGCTGCCCACCCGCCGCTCGCCCACGCAGTAGGAGCATACGCCGCTGGGCATGGTGTGTCGGAGGGCATCCCCCTCAAAACCGGTGCATACCGGCCGGGCCAGCAGCCACTGCGCCAGCAGATCTGTGCCGTAACCGGCCAGCCCGTCCACCGGGAACAGGGCCGCGGATGGGTTGAGGGCGCGGATCTGCCAGGAGATGATCTCCAGCTCCGCCTGGGACACCATGTCGATCTTGGTGAGAACCACGAAGTCCGCCTGGGTGAGCATGGGACCCAGCTGCCCCGGCGCTCTGCAGCTGGCGGTGCAGTCCAGCACACAGCCGGCGGCCATGTGCTCCGTAGCCGGGGAGCAGCGGTGGCACAGTCCGGCCGTCTCAATGACCAGGGCGTCCCGCCCCAGGCGGTCCGCCCACCCCCACAGCTCCGGCAGATTGGAGACCAGGAAATGGTCCGGGCAGATATCCCCGCTCAAACCGGTGACACAGGGAAGCCCCAGGCGTTGAAAGACGTCCGCGTCCCCGGTTTTCAGACAGTCGATCTTGCACACGCAGGGCGCCATGCCGCCGTGGGCCAGCAACGGGAGCAGGCTTTTCAGGACAGAAGTCTTTCCCACGGCGGAAGCGCCGGAGAAAAGGAGCACTTGACGCGGCATTGTGAGCCTCCGATCTCAAAGCGAATTTTAGTTAGGGATAGCTTACCACGGAGAACGAGGGCTTGTCAGTATCAGGTGAGACTGGCCGGCAACCTTTTTTTCTTGACTTGCGGTGTGGGTTCAGGGTAGAATGTAGCGGTAGGTTAGCTACAGCTAACCAAGGGAGGGATGTGATTTGGAGCAAGCTGTCTTACAGGAAAAGCTGACGTCGTCCCCCTTTTTAGCGGGCGCATCCCTGCCGCCGGAGCAGGTAACCGCAAAGAGGTTCCGCGCGGGCCAGATTATCAGCGACAGGCCGGGCGGCGTTTCATCCGTGGGAATGATCGTGTCCGGACGGGTGGAGGTCTATTCCGTGGCACTGGATGGCAAGGATGTGCAGCTCAATGCCCTGACTGCGGGGGAGTGTTTCGGCGTCTGTAATCTGCTGGCAGATACGGAGCTGGAGACGGTATTGCGGTGCGGGGAGGAGACTGAGGTTCTGTATATCCCCAAGGCGGTCCTTCTCGCCTGCATGGAACGGGACGCCGGGCTTGCCATGCGCTACGCGGCCCTGTGCAACCGGAAGCTCCAATTCCTGCTCCGGCGCATCGAGCTGCTTACGATGCAGTCCTGCCGCGGCCGCCTCATTGCCCATCTCCTGGAGCGGCAGGATGAGAAGGGCGTGGTAAGGCTCGCCGGATCTCGGGAGGATCTGGCCCGCCGTCTAGGGATGAGCCGTGCCGCCCTTTTCCGAGAGTTGTCTGTCCTTCAATCTATGGGAGCGGTTTCAGTGGATGGGAATTCCATCACGGTTGAAGATCGTCCTTTGCTGGAAGAACTGCTCTATCATCCCTCAAACACAAAATAAGAAACAAATTGAAAGGAAAAACGGTATGAAAAAATTGCTCTCTCTGCTCTGCGTCCTGTCCCTGTCCGCCGCGCTGCTGGCGGGCTGCTCCACCGCCGGGGATGCCGGCACCTCGGAAACGCCTGGTTCGAGCAGTACGCCCTCCGAGGTGACGGAGCCAGGGTCCTCTCAGGAAACGGTGGATTCGCTTGATGTCAATGTTATGGCCCTGAAAGGCCCTACCGCCATGGGCATGGTCAAGATGATGGCCGATAGTGAACCGGTCGAAGAATTCACTGACCAACTGAAAGAGGAATACGAGAATGTAGTTTCCTCTGGTAACATCTATCATTTTACTATTACGTCCGCCACCGATGAGGTGTCTGCCGCCCTGGCGCAGGGGACCACGGATATCGCCGCCGTCCCTGCCAACCTTGCCTCTGTCCTCTACAACAACACCGAGGGCGGCGTGCAGGTGCTGGCCATCAATACGCTGGGCGTGCTCTACATCGTGGAGAGCGGGGACACGGTACACTCCGTGGAGGATCTCCGGGGCAAGACCATTTACGCCAGCGGCAAGGGAAACACGCCGGAGGCCGCCCTCAATTATGTGCTGACCCAGAACGGCATCGACCCCTCCACTGATGTGACCATTGAGTGGAAGAGCGAACAGGCGGAGTGCCTCTCCGCCCTGATGGCGGAGGAGAACGCCATCGCCATGCTGCCCCAGCCCTTTGTCACCACCGCCCAGGCCCAGAGCGAGAACCTGCGGGTGGCTCTGGATCTGACGGAGGAGTGGGACGCCCTTCAGGCTGACAGCGAGACGCCCTCCACCCTGGTCACCGGCGTGGTGGTGGCCCGGACCGCCTTTGCAGAGGAGCATCCGGAGGTGGTATCCGCCTTCCTGGACCGCTATCAGGAGTCGGTGGACTATGTCAACTCCAACGTGGAGGAGGCCGCCCAGCTGGTGGGCCAGTATGAGATCGTCACCGCCGAGGTGGCTCAGAAGGCCCTGCCGGAGTGCAACATCGTCTTCATTGAGGGGGACGAGATGAAGGAGAAGCTGTCCGGCTACCTGTCGGTCCTGTTTGAGCAGAATCCTCAGTCCGTGGGCGGCGCCCTGCCTGACGACGCCTTCTACTTCAGCCGCTGACTTCCATGAAAGGCCGCCGAACCATACGGGCCTGGGCTGTACTCTTCTGGCTGCTCCTGTGGCAGGCGGGTGCCATGGCCATTGATCAGCGCATCATCCTGGTCTCCCCGCTCACTGTGCTTGCGCGGCTGACGGAACTGGTTCCCACGCTGGATTTTTGGGGCGCCATCGGGTATTCCCTGGTGCGCATCACAGCGGGTTTCCTGCTGGGAGTAGCAGCCGGGACCCTGCTGGCGGCTCTGTCCGCCCGGTTCCGCCGGGTGGAGGAGCTGCTGGCGCCAGCCCTCCTGGCCATCAAGTCCATTCCGGTGGCCTCCTTTATCATTCTGGCGCTGATCCTGTTTTCCTCCAAGAATCTGGCGGTGCTGATCTCCTTCCTGATCGTCCTGCCGGTCCTCTATACCAATCTGTTGAGCGGCATCCGGGCCGCCGATCCGCAGCTGCTGGAGATGGCCCGGGTGTTCCGCGTCCCCGCACTCCGCGGCATCCGCTACGTGTATCTGCCCCAGGTGCTCCCATACTTCCGGTCGGCCTGCGGCTCCGCCCTGGGATTGTGCTGGAAGTCCGGCATCGCCGCCGAGGTCATTGGTATGCCAGACGGCTCCATCGGCGAACAGCTCCAGCAGGCCAAAATCTATCTGAACACGCCGGACCTGTTTGCCTGGACGCTGGTGATCGTGCTGGTGAGCCTGATATTTGAAAAGGTATTCCTGGCTCTGTTGAAGCGGGGAGAACGCGCCCTGGAGAGGATGTGAGCCATGCAGGATATTGTGATCCGGGGCCTGTGCAAGGCCTTTGACGGGAAACAGGTCCTCCGGGACTTTTCCGCCGCTCTGCCGGCGGGACAGGTCACCGGACTCATGGCCCCCTCCGGTGCGGGCAAGACCACCCTGCTGCGGATCCTCATGGGACTGGAGACGCCGGACCGGGGGACCATCACGGGCTTGGAGGGCCTGCGCCTGAGCGCGGTGTTCCAGGAGGACCGGCTGTGCGAGAACCTGAATCCGGTCTCCAATCTCCGCCTGGTGACCCCGGCTTTGAGCCGGACGGCGGCTGCAGAGGCTCTGGCGGCCGTGGGACTGACGGACTGTCAGCGCCAGCCCGCCCGGGAGCTGTCCGGCGGGATGCGCCGCCGGGTGGCCATTCTCCGGGCCCTGTTGGCAGAGTACGACCTGCTGTTCCTGGACGAACCCTTTAAGGGCCTGGATCAGGAGACCAAGGAGATCGTTATGGCGGATACCCGCCGCCGGTGCGCCGGAAGGACGGTGCTGTTCGTCACCCACGACCCGGCGGA
>DWZJ01000046.1 GCA_019118245.1 Candidatus Oscillibacter excrementigallinarum
AGGCCGCACAGCTGCACGCCCAGCTCGTCGGCCAGGTCACGGCCCTTGGAGATCAGCTCCAGATCGGTGGGCATCAGCTTGCCCTCGCGCTGCTCGCAGAAGACCCATACATCCTTGAAAGCAGCGATGTCAGCACTGTTGAAATTAGACATGGTTCAAATACTCCTTCCTCAGATGATGTGCTTGGCGGCCAGGATGCCGGCCAGCTTCTCGCAGGTCTCCTTGTCGGCGCCCTCCAGCATCATGCCGGCGCCCTTCTGGGGTGGGGTGAAGCTCTTGAAGATGTTGGTGGGAGAGCCCTTCAGGCCGATGGTGGTGGCGTCAATCAGGGGATGATCCTTCAGCTTCTCGTAGTCATAGGTCTCCAGGGGCTTGTTGTAGGTGGAGTAGATGCCGTCGATGCTCATGTAGCGGGGCGCGTTCAGCTCCTTGATGCAGGTGATCAGGCAGGGGGTCTTGACCTTGATGGTCATGTAGCCGTCCTCCAGCATCCGCTTGACGGTGACGGTGTCGCCGTCCTTCTGGATGTCGGCGGCATAGGTCACCTGGGGCAGGTGCAGCTTCTCGGCGATCTGGGGGCCGACCTGGGCGGTGTCGCCGTCGATGGCCTGCCGGCCGCACATGACGATGTCGTCGTCCTCCACGCCGATGGTGGAGATGGCGGCGGCCAGGATCTGGGAGGTGGCGTAGGTATCGGAGCCGCCGAACTCGCGGGCGGACACCAGCACGCCCTCGTCAGCGCCCATGGCCATCAGCTCCCGCAGCATGCCGGCGGCGGGGGGCGGGCCCATGGTGACGACCATGACCTTGCAGCCGGTGGCGTCCTTCAGCTTCAGGGCGGCCTCCACGGCGTTCATGTCGTCGGGGTTGGTGATGGTCTGCATGGAGGCACGGTTCAGGGTGCCGTCCGGGTTCACCGCCACCTTGCCGGAGGTATCGGGAACCTGCTTGACGCAAACAATGATCTTCATAATTCGTTCTTCCTCCTCTTACAGGCCGAGATTGCCGGAAATGACCACGCGCTGGATCTCGGAGGTGCCCTCGTAGATCTCGGTGATCTTGGCGTCGCGCATCATGCGCTCCAGGGGATAGTCCTTGGTGTAGCCGTAGCCGCCGAACATCTGCAGCGCCTTGGTGGTGGTCAGCATGGCGTGCTCAGAGCAGAACAGCTTGGCCATGGCGGCCTCCTTGGTGAAGCGCTTGCCCTCGCCCTTCAGCGTGGCGGCCTGATAGGTCAGCAGACGGCCGGCCTCAGAGCGCATGGCCATGTCGGCGAAGGTGAACTGGGTGTTCTGGAACTTGCTGATGGGCTTGCCGAACTGGACACGGCCCTTGGTGTAGGCCATGGCCTCTTCCATAGCGCCCTCGGCGATGCCCAGAGCCTGGGCCGCGATGCCGATCCGGCCGCCGTCCAGGGTCTGCATGGCGATCTTGAAGCCCTTGCCCTCCTGGCCCAGCAGGTTCTCCTTGGGGACGATGCAGTCGGTGAACACGATCTCGGCGGTGGGGGAGCCGTGCAGGCCCATCTTCTCCTCGTGCTTGCCCACGGAGAAGCCGGGGAAGCTGCTCTCCACGATGAAGGCGGAGATGCCGCGGGTGCCCTTGGTCTTGTCGGTCATGGCGAAGACCACGAACACGTCGGCCACATAGCCGTTGGTGATGAAGATCTTGGAGCCGTTGAGGACATAGTGGTCACCGTCCAGCTTGGCCTCGGTCTGGCCCTTGGCGGCGTCGGAGCCGGCGTCAGACTCGGTCAGGCAGAAGGCGCCGACCTTGTGGCCCTTGGTCAGCATGGGCAGGTACTTGGCCTTCTGGGCCTCGGTGCCGTGCATGATGATGGGGTCGCAGCACAGGCCGTTGTGGGTGGCCACGATGTCGCCGGTGGAGGCGCACTGCTTGCTAAGCTCCTCGATGCAGATGGCGCTGGCCAGGGGATCGGCGCCGGCGCCGCCGTACTCCTTGGGGACGCACATGCCCATCACGCCCAGGTCGAACAGCTTCTCGATGTTCTCCCGGGGATACTGGCTGGTTTTGTCGGTCTCGGCAGCGATGGGCTTCACTTCGTTCTCGGTGAATTCCGCCATCATCTTCCGGACCAGCTGGTGCTCACGGCTGAGATTGAAATCCATGATGTCTTCTCCTTATATTGAAATTTGGAAAACGCAACTAGGTGGGAGGGCGGAACTTTCCGCCCTATTGGGTCTCCGGGCGGGCTTTGCCTGCCCGGAACACCTCTGCCCGCGCCACTGGGCGCGGCTCCCTCGCTGTGCGAGGGAGAGGGGAAACCGGCGAAGCGCTGCCAGCGGCAGAGCAAGCGAGCCGGTTTCGAGGCAGCGGCGCGATCGGCGGCCCCGTCAGGGGCCGGGGATCGCAATGCCGCAACGGTGGACCTTAGTCCTGGATACCGGCGATGTCTTTTGCCATCTGCTTCTTGGCCTGGATGTTGCCCTGGCGGGCGATCATGATGCGCTGGGCCTGGGGAGAGCCGGCGCCGTGCATGGACTCGGTCCGGTAACCCACGGCCGCGGCGCCCAGGCACAGGTTCTCGATGAACCGCAGGATGCGCTGCCGGTCCTCGGTCTTGACGCCCTCGCGGGTGGCGAAGAACTTGTTGCAGATGTCGCCGATGGTCTCGCCGTTCCGGCCCACCACCGTGTCGGAGTGGAAGTCCTTCTGGGACGGCATGGTCACCACCAGGCCGCCGGCCACGTCCTCCGCCAGGCGGACGATCTCATAGGGGAAGCGGGTCACGTTCTGCTTGCAGACGTTGGCCAGCAGCAGGTCGATCTGATAGTTGCCCGCCTTGGTCTTGAAGCCCTGGGAGGAGCAGGCGATGCCGCAGCAGTACAGGGTCTCGTTCAGGTGGATCATCTCGATCAGCTTGTCCTTGACGGCGCTGGCCTTCTCCACACCGTTGTACTCGGCGGCCAGGGCGGTGGCGCCGATCAGGGTGTCGCCCACGCCCACCTTGCAGCCGCCGTAGGACTGGCGGTGATAGCCGGCGAAGCGCTCCACCATCATGCCGGCGAACTCATATTCGCCGTTGAGGAAGATGTACTCGTTGGGGATGAACACATGGTCCAGGACCACCAGGGCCTCCTGGCCGCCGAACTTGGCGTTGCCCACGTCGATAGAGGCGTCCTCCTCCAGCTTCCGGGTGTCGCAGGACTGCCGGCCGTAGATCATGTACATGCCCTCGGCGTCCGTCGGGCAGGCGAAGGAGACCGCCCAGTCCTTGTCCGCCTCGCCCATGGAGATGGTGGGCATGAAGATGTGCCAGTGGCTGTTGATGGAGCCGGTCTGGTGGCACTTGGCACCGCAGACCACGATGCCGTCGGGGCGGCGCTCCACCACGTGGACGTACATGTCCGGGTCAGCCTGCTGGCTGGGGGCCTTGGACCGGTCGCCCTTGGGGTCGGTCATGGCGCCGTCCACCGTCAGGTCGTTGTCCTGGACGAAGGTCAGGAACTTCTTGAAGTTCTCGTGATAGTGGGTGCCGTACTTCTCGTCGATCTCATAGGTGGTGGAGAACACGGCGTTGAAGGCGTCCATGCCCACGCAGCGCTGGAAGCAGGAAGCGGTCTTCTGGCCCAGCAGGCGCTGCATCTTCACCTTGTTGATCAGGTCCTCGGTGGACTGGTGCAGGTGAGTGAAGCGGTTGATGGTGTGGCCCGTCAGGCTGGACTTCACGGTCATCAGGTCCGCGTACTGGGGATCCTGGGCCAGGGCATAGGTCATGGCCACGCAGTTGATGGAGGGACGGATCATGGGGTGATCCACCCAGTTCTCGATCTTCTCCCCGAACATATACACCCGGGTGTTCAGCTTGCGCAGGCTCTCAACATACTCCTGTGCAGTCATCATAGCTTTTTTCCTCCTCAGAAAAATGGGGGTCTTTTACATTTCAATGTGTTCCGGGCGGGCTTCGCCTGCCCGGAACGCCTCTGCCCGCGCCACTGGGCGCGGCACGTTCACGGTGTGAACGTGAGGGGGTTCAGCGGAGCCGCGTCAACGGCGCGGCGGAGCGTCTAAGGGGGACAGAGTCCCCCTTGGACTCACGCCAATCCCATCAGCTCATCCTTGAAGATGCGCTCGTCCATGAGCTTCAGGTCCTCGGCGATCTTCGGCATGAACTCCATCTGATCCAGCACCTGGGTCTGGAGGTCGATGCCGGGGGCGATCTCGATGAGGGTCACGCCCTCGGGCCGCAGCTCGAACACGGCCCGCTCGGTGATGTACAGGACGGGCTGCTTCACCTGCACGGCGTACTTGCCGGAGAAGGTGATGTGCTCCACCTGATTGACGAACTTCTTCTTGGCGCCCTCCTGGACGATCACCAGCTTGCCGTCCTCGCAGGCGGTCTTCAGGCCCTTGGCGGTGAAGGTGCCGCAGTAGACCACCTTCTTGGCGTTCTGGGTGATGTCGATGAAGCCGCCGGCGCCGGCCAGGCGGGTGCCGAACTTGGACACGTTCAGGTCGCCGTTGGGAGCCGTCTCCGCCAGGCCCAGGAAGGCCACGTCCAGACCGCCGCCCTGATAGAAATCGAACTGGACGTTGTGGGGCAGGATGGCCATGGAGTTGGCCGCGGCGCCGAACTGGGTGCCGCCCATGGGCACGCCGGCGATGGAACCGGCCTCCACGGTCAGGGTCATCTTGTCGGAGATGCCCTCCTCCGCCGCCACGTTGGCGATCTTCTCCGGCGCGCCGGTGCCCAGGTTCACGATGGCGTTTTCCGGCAGCTCCATGGCGGCCCGGCGGGCGATGATCTTCTTGGCGTCCAGCGGAATGGGCGGGATCGCGTCCACGGGGATACGGAACTCGCCGGTCAGGCTGCCGTCATAGGGCATGCCCAGGCACTGTTCGTTGTCCTCAATCGATCCTACCACAATGGAGTCCACATAGATACCGGGAATTGCAACCAGTTTCGGATCCAGAGAGCCGCCCTGGACGATCTTCTCCACCTGGACGATGACCTTGCCGCCGGAGTTCTTGCAGGCCTGGGCCATGGCGGTGACGTCGATGGGGCCGATCTCCCGGTGGACGGTGCAGTTGCCGTACTCATCGGCGTAGCTGGCCCGCAGGAACACCACATTGATGGGGAAGCCCTTGTACAGCAGGAGCTCCTTGCCCTCGATGTTGATGACCTTCACCAGGTCCTCCGTGGTGCATTCGTTCAGCTTGCCGCCGCCGTTGCGGGGGTCGGCGAAGGTGTACAGGCCCACGGTGGTGATGGTGCCGATGTTGTGGGCGGCGATGTCCCGGTACATATGGGAGATGACGCCCTGGGGCAGGTTATAGGCCTCGATCTTGTTGGCCAGGGCCAGGTCGCCCAGCTTGGGGGCCCGGTCCCAGTGGCCGCCGATGACCCGCTTCACCATGCCCTCGTGGCCGTAGTGGTCACCGCCGGTGCCGTCCCGGTGGCCCTGGCCGGCGGCGAAGAACAGCGTCAGATCCTTGGGGTGTCCGGTCTCCAGGAATCGCTTTTCCAGTGCCTTGGACAGCGCCTCCGGACAGGCGCAGCTCACAAAGCCGCCGGTGGCGATGGTGTCGCCGTCATTTACCAGCAGCGCCGCCTCCTCGGCGGTAAGCACGCGAACTTTTTTCATGCCTGACTTCCCTCTTTATGTCATAAATATGGATCGGGTCTGTGCTTACTTGTTTTGGAAGTGCTTCTCCTTGCGCTTCTCCAGGAAGGCGCCCATGCCCTCCTTCTGGTCCTCGGTGGCGAAGCACATGGCGAACAGCTCGTTCTCCACGGCGATGCCGTCGTCGATGTCCATCTGCATGCCCCGGTCGATGCAGGCCTTGGCATACTTCACGGCGATGGGGGCGTTGGCGGTGAAGGACTTGGCCATCTCCACGGCCTTGTCCAGCAGCTCCTCGGGAGCGTAGACCTCATTCACCAGGCCGATGCGCTTGGCCTCCTCGGCGCCGATCTGCTTGCCGGAGAAGATCAGCTCCTTGGCCTTGGCGATGCCCACGCGGCGGGGCAGACGCTGAGTGCCGGAGAAGCCGGGGGTGATGCCCAGGCCCACCTCGGGCTGACCGAACTTGGCGCCGCCCTTGCCCTCGGCGTTGGGGCCGGCAGCCAGGATGATGTCGCAGGACATGGCCAGCTCGCAGCCGCCGCCCAGGGCGAAGCCGTTCACCGCCGCGATGGTGGGGATCTCCAGCTTCTCGATGCGGCGCATCAGGGCGCTGCCCCGCTGGCCCCACTTGCGGCCCGCGGCCACATCCATGGGATACTGCTCACCGATGTCGGCGCCGGCCACGAAGGAGCGGCCCTCGCCGGTGATGATGAAGGCGCCCAGCTCCGCGTCCTTCTCCACCTCGGAGATCACCTGCTCCAGCTCGGAGACAACTGTGGAATTCAGGGCGTTCAGCGCCTCGGGGCGGTTGA
>DWZJ01000047.1 GCA_019118245.1 Candidatus Oscillibacter excrementigallinarum
CTGCGGGCGGAGCTGGCCCGGGCCGAGGACAGCATCCTGTACTACGACATGTGAGAGGGGGGCGGATATGAGAGATCTGAGCAGACTGGTGATGATCGTCACCATCATCGAGCGGGGCTGCGGCAACAAGCTGACAAAGCTCTACGACCGGGAGCAGGTGTTCACCCACGTGCGCTGTGAGGGCACCGGCACCGCCACCTCGGAGATCATGGACATTCTGGGCCTTGGCAGCTCGGAGAAGGACATCATCCTGAGCCTGGCCCCCGCCGGGGCGGCCAGGGCGCTTCTGGACAAATTGGAGGATGACCTCCACGACAACAGCCCCGGCCGGGGCATCGCCTTCGCCATTCCGCTGGAGGCGGTGTCGAACCTGCTGGCCGCCGCCGTCAACGCCCGGACGAAACTGGACAAAAACAAGGAGTATGAAGAGATGCAGGAGAAGAGCAGCCTCATTATGATCACTGTCAACCAGGGCTTTACCGACGACGTGATGGCCACCGCCCGGAAGGCCGGCGCCCGGGGCGGCACTGTGGTCCGGGGCCGCTGGGTCGCCAAGGAGGAGGTGGAGCGCCTGGAGGGCGTCACCCGCCAGGAGGAGAAGGAGATCCTTCTCATCGTGGTGCCCCGGGAGGTGCGCAACAGCGTCATGGAGGCGGTCAACGCCAACCACGGCCTCCAGTCCGAGGCCGGCGCCGTGATCTGCTCCCTGGGCGTGGAGCAGATCGTCCACCTGGGGTAGCCCGGTTCGCCGGCGGGGCCGCAGTCCTGCCTCGCGCGGGACGCGGCCCCCGCTTTTTGCCATGCCGCGTGGGCCGGGGACGGCCCATATGGGCGAAACTTCATGTGCGCCCACGTTTGCCTGTTATCGCGGCGCGCCCACGGCGCATAAAGTTTTATACCCTTTTTTGAGAAATTATGCACTGTGGGACTGGACAAATCGTGAAAAAAATGTCATAATCGTAGAGGCTTATATGACGGCGCGGGGACGGGGACGTTTCCGCGCCATCAGGGTTTTGCCGGGCGGTGCGGCCCGGCAGAACCCGCGCAGGAGAAGACGAAAGGAGCGATACCGCCCGTGAGCAGATTGGATATCAAGACGCCGGACCGGGCCCAGATGGTGGTGGAGCAGCTCTACCACGATATGGAGCGCCGGATTGCCGCCTCGCCGCCGGGCCTGTGCCCGGTGGACATGGCGCTGAACTTCCTGAACCTGTGCCACGCCCAGACCTGCGGCAAGTGCGTACCCTGCCGGGTGGGGCTGGCACAGCTCTCCACCCTTCTGACCGATGTGCTGGACGGCAGGGCCAAGCCCCGGCACATGCAGATCATCGCCGACACCGCCCGCTCCATTGAGGAGACCGCCTCCTGCGCCATCGGGCAGCACGCCGCCCGGCTGGTGCTCAACGGCCTGAAGGGCTTTGCCGACGACTACTGGGAGCACATCAACCACCACCGCTGCCTGGGCAGCCTGGAGAACCCGGTGCCCTGCGTGGCTCTGTGCCCGGCGGGGGTGGACATCCCCGGATACATCGCCCTGATCCGCGCGGGCCGCAGCGCCGACGCGGTGCGGCTCATCCGCAAGGACAACCCCTTCCCCGTGGCCTGCGCCTACATCTGCGAGCACCCCTGCGAGGCCCGGTGCCGCCGGAACATGATCGACGACGCCATGAACATCCGGGGGCTGAAGCGCTACGCCGTGGACACCGCCGGAGACGTGCCCCAGCCCCTGTGCGCGGAGCCCACAGGCAAGCGGGTGGCCATCATCGGCGGCGGGCCCGGCGGCCTCTCCGCCGCCTACTACCTGGCCCTCATGGGCCACGAGGTCACTGTCTATGAGAAGCGCCGCCAGCTGGGCGGCATGCTCCGCTACGGCATCCCCAGTTACCGCTTCCCCCGGGAGAAGCTGGACCGGGAGATCGACTCCATCCTCTCCCTGGGCATCACCGTCCACACCCAGGTGGACGTGGGGAAGGACATCCCCTTTGAGGAGGTGCGCCGCCAGTACGACAGCGTCTACATCTCCATCGGCGCCCAGACGGACAAGAAGACCGGCATCCCCGGGGAGGAGAGCCGGGGGGTCATCTCCGCCGTGGAGATGCTCCGGGAGATCGGGGACAACGAGCTGCCGGACTTCACCGGCAAGCGGGTGGTGGTCATCGGCGGCGGCAACGTGGCCATGGACGTGACCCGCAGCGCCGTGCGCCTGGGGGCGGAGAAGGTCACCTGCGTCTACCGCCGCCGCCAGGTGGATATGACCGCCATGGTGGAAGAGGTGGAGGGCGCCGTGGCCGAGGGGGTGGAGCTGCTGACCCTGATGGCCCCGGTGCGTATTGAAGCCGACGAGGAGGGCAGGGCCGCGGCCCTGTGGGTCCAGCCCCAGATGCCCGGCGAGATCCGCTCCGGCCGCCCGGCCCCCAAGGCCGCCGACCTGCCGGAGGTCCGGGTGCCGGCGGACGTCATCGTGGTGGCCATCGGCCAGGGCATCGAGACCCGGACCTTTGAGCACGCCGGCATCCCCATCCACCGGGGCACCATCGAGGCCCTCAGCGACAGCACGCTGAACAAAGCGGACATGGCCGGGGTCTACGCCGGGGGCGACTGCGTCACCGGCCCCGCCTCCGCCATCAAGGCCATCGCCGCCGGCAAGGTGGCGGCGGCCAACATCGACGAGTACCTGGGCTTCCGCCACGAGATCACCGTGGACGTGGACATCCCCGACCCGGACCTCAGCGACCGGATGCCCCACGGCCGGGTGAACACCACCGAGCGGGAGGCCGCCGAGCGCAAGCACGACTTCGTATGCATCGAGTGCGGTCTCACCGAGCAGGGGGCCATGGAGGAGAGCGCCCGGTGCCTGCGCTGCGACCACTTCGGCTACGGCATCTTCAAGGGAGGGAGGAAGGAGAAATGGTAAAGCTCACCGTCAACGGCGTGGCGCTGGAGGTGCCGGAGAACACCACCCTCCTGGAGGCCGCGAAGCTGGCCGGCACCCCCGTCCCCAGCCTGTGCTACTGGAAGGGCCTCAACGAGATCGGCGCCTGCCGGGTCTGCGTGGTGGAGGTGGAGGGCATCGACAAGCTGGTCACCGCCTGCAACAACCCCGTCCAGGAGGGCATGGTGGTCCACACCAACAGCCCCCGGGTCCGCTCCGCCCGGCGCACCAACCTGCGCCTCATCCTCTCCCAGCACGACTGCCAGTGCGCCTTCTGCGTCCGCAGCGGCAACTGCGAGCTGCAGAAGATGGCCATGGAGGCCAATCTGCTGTACATCCCCTACCCCATAGACATCCGCAAGAGCCAGTGGGACCGCTCCGCCCCCCTGATCCGCCAGGAGAGCAAGTGCATCAAGTGTATGCGGTGCATCCAGGTCTGCGACAAGATCCAGTCCCTGAACATCTGGGACGTGGCGGGGACCGGCTCCCGGGTGTCCGTCAACGTCAGCCACAACCGGACCATCCGGGAGGCGGACTGCGCCTTCTGCGGCCAGTGCGTCACCCACTGCCCCACCGCCGCCCTGCGGGAGCGGGACGACACGGAGCCGGTGCTGGACGCCCTGGCGGACCCGGAGATCACCACCGTGGTCCAGGTGGCCCCGGCGGTGCGGGTGGCCTGGGCGGAGCAATTCGGCCTGACCCCCGGCCCGGAGACCACCGGCAGGATGGTCACCGCCCTCAAGCGCCTGGGCTTCGACTACGTGTTCGACACCAACTTCGGCGCAGACCTGACCATCATGGAGGAAGGCAGCGAGTTCGTGGAGCGGTTCACCCACCGGGAGGACTACGCCTGGCCCATGTTCACCTCCTGCTGCCCCGGCTGGGTCCGCTTCGTCAAGAGCAACTACCCGGAGTTCACCGACAACCTCTCCACCGCCAAGAGTCCCCAGCAGATGTTCGGCGCGGTGGCCAAGAGCTACTTCGCGGAAAAGATCGGCGTGGACCCCCACAAGATAAAGGTCATCTCCATCATGCCCTGTCTGGCCAAGAAGGAGGAGGCCGCCCTGGAGCCCCTGCGGGACGCCTGCGGCGACCCGGATGTGGACATCGTCCTCACCACCCGGGAGTTCGTGCGGATGGTCCGCAGCGACCACATCCAGGTGGAAAACCTGCCGGAGAGCGCCTTCGACAGCCCCCTGGGCACCAGCACCGGGGCGGCGGTGGTCTTCGGCGCCACCGGCGGCGTCATGGACGCGGCACTGCGCAGCGCCTACTACCTGATCACTGGACGGAACCCCAACGCCGACACCTTCCGGGCGGTCCGGGGCATGGACAACGGAACCTGGAAGGAGGCCGCCTTCAACATCCCCGGAGCCGGCGTGGTTCGGGTGGCGGTGGTCAGCAGCCTGGGCCGGACCCGGAAGCTGCTGGAGGCCCTCCGCCGGGGGGACGTCCACTACGACTTTGTGGAGGTCATGGCCTGCCCCGGCGGCTGCGCCGGCGGCGGCGGTCAGCCCATCGTGGACGGCGTGGAGATGGCCGAGTACCGGGGCAGCGCCCTGTGGGAGCTGGACAAGGGGGAGCGGGTCCGCTTCAGCCACGAAAACGAGGACGTCCGGACTCTGTACCGGGACTACCTGGAGAAGCCCTGCGGCCAGCGGAGCCACCACCTGCTCCACACCGACCACCACGCCTGGCAGATGCCGCCGGCTCCGCCGAGGGAAACGTAAAACCACATAGGGAATCAGCGAATGTCCTGCCCCCGAGGGTCCGTCCCGAGGGGAAAGGCATGGAAGCGGTTTTTCCCGGCCCGGAGTGGCCGGAGAACGCCCATGCCTTTTCGGCATGGGCGTTCTCAACTGTTAAAAAGGACGGGCTTCGGCCCGGGAAAGGAGAAAGGTTGAAACATTGTGATTTAAGTACCATTCCGAAAAAGAGCGCATAAAACCACGCCCCCTAAAAGCGGGCGAAAAATGAAGTTATGCTAAAAGCCTAAGCAGTAGTTGGAGCAGTCACCAGATAACCTTGCCGCTGGAGAATAAAGATGGCTTCTTCCACGGAAACCTCACGGTGTGCAGGTGGCTGATCGCCCTTGCGGTAGAGTTCAGGGTTGTACGGCTCGTTCTTCTTGAGCATATTGTAGATAGCCGTAAGGAGCATTCTGGCAATGGCAATAATGGCTTTCTTGTGCCCTCGGCGCTTTTTGAGAGCCAGGTAGCGATTACGGACTTCCGGGAATTTCCTGGCGCGAATCGCATTGAGGGCACATTGAACAAGCAGCGGCTTGATGTAAGCACCGGCCCGGCTAATTCTTGTAGTTTTCTTCTTCCCAGCACTTTCATTGTTCTGCGGCGTAAGCCCAGCCCAGGAGCAAAGATGCTTTGAGGTGGGGAACACGGACATATCCACTCCAATCTCAGAAATAATGCCAACAGCGGCAAAGGATTGGATACCCGGCGCCGTCATAACAAGATTGAGCTGGGGAAGGTATTTCTCAGCAGTTGTCAGAATCAGCGATTCCAGATTGAGCTTGCACAGTTGGAGGCTGTCCATGTGGGAACGGATGATGCGGAGCTTTTCAGCCTGTTCTTCACACATCTCTCCATCCACAGCGGCGAGCACCTGTTCATTGGTTGCCTTCATGCCTTTCGTACGGAAACCGGAAACATACGTAATTTTCTCCGATGGATTTTCCAGAATACGGGCAGTGATTGTGGAGGCGGCCTTGCCGAACACATCTGAGAACACATCATCCAACTTGATATTGGAAACGGTTAGGCAGTTCTGTGCCCGGTTTTTCTCGCCGGTAGTGAAATTGGTAAGTTTCCAACGATAACGAACCAAATCCCGAAGCTGGCGGATATCTGCTGGTGGGATAAAGCTTCCAGCGACAAGGTCGTGCTTGAAGATGTCAGCAATCCACTTGGCATCCCGTTTGTCTGTTTTCTTGCCCCGGATAGCTTTCACATATTTGGGGTGAGCAAGGACAATGTTGCAGGTGGGTTCCAGGATGTTGTAGATGGGAATCCAATACTTCCCTGTGGACTCCATACAGACATCCCGGCAGCCATTCTCAGCCAACCACGTTGCGCACCGATGCAAATCTCCAGTGAAGGAAGAAAAACGCTTGCTCTTGTAGCTTGTTACCCCCTGT
>DWZJ01000003.1 GCA_019118245.1 Candidatus Oscillibacter excrementigallinarum
GGGGCTTCTGCAACGGGCCGATGAGGGCATCGGCCCCTACGGGACGCAGAAGGCCAGCGGTTATTTCGTAGGGGCGGATGCCCTCATCCGCCCGCCGGTACAAGCCGCCACGACCGCCAGGGGAGCGCGTAGCGAAGCGGAACGCGCGGGAAGAGAAGCTGGTCAAATGCGTCCTTGCACCCCGTTGACCTCCGCACCATCCGCCACGGGACGGCAGTCCCAGGAATCGCAGAAGATTCTAGCGTGCCCGAAGGCCAGCCCAAATCGGCGCTTGCACCGATACGCCGACCCCCGTCGCGCGGAGGGCAACTGCACCGGAGCGCGCACAAGCGCCTTTTTCTCTTCCACCGGGCGCGGCGCATTCTCTTTTTGGGCAAGACCGAAAAGAGAATGGGGGGCGCACCCCCGTGGGAACGGCCCCTGGCGGGAGCCAGCACCCCCGTGGCCGCCGTCCGGCGGCCCGCATCTCCCGCCCCGCGGACGCCTACGGGTCCTCCCGCCACAACGGCATGGACATACACCGTGGCCCGCCCCGCCCCCGGGAGAGCTCCGCGCTGGGGATGGTGTGGAGCCGGATCCCCGCCTCCTCCAGCGCCTGGTTGGTGACATAGTTCCGGGAATACACCACCACCTCACCGGGGCCGATGGCCAGGGTGTTGGAGCCGTCGCTCCACTGCTCCCGGGCGGCGTCGATCTCGCTGCCCTGGCCGCAGGGGATCAGGGTGACCTTATCCAGCCCCAGGTGCTCCTTCAGGATGTCCTCCAGGCGGCCGTCCTCCTGGTGAATCCGCATCTTCCGGTTTTCGTCCAGCTCCATGACGAACACGGTGATCTGCTGGAGGATGTTGGGATGAACCGTGAACTTGTCCCGGTCCACCATGGTGAACACCGTGTCCAGGTGCATGAAGGACCGGCTCTTGGGGATGTCGAAGGCCAGCAGCTTTCGGAATGTCTTGCTCTCAGAGAGCACCGTCTCCGCCAGCTGGTCGATGGAGTCCTCCTCCGTCCGCTGGGAGATGCCCACCGCCAGCACCTGGGGAGACAGGATCAGGATGTCGCCGCCCTCCAGAGAGGAGGTCTCGCCCCGGTCGTACCACCGGGGGGCATTCCGGTAGTCTGGGTGGTGCTCAAAGATGAACTTGCCGAAGAGGGTCTCCCGGTTCCGGGTGGCGGTGTGCATCTTATGGATGGACACGCCGGTGCCGATGGTGGCGAAGGGGTCCCGGGTAAAATATAGGTTGGGCAGGGGATCCACGGCGAAGGGATAATCGTCCCCGGCGGCGGAGAGGTAGTCCCCCAGCCGGGCGCTGTTTGCCCGGAGCTGGGACTTGCGGACGCCCGCCATCATGGCGGACACCATCTCCTTGTCCGGCAGGGCGGAGAGATAGTCCTCCAGGCTCCCGCGCACCCGGTCGTCCTTGACGCCGGACTCCTCCAGGAACTGGCGGATCAGGTCCGCCCGCACGTCATCGTCCGTGATGGACTCCGCTACCAGGTCCCGCAGGTAGACCACCTCCACCCCCTGCTGCCGCAGGCAGTCGGCAAAGGCGTCATGCTCCCGCTGGGCCTCCTTCAGATAGGGGATGTCGTCAAAGAGCAGCCGCTCCAGATACTCCGGCATCAGGTTTTCCAGCTCGCCGCCGGGGCGGTGGAGCAGCACCTTTTTCAGCCGCCCGATCTCGGAGGTATTGTGAATTCCGGTTTTCAAAAAGCTCACTCCTTTGTTCTGGGAAGGGTACAGGGAAATCGCTCTGATTTAGGGTCTCTGGATTTCAGCATTTCATGCACCGTTCCGGCAGATCCGCAGAAAAAAAGAGCGGACTACTCGTCCGCTCTTTTTTCGTTGGCCTCAGGATTCCGCCCGGAAAAAAGAGAGAGGCGCACGCCTCTCTCTTTCCTTATCTGTGCTTGCCCAGATAGGCCTCCTTGACCTTTTCGTCGGCCAGCAGCTCCGCGCCGGTGCCGGACATGGTGATCCGCCCCGTCTCCAGCACGTAGGCCAGGTCCGCGATCTTCAGGGCCATGTTGGCATTCTGCTCGATCAGCAGCACCGTCACGCCCTGGCGGTTGATCTCCCGAATGATGGAGAAGATGTCCTGTACCACCAGCGGGGCAAGCCCCAGAGAGGGCTCATCCAGCATCATCAGCTGCGGCCGGGACATGAGGGCCCGGCCCACGGCCAGCATCTGCTGCTCACCGCCGGAAAGGGTTCCCGCCAGCTGCCAGCTCCGCTCCTCCAGCCGGGGGAACAGCTCAAAGACCCATTTCAGGTCCTTCTCGATTTCCGCCTTGTCCTTGCGGAGATACGCTCCCAGCTTCAGGTTTTCCAGCACCGTCAGGTCCGCGAACACCCGCCGCCCCTCCGGACTCATGGCGATGCCCGCGCCGACAATCTTATCGATGGACTTGCCCAGCAGCTCCTCCCCGTTCCACTGGATGGAGCCGGACTCCGCCTTGACCAGGCCGGTGATGGTCCGCAGGGTGGTGGACTTGCCGGCGCCGTTGGCGCCGATCAGGGTGACGATCTTGCCGTCCGGCACCTCCAGGGAGATCCCCCGCAGGGCCTGGATGCCGCCGTAGGAAACCCGCAGATCTTGAATTTTAAGCATCCTCTGCCACCCCCAGGTATGCGTCGATGACGCGCTGATTGTTCTGGATCTCCGCCGGCGTGCCGTCGGCGATCAGCTTGCCGAAGTCCAGCACATAGATCCGGTCGGAGATGTCCATGACCAGGTCCATGTGGTGCTCGATCAGAAACACCGTCAGGCCGAACTTGCTGCGGATCTCCCCGATGAAGGCCGTCAGCTCGTCGGTCTCCTGGGGGTTCATGCCTGCCGCCGGCTCATCCAGCAGCAGGAGTTTGGGGTCCGTGGCCAGGGCCCGGGCGATCTCCAGCCGCCGCTGCTTGCCATAGGGCAGGGAGTTGGCCTTCTCCCCCGCCACGTCGCTGAGGCCCACCTCCTCCAGCAACTCCGCCACCCGCTGGCGCTGGGCCGTCTCCTCCTTCCGGTTCAGGCGGAAGGTGGCGGTGAAGAGGTTGCTGGTGGACCGGCAGTGCATGGCCGTCAGCACGTTATTGAACACGGTCTGGTCCTTCCACAGCCGGATGTTCTGGAAGGTCCGGGCCATGCCCATCCGGGTGATCTTATCCGGCGTGGGCGCCAGAACGTGGGTGTACTCCCCGGCGTGCTCGCCCTTGTAGAGCTTGCGCATCTTGCCCTGGGGATGGTTC
Organism: Candidatus Oscillibacter excrementigallinarum; assembly: GCA_019118245.1. Classification (GTDB taxonomy): domain Bacteria; phylum Bacillota; class Clostridia; order Oscillospirales; family Oscillospiraceae; genus Oscillibacter; species Oscillibacter excrementigallinarum. Next base: position 3,233 of record DWZJ01000003.1, read on the forward strand.
TCCACGATCTTCTCCCCCTGGTACCACACCGCGCCGTTGGTGGGCTGGTACACGCCGGTGATCACGTTGAAGGCCGTGGTCTTGCCGGCGCCGTTGGGGCCGATCAGGGAGACGATCTCTCCCTCGCCCACCTCCAGGTTCATGTTGTTCACGGCGATGACGCCGCCGAACTGCATGGTGATATTTTCTAATCGAAGGATCTTCTCGCTCATTTCGCCGCCCCCTTCTGTTTCGCTTTTCCGGAGAGGCGGGCCCGCAGGCTCCTGGCCACGTCGCCCAGCTCCCGGTCCCCCATCAGGCCGCGGCGGAAGAACAGCACCACCACCATGATGATAATGGAGAACACCACCATCCGGAAGCCGGTCCGCAGGAAGGGCACCTTGAAGCTGCCGATATACGTCTCCGCGTCCAGGAACCGCAGCCACCACTCGCTGGCCGCCACATACAGGAAGGATGCGATGCAGCTGCCGGAGATGGAGCCGATGCCGCCGATCACCACGATCAGCAGAATCTCATAGGTCATGGCGGTGGTAAAGGTCTTGGCCTGGGCCTGGTTGGCGAACATGGCGAACATGCCGCCGCCCACGCCGGCGAAGAAGGAGCTGATGCAGAAGGCCATCCGCTTGTGCTTGGCCAGGTTGATGCCCATGGCCTCGGCGGCCACCTCATCCTCCCGGATGGCCTTGAAGGCCCGGCCGTAGGTGGAGTTGATCAGTAGCACCATGATGCCGATGCACACCGCCGCCAGCAGGAAGGGCACAAAGGTGGACAGCCGGAACACCACCACGCCGTCCGCGTTCTCAATGTTGAAGCTGGAGAAGGTGGGGAAGTTCTTCAGGGCGTTGGCGCCGTTGGTCACCGGGCCCAGCGCGTCCCACTGGAAGATGGCCCGGATGATCTCCGCGAAGCCCAGCGTGGCAATGGCCAGATAGTCGCTCTTCAGCCGCAGCACCGGCAGGCCGATGAGCCAGGCCACCACCGCCGCCACGCAGCCCGCCAGGATCAGCGCCGCCAGCACCCCCAGGATCAGGCCCAGGGTGCCGCCGCCGAACAGCTCCGGCAGGGAGAAGTTCACCGCGGACCCGCCGTAGAGGTAGTAGACGCTCTCCCGGTCCGCAGAAGAGATCGTCAAGATGGCATAGGTATAGGCGCCCAGCAGCATGAAGCCCGCCTGCCCCAGGGAGAACAGCCCCGTAAAGCCGTTCAGCAGGTTCAGGGAAGCCGCCACCAGCGCGTACACCGCGCCCTTTTTCAGCACCGTAAACAGCATACTGGTGGGCTGCATGGTGTTCTCCAGCACCATCACCAGCAGGAGCAGCGCCGCAACGCACACCAGGGCGATCCACGCGCTCCGCTTGCTCTTCTTTTCCTGTAACACTGTGACCGCCCCCCTTACACTTTGTCCGTGGACTTCTCACCGAACAGCCCGGTGGGCTTCACCACCAGGATGATGATGAGCAGCGCGAAGGTGAACGCGTCGGAGAACACGCTCCAGTTGGAGCTTTTGATCACCGTCTCGCTCAGGCCGATGAGGAACGCTCCCACCACGGCGCCGGGGATGGACCCGATGCCGCCGAACACCGCCGCCACGAAGGCCCGCAGGCCCGGCAGGGACCCGGACAGGGGCACGATGGAGGGATAGTTGGTGAAATAGAGGGCGGAGCCCACCGCCGCCAGCAGGGACCCGATGACAAAGGTGAAGCTGATGACATTGTTGATCTTGATGCCCATCAGCTGCGCCGTCTCAAAGTCCCGGGAGGCGGCCCGCATGGCCGTGCCGATCTTGGTGTGGTTGATCAGCTGGGTCAGCGCGATCACCAGGGCCACCACCAGGAACGGCGTCACCACCGTCACCATCTTGGTGGAGGTTCCGGCAATGGTGATCTGGTTGGACAGCACCGGCAGGTTGGGATACATCTGGGGCAGGCCGCCGGTGATATAGGTGGCCAGATTCTGCAGCAGATAGCTGACGCCGATGGCGGAGATCATGACGCTCATCCGGGGTGCGCTGCGCAGGGGCTTGTAGGCCGCCCGCTCGATGACGAAGCCCAGCAGCACCGTCAGCAGGATCATCAGCGGCAGCGCCACGCCGATGGGCAGGCTGGCGCTGAGATACACCATGATGAGGCCCGCCGCCATGAACACGTCGCCGTGAGCGAAGTTGATCAGGCGCAGAATGCCGTAGACCATGGTGTATCCGATGGCGATCAGGGCATACTGCCCGCCCAGCGAAATGCCGGACAGCAGGATGGAAATTCCGTATTGCACAGGGATACCCCCTTTTTCTTTCAAAGATGGCGAGCGGAAAGGACCGTCTCCAAAAAGGCCGGGCCGCGGCCCCTTTCGAGGCGGTCCCGTCTCGCGCAAGAACAAGCCGCCTGGCGGGGGGTCCCCCGCCAGGCTGGCCGAGTGGCAGGCTTATTCCACGGTCTGGACCGTCTCCAGCGTCCACACGTTGTTGGCGGTGTCGGCGGTCTTGATATAGGCGGTGTCCCGGATGGCGTCGCCCTGCTCGTCAAAGGCGATGGCGCCGGACACGCCGGTGTAGGTCACGTTGGGCAGGGCGGCCTTCACGTCGCCGGGATCGGTGGAGCCGGCGGCCTTCAGGGCCTCCAGGGCCACGTAGTAGGCGTCATAGCCCATGGCGGTGACTGCCGCGATGGTGTCGTTGCCGCCGTTGTTGGTCATGGCGGTGGAGTCCTCGTTCAGCCAGGCTTTGATGCCCTCGTCGAATTCGGGAGAGCCGCCCTCCTGGTAGAAGGTGGACACGTACAGCTGCACGCTGCTGCCCTGCGCGGCCTCCAGCACCACGTTGCTGTCCAAGGTGTCGGAGCCCAGCAGAGGGATCTCAAGGCCCATGGAGGCGGCCAGACCCACGATCTGGGTGGCGTAGGCGATGGACACGGGGCAGAAGATCACGTCCACATCCTCATTCACAGCCTTGTTCAGATAGGTGGTGAAGTCGGAGGTGTTGGTGGGGAAGGAGTCCTTGATGACCTCGCCGTCAAAGTTCTGCTCGAAGAAGCTGATCAGGCCCTGGTCGTACTCGTTACCCAGCTCGCCCAGGCAGTAGGCCTTCTGGGCGCTGAACTTGTCCTTGGCGAAGTTCACCAGCACCTGGGCCTGGAAGTTGTCCAGGAAGCAGATCCGGAAGTAGTAGTCGTTGCCGGCGGTGATGTTGGGGTTGGTGCAGGTGACGCCGATGGCGGCAAGGCCCGCCTCGTCAAACACCGGGCCGCCGGCCATGGCCACGCTGGAGCCATAGGAGCCCAGCACCAGGCTCACGTCGTTGCTGACCAGCTCCGCCGCGGCGGTGGGGGCCTTGGCGGGGTCGGAGCCGTTGTCCGCGTACACCAGCTCCACATTGTAGGTGGTGCCGCCGATGTCCACGGTGGGAGTCTCCCGGTTGGCGTACTGCATCCCCAGCATCTCCTGCTTGCCGCCGGCGCCGCTGTCGCCGGTGGCGGGCTCGAACACGCCGATGCGAACCACGGGGTTGCCGCTGTCAGAGGTATCGCCGCCGGCGTCGCTCGCCGGTGTGTCGCTGCCGCCGCAGGCGGCCAGGCTCAGGACCATGACCAGGGTCAGAGCCAGTGCAAGAATTCTCTTCATCTTCTTTTCCTCCTAATCAATGATTGAGGACTGCTGTTCCCTCATGTATGAAAGGCATTCTACAGGGTTTTTCCAGGCTTTGCAAGATGAATATTCCACAGAAAGTTTTTGGCCGGCTTCATAAAAAATCCACAATTTTTCCGTATATTCCGGCCATTTGTCCTTATATCACGGACTACCGGTAAAATTCGCGGAGAAAACCTCGGTCATTTGTCCGCTTATCAAGGACACACCATTTGGTGATTTTGCCGGGCCTGAGCTGCTGCGGCGTCCGCTTTTTCCGTCACTCCAACAGTTTTGGACCGTTTCCGCGCCTTTATTCCTTCCTCTTCGGCGAAAGACATCCGCCGCCCGGCGGTGCCGGACGGCGGATGGTTCAAATCGTTTCTTTTTTCAGCGTCGGTGCCTTTTCTCCGAACACCTCCAGGAACGCCTCCCGCTCCATGGTCTCGTGCTCCAGCAGATAGGACGCCACCGCCTCCAGCTTGCCGCGGTTGTCCCGCAGGATCTGCTCACACCGCCCATAGGCGTCCGCCACCAGCCGCTGGACCTCCTGGTCGATCTGGGCAGCTACCGCCTCGGAGTAGCTGCGGCCCTGGGTCATGGTGCGGCCGATGAACACCTCATCGTGGCCGGACTCGAAGGCCACGGTGCCGATCTTGTCGCTCATGCCGTAAGTGGCCACCATCTTCCGGGCGATCTGGCTGGCCCGCTGGATGTCGTTGCTGGCACCGGTGGAAACGTCGCCCAGGCACAGCTGCTCCGCCACCCGGCCTCCCAGGAGCCCCACGATCTGATCCTCCATATACCGTTTGGAGAGATAGGACCGGTCCTCCTCCGGCAGGGAGATGGTCATGCCGCCCGCCTGGCCCCGGGGCACGATGGTGATCTGGGTCACCGGGTCCTGGTCCGGCAGGGCGTGCATCACCACGGCGTGGCCCGCCTCGTGATAGGCGGTGAGCTCCCGCTCGTGCTGGGGGATCACCCGGCTCTTCTTCTCCGGACCGGCAATGACCTTGATCTCCGCGTCCTTCAGGTCCTGCATGGTGATGAACTTCTGATTCTTCCGGGCAGCCAGCAGGGCGCCCTCGTTGATCAGGTTCTCCAGGTCCGCGCCGGTGAAGCCCGGGGTGCCCCGGGCCAGCTGGCCCAGGTCCACGTCCTCCGCCAGGGGCTTGCCCTTGGCGTGGACTTCCAGGATCTCCTTCCGGCCCCGGATGTCCGGCAGGCCCACATACACCTGCCGGTCGAACCGGCCGGGCCGCAGCAGCGCCGGGTCCAGCACGTCCGCCCGGTTGGTGGCCGCCAGGACCACCACGCCCTCGTTGGCGGTGAAGCCGTCCATCTCCACCAGCAGCTGGTTCAGCGTCTGC
>DWZJ01000004.1 GCA_019118245.1 Candidatus Oscillibacter excrementigallinarum
TCGCAAAGTCCGCTCAGCTCCGTTTCCGCCTGCGGCGAAAACTGCGCCCGCTCCCTTGCTCCTCCTCTCCCCACCGCGCGGAGCGCGGCGGGGGCCCCTTTTCGGTCTTGCCCGAAAAGAAAACGGGCCGTGCACGGTCCAAAAGAAAAGGGCGCTAAGCGCGCTCCGGTGCAGTGGCCCTCCGCGCGCGACGGGGGTCGGCGTATCGGTGCCTGCTCCGATTTTGCCTTGCCTTCGGGCACGCTATCCCCTTCTGCGATTCCTGTGACTGCTGTCCCGTGGCGGATGGTGCAGAGAGCGTCGGGGTGGTCGTCGCATTGACCAGTTCCTCTTATCGCTGCCGCTGGCCGCCCCACGCGGGAGCTGGTGCAACGGGCCGATGAGGGCATCGGCCCCTACGGGAACGCGGAAGGCTATCAATCCGCCTGTGGTACAGGCCCCCACGACCGCCAGGGCAGCGCGTAGCGAAGCGGAACGCGCGGAAAGAGGAGCTGGTCAAATGCGTTCTTGCAACCCGTTGCCCTCCGCACCCGCGCCGCGGGAATCAACCGCCAAGTCCGCACCACACCCCGCCGCGCCCGTCGGGGAGCCATCGTGAATCCGCAGGCACCATCTCACGCCGACCCTCGTATTTAAGCAAACTTGCACGAACGTGCAAGTTTGCGCCGAACATTTTTTCTTTTCCACCGGGCGCGGCGCATTTTCTTTTTGATGTCTCAAAAAGAAAATGGGGGGCGCATCCCCGCTGGACAAGCCCCCCGGCGGGAGCCGGCACCCCGTGGCCGCCGTCCGGCGGCCCATCCGCACTCCAGGGGGGCGTCCCCCCTGTCCCCCCTCCCCTCGGCGGGTCCGCCAAACGAAGAAGCGGCGCCCGTTTGGGCGCCGCCTCCGCAAGAGACAAAAACGGATCAGTTGTGATTATCTCTGCTGCTCCCGCATCTTGGCGAAGCACTCGCTGCAGTACACGGGACGGTCAGACTTCGGCTCGAAGGGGACGCGGGCCTCGCCGCCGCAGGCGGCGCAGACAGCGGTGAAATACTCACGGGGGCCGCGGGCCGCGTTCTTGCGGGCGTCACGGCAGGCCTTACACCGCTGGGGCTCGTTCTGGAAGCCGCGCTCGGCATAAAACTCCTGCTCACCGGCGGTGAACACGAACTCCTGGCCGCACTCCTTGCAAACTAAGGTCTTGTCTTCGTACATGATGTTACCCTCTCTTTGAAAAGAAAAATATATTGCGTTCAGCTTCCGCTGAGATCGCCGGAAAGAAGCTGCCGTGCCACCTTGCGCCGAATGCGCTGCACGGCGTTGTCCACGGACTTTGGGGGCTTGCCCACCGTCTCGGCAATTTCCCTGCATGAAAGACCGTCTAAATAGTACCCCAAAATCTTTGCTTCAAACTCGGACAACTGTTTCCGGACACCGGATAAGAGGGCAGCGGTATGTTCCCTGTCGATGAGATACGCTTCGGGATCGCGCTGAGTCAGATCGCTGGTACCAGAGGTGTAGGAATTGGCATCAAAGAAGGGTGTATCCAAGGGAACCGACTGATTGAGCGCCAGGTGCTTATCCCGGGCGGCAGCCCGGAGGACGGAATACAGCCGGTTTCGAATGCAGATTTCCGCGAAGGTCCGGAAGGATGCCTCTTTGGAGGCGTCATACTCCCGAACGGCTTTGAGGAGGCCCACCATGCCCTCCTGGGTCAGGTCCTCGCTGTCGCCGCCCGCCAGGAAAAAGGGGCGGGCGCAGCTGCGGACCAGCCGGTTGTACCGCGTCACCAGAGCTTCCTCCGCGTCGCGGCTGCCGCCGGCGGCCAGCTGGCACAGCGTTTCATCGCTGCACTGGTCCAGGGGCTGGGGCGTCTTCTCGTTAGAACTGTACATATCGTATTATACCTGTCTATCAAGTGAAATGTCAAGCAATTTGTAAAAAAATCCTAAAAACAGATTTTTATTTTTTTTGCGATTTGATGAAATCCGCCAGCCGGTCCGCCACGGCCTGGGCGGTGTCGGTGGTCTTGGCCTCCACCATCACCCGGATGAGGGCCTCCGTGCCGGAGGGGCGCACCAGCACCCGGCCGGCGCCAGCCAGGGCATCCTCCTCCCGCTGCACGGCCTCCGCCAGCGCGGGGGATGCCATGATGGCCTCTTTCACGCCGCCGCTGTGGGGCACCTCCACGTTCACCAGCACCTGAGGGTAGACGGCGCAGCAGCTGACAAGGGAACTCGCTTTCTCCCCGGAGCGGGCCAGGACCTGCAAAAACCGCAGGGCCGTCACCTCGCCGTCGCCGGTGGTCTCCACGTCGGTGAAGATGGTGTGGCCGGACTGCTCGCCGCCGATGCGGCCCCCGATCTCCAGCATCTTCTCCAGCACGTTCCGGTCCCCCACGTCGGTGCAGACCAGGTCGATGCCGTTGTTCCGGCAGAACTCGTGGAGACCCAGGTTGCTCATCACCGTGGCCACCAGGACGTTGCCCCGCAGCTGGCCCCGGCGCTTCATGTCCAGGGCGCAGACGGCCAGGACCTTGTCGCCGTCGATGGTCCCCCCCTGCTCGTCCACCAGCAGGCAGCGGTCCGCGTCGCCGTCAAAGGCCACGCCGATGTCGTAGCCGCCCTTCACCACGGCGGCAGCTAGGTCCTCCAGGTGGGTGGAGCCGCAGCGGCTGTTGATGTTCACCCCGTCCGGGTCCCGGTGGAGGAAGTCCGTCCGGGCCTTGAAGCGGCCGAACAGCTCCGGCGCGGTGGCGCTGGCGGCGCCGTTGGCGCAGTCCACTAGGATCTTCAGCCCGGAGAGGTCCGACTCGATGGTGGAGGCCACGAAGTCGATGTAGTCCCGCTTCAGCTGGCGCATGCCGTGGTGGCGACGGCCGATCTCGCCCCGGGTGCGGTGCTTCAAGGGGGCGCCGGAGAGGATCTTCTCCTCGATGCGGGCCTCCACCGCGTCGGAGAGCTTGTAGCCCTGGCCGCTGAACACCTTGATGCCGTTGTGCTCATAGGGGTTGTGGCTGGCGGAGATGACGATGCCGGCGTCGGCCCGCTCCTGCATGGTGAGGTAGGACACCGCCGGAGTGGGGATGGTGCCCACCGGCTTGACGTCGCCGCCCAGGTCGCAGATGCCCGCCATCAGGGCGGATTCCAGCATATCGGAGGAGATGCGGGTGTCCTTGCCGATGACCACGGTGGGGCGGGTGCCCTTGTCCTCCATCAGCACGGCGGCGATGGACTGGCCCACCCGGAAGGCGAGATCGGCGGTGAGGTTCTCCCCCACCACGCCGCGGATGCCGTCTGTGCCAAATAATTTACCCATAATATCATTACCTCGTTTGATTTATGTGATGTAGCCGTCCCGATGGGACGGGGGATTCAGCTCCCGCTGAGGACGTTGGGGTGCGTCCCATTGGACGCGGAATGACAGCCATGCTGATGGCTGGCAGATGCGCCCCCATTTTCTTTTTGAGACATCAAAAAGAAAATGCGCCGCGCCCGGTGGAAAAGAAAAAATGTTCGGCGGGTCGGTCTGCGCCAGCGCAGACCTCCTGCCGCCGGCGGGGGATGGTTGGCGGTCCCTTGCGGCGGTCAGGGACGGAAACGCGCTGCCCCTGGGGAGCCCTTTGGCCCGGGGAAGTCTGGGATACATTCCGCGCCGATTCTCGCTGCCGCTGGCCCGGTGGTTGATGGACGCCTCCGCAACGGGTCGATGAGGGCATCGGCCCCTACA
>DWZJ01000048.1 GCA_019118245.1 Candidatus Oscillibacter excrementigallinarum
ATGTTCGTGGGCGTGGGCGCCAGCCGTGTCCGGGACCTCTTTAAGGAGGCCAGCAAGGTGGCCCCCTGCATCGTGTTCATCGACGAGATCGACACCATCGGCAAATCCCGGGACAACCGCCTGGGCGGCAACGACGAGCGGGAACAGACCCTGAACCAGCTGCTGGCGGAGATGGACGGCTTCGACCCCACCAAGGGCGTCATCCTGCTGGCCGCCACCAACCGCCCCGAGGTGCTGGACCAGGCCCTGCTGCGGCCCGGCCGGTTCGACCGGCGCATCACCATCGACCGGCCCAACCTGGCGGGGCGCATCGCCACGCTCCAGGTCCACACCCGCAACATCAAGCTGGCGGAGGACGTGGACCTGAAAAAGGTGGCCCTGGCCACCGCCGGCTGCGTGGGCGCCGACCTTGCCAACCTGGTGAACGAGGCCGCCCTGCGGGCCGTCCGCAAGGGCCGCAAGCTGGTCACCCAGGAGGACCTTCTGGCCGCCTTCGAGCTGGTCATCGCCGGCACGGAGAAGAAGGGCAGCGTCCTCACCGAATTCGAGAAGAAGCTGGTGGCGTACCACGAGGTGGGCCACGCCATGGTTGCTTACAAGCAGAAGAACACCGAGCCGGTGCAGAAGATCACCATCGTCCCCCACACCCAGGGTTCCCTGGGCTACACCCTGCTGATGCCGGAGGAGGACAAGACCGAGCTGCGCACGAAGGACGAGCTGATGGCCAAGATCACGGTCTCCATGGGCGGCCGGGCCGCCGAGGAGGTGGTGATGAACACCATGACCAACGGCGCCAGCCAGGACATCCAGGACGCCACCAACGTGGCGCGGAACATGGTGGCCATGTTCGGCATGAGCGACGAGTTCGGCATGATGGCCCTGGCCTCCCGCCGGAGCCAGTACCTGGACGGCGGCTACGGCATGGACTGCGCCCAGGACACCGCCGCCCGGATGGACCAGGCGGTGAAGGAGATCCTGGACCAGTGCTACAAGCAGGCCGTGGAGGTCATCAAGGCCAACCGGGAGGACATGGACAAGGTGGTGGCCTACCTTCTGGAGAAGGAGACCATCACCGGCGCGGAGATGGTGGCCATCATTGAGGGCCGGGACCCGGAGCTGGTGGAGAACCCCTACGCCTCCACCCGGGCGGTGGAGGACGGCTTCCGCCCCTCCGCTCCGGAGACCATCGAGCCGGCGGCCAGGAAGGTCCACATGATCTCCAAGAAGATCGAGTTTCCGGAGGAGCCCGGCCGGGAGGACCAGGCGCCGGAATCCGGCGCGGCCCCTTCCGGGGAGGATGCGCCCCAGGCGGAGCCGCCCTCTGCCCCGGAGCCGCCCAAGGATCCCCAGTGACCCCAAGAGCCCCCCGCGAGACGCGCTGCCCACAGCGCGTCTCGTTCAGCTTACCGGAAAAGTCTTTTCGACAAGCTGCTTGCGTTTTCCAAAACTGTTTGAAGTTTTGGAAAACGGTTGATTGAAAACGAATGGCCCAGGCCACCCTTTCTTGCCGCTGCGCGGCAAATCACCTTGTCGCGCCTGCAGACGCAGTCTTTCGCAGCTGTCTTCCTTCCCGTATTCTCGGATTTCCGGGTTTATCGACAGACTGGCTTTTCCTGCCAAAGATCCCACGATATGAGATATCACAAAGGAGAATCCGCTATGATCCGACTTGCCACCCCCGCGGACCTGGTCCAGGCCGCTGACATCTATGAGGAGATCCTGGCCCGGGAAGAACAGGGCCCTGTCTACACCAACTGGCAGCGGGGCAAGTACCCCACCATCGACACCGCCCGCCAGGCCCAGGAGGCCGGCACCTTCTATGTGGGGGAGGAGGACGGCATCCTCTGGGGCGTGGTGAACCTGAACAGCACCCAGCTGCCGGAGTACAACGCCATCCCCTGGTCCATTCCCGCCGAGCCGGAGGAGGTGGGGGTGATCCACACCCTGTGCATCCGGCCCTCCTGCGCGGGCCGGGGCTATGCCCGGCAGATGGTGGCCTTCTGCGAGGAGGAGGCCCGCCGCCAGGGCCGTAAGGTCATCCGGCTGGACACCTGGGAGGGCAATCTTCCCGCCAACCGCCTGTATCCCTCCCTGGGCTACCGCTACGCCGGACAGGCGGAGTTCTTCTTCATGGGCTTCGTGCGGGAGAATCTGAACTGCTACGAGAAGGCACTTTGAAGAGCTTGCGGCTCTAGGGCTCTGGCCCTCTGCTAACCGTGGGTTGACAGATTTCCACCCCACGGTTGGTGGCCGGGGCGGGGCCGGCCTGCTAAGCTGACGGCGAAAGGAGGCGAGTCCATGACCATCGGACAGCGCATCGCCCATCAGCGAAAGGAGCTGGGGCTTTCCCAGGAGGCACTGGGGGACCAGCTGGGTGTCTCCCGCCAGTCCATCTATAAATGGGAGTCGGACTCCGCCCTGCCGGAGATCGACAAGCTGATCGCATTGAGCCGCCTGTTCGGCGTCTCCGTGGGGTGGCTGCTGGGGGTGGAGGACCCGCCGGAGCCCGCCGGGCCGGAGGGTGAACTGACGGAGACCCAGCTGAAAATGGTGGAGGAGATCGTAGGCCGCTACATCGCCGCCCAGCCCAAGCCCCGCAAGCGCCGCCGCTGGCCCTGGGCGCTGGCGGGCCTGGCCCTGTGCCTGGTGCTTTTCAGCCTCTTTGACCGCCTGGGCCGGATGGACGACCAGTATGTGGATCTGCGGAACAGCGTCTACCGGGTGGAGTCCAGTGTGAACGGGCAGATCGGCTCCATCTCCGGACAGGTGGAGGAGATCTTGAAGGCCCAGAACAGTCTCACCGCCGACTATGGGGTGCAGCTGAAACTGGTGAGCCTGCGGGATGGCGGGGACAATGGCCTGGCGCTCTTCTCCGCCTATGCGGTGCCTAAGACCTATCAGGTGGGCATGACGGCAGAGTTCTCCATTGAAAACGACACTGGCGGCGTCCACACCGTGCCCGTTGCGCTGGGGGTGGATGGAAAGACCTTTTCAGCGGATTCGATCGCCACCCGGCTGACGGACAGCATCCGCCTCTCTGTCACATTCATCTCGGCCGATGGCACCCGCCAGACCCAGCTGCTGGACCAGTTTGAGGGGCTGTACAGCGCCACCATGCCCGCGGTCCGCTTTCGCCCCTCGGTGACGGTTTTCATGGGCCTGGAGGCCAACGACAGCGGCCTGCTGACTCTGCCGGCGGCGAAGCTCTCCGTTGCGCCGGAAGATGCGGCGCAGGAGATCCCAGATGTCCCCCGGTCTGACGTGCAGGCCATCCGCGTGGGCCTCTTCAAAAACAAGGCCCTTATCACCTGGCTGGAGCCCTGCGCGGAGCTGGAGCCGTCTCAGGAGGAGCCCTCCAATGCGTCCGTCTTCCGCCTTCCGGCGGGCACTCAGGTGACCATGACCGGCGACGGGGATCAGCTGTGCTTTGCCGCCGTGGTGACGGACGAATACGGCCGCCAGGGCGTGTACAGCGATATCCCCTATATTCTTCAGGACGGGGAGCTGACCTGGCCCGGCACGGCGGACCTTAGCGATCACGACCCCGCCCACTGGCAGTACGGCGGGTGACCGTCTGCCTGTGGATTTTGAACATTTTGTGAACCAAAATCGGTAAATTTGACCAGACTGTAAACAAAATGTGAAGGTTTTCCCCATGCTGTTGACTTTCCTGCCCGGCGGCGTTATAGTGAGGACAACAAGCAGGAACGCTTGTGACACACATCATTTTCCCTCTCCTTTCTCTATATCATACAGACACAGGGGCGGTCCATTCGGACCGCCCCTGTGTCTGCTTTCTGCTGTCCTGCGGGCAGCCCGGTGCAACGGGGGATGCCCCCCAGGTTTATCGAAAAACAATAAAAAAACATTGACAAACGATAAGCGTCGTGGTACGATGCAGAAAAAGGAGGGGTGGAAATGACATCCAGACGTCTTTGGCGCCTCTTGCTGGCGCTGCTGCTTCTGGCGGCGCTGTTTCTGGTGCCCAGCGTGGTGCTGATGGGCGGAGAGTGGCTGCCGGAGCTGCTGGGCGCAGTGGAGGATTATGTGCCTTCCTGGAAGGGGCTCTTGAAGTTCCTTGTTTTCTCCGCTCTCTGCTGGGTCTGGCTCTGGGAGGGCGGAACCGCATTCCAGATTACACTGGCCCTGCTGCTGTGGTTCTGCATCGGCTGGGCCCTGTGCCTGCTGCTGCGGCCCCGGCGGGCCAGGATGACACCTTGAGAAGGAGGGACTGGACCATGTCTGATACCACTGTGCGGAAGATCGCCCGGGGGCTCCGCGTGCTGCTGATCCTGACCATAGCGCTGATCGCCTTGGCGGTGCTGCTGGTGCCCGTCTCTGTCATGGCCAACGAGGAAAACCTCTTCGGCGGCGCTGGGACGTTCCTGTATGACCTGCTTCACCCCGCGCCGGACGATATCACGGCCACCGGTGTGGCCGCGATCTTTCTGTCCTGGATCTGGGTGTGGGGCACGGGGACCCGTGCCCTGACGGCGCTGTTCCTGGTGGCCTGCGGCATCTGTACCGTGCTGATCCTGCTGCAGGGGCTCCGGGTGCTGAACACCATCCTCCGGGGGACGCCCTTTTCCCCGCGGAATGCCGGCCGGCTCCGGCGGGCGGCGGTGTACTCCTTCTGCATCGCCGGGGCGGCGGTGGTCCGGACCGTGTGGGGGCTGTGGTTTTACCAGTCCCTCCGGCCCCTGGCCACCTATAACGCGCTGTTCGTGCCCGTCTTTGCCGTGTTCGGCCTGCTGTGTCTGGTGATGTCCGCCCTGTTCCGCCAGGCGGCGGAGATGCAGGCGGAAAACGACCTGACCATTTGAGAGAGGAGGTCCTGCCGTGAAACGCACCGCATCCCAGAGAATTGCCCACGTCCTGGTGGGACTCTGTGCTCTGCTGATCCTCTGCGACCTCCTGCTGATCCTCCTGTCGCCGGCCCTGGCCTACTTCCGGTTCCAGGACCCGGGCAGCATGACGTTCGCCCGCCTGGTGGAGACGTTCCGCTATGACTTTGACGACGGCCTGGGGAACCTGCTGGCCATCCTGCTGGGCTCCGCGTGGCGGACGCCGGAGTCAGCCGTGCTGGCGGGCTTCCTCATTCTGGCGGGGATCTGCGCCGCGGGCATCCTGGTCCAGGGCATCCGGCTCCTGGCCTCCGTGGCGGACGGAACGCCCTTCTCCCCCAAGAACCCCGGCTGCCTGCGGCGGGCGGCGGTGTGCTGCTTTGTCATTGCCGCCGGTGCCCTGGGGCGGACCGTGTTCTCTCTGGCTGTCCACGGGCTGTCCGCCCTGCTGTCCTACACCGCGCTGTTCATCCCCCTCTTTGCCATGGCGGGCCTTTTATGCCTGGTGATGGCCGGGCTGTTCCGCCGGGCGGCGGAGCTGAAGGCGGAAAATGATCTGACGATTTGAGGTGACGGCATGATCGTAGTCAATCTGGACGTGGTGATGGCCCAGCGGAAGATGACCCTCTCCCAGCTGGCGGAGAAGGTGGACATCACCCTGGCCAACCTGTCCATCCTGAAAAACAACAAGGCCAAGGCCGTCCGCTTCTCCACCCTGGAGGCCATCTGTGCCGCCCTGGACTGCCAGCCGGGGGACATCCTGGAATATGTGCCGGACGAGGAGGACCCATGAACATTCTGAAAAGATTGGCCGCGGGCCTCTGCATGGGCTCTACCCTGTTTCTGCTGTACCTGCTCCTGCTGCCCCTGGTGTGCGTCCCGCCCAAGTCCCCTGTCAGACCGCAAGAGCCTGTCCCTGGTAAGCGGACAGTGTAAAAGGAGAACATCCAGATGAATGAACAAGAAAAGGCCCTCCAGCCGGAGGGCGCGGCGAAGCCTGCCCAGACTGCCGCGAAAATTTACGTGATCGACAGCCGGGAGCGGCTGCTGGTGCCCCTGACCTTTGGCTTCTGTCTGCTGCTGGTGAACACCTTCTTCGAGACCGGCGTGAACGCGGGGCTGGCGGTCTCCGTGGCGGCCTGGTATGGCCTGCTGTATGCGGCCAAGGGCCGGAAGCTCTGGCAGAGCGGAGAGAGCCAGGTCCTGCTCCTGACCGGGCTGGCCCTGCCTGTGTTCTCCATGGTGCTGGGGTCCAACTGGTACTTCCGGGGGTGGGATCTGCTGGCCCTGATGGCGCTGCTGCCCATCCACGCCATCGGCCTCTCCGGCGGGCAGTATCTGCCTTGGTGGCGGCCCGCCATGCTGGGGGAGCGGCTGCGCCTGCTGCTGACGGGCCTCTTCGGCCGCCTGGGGGCGGTGATCGCCGCCCTGCTGCCCCGGAGGACCGGCGATTCCCGGCGCGTCCTGCCCCTGGCGGCCGGGACCGCGGGCGCGGTGGTCCTGCTGGCGGTTCTGGTGCCGGTGCTGGCCTCCGCCGACGCGCTGTTCGCCGCCGCCACGGCGGACCTGCGGGACTTCTTTGCCCTGCACTTTACCGACGCGGTGTGGAAGGCCATCCTGGCCGGGGTGATGACGCCCTTTTTCTTCGGCCTGCTGTACTTCCTCCGCCAGCCGACGCCCCTGCGGCGGACCGAGGCGAAGGCCCGCCCCGGCGTGGACGGCCTGGGCTTTGCCATCGTGCTGGCGGCAGCGGCAGTGCTGTACCTGCTGTTCCTGGGCGTCCAGTCCGCCGGGCTCCTGGGCGGGGCGGAGTACCTGGCGCAGAAGCACATCTCCTACGCGGAATGGGCCCGCAGCGGCTTCTTCCAGATGGTGGGGGTGACGGCGCTGAATCTCACCCTCCTGCTGGCGGCGGTCCAGTGGTCCCGGCGGGAGGGCGCCGCCTGGCGGGCGGTGCGGGGCCTGTCCGCCCTGCTGACGGCGGAGAGCCTGGTGCTGCTGGCCTCCGCCGGCGTGCGGATGACGCTGTACGTGGACGCCTACGGCCTGTCCTTCAAGCGCTGCATGACCTATTGGGGCATGGGGATGATGGGGGCATTCCTGCTGGCGGCGGCCTGGAAGGTCCGGCGGCCGGACTTCCGGTTCTGCCGGGTGGTGTTTCCCCTGGCCCTGGCGGGGTGGCTGCTGATCCACTGCGTGCCGGTGGACTACCTGGTGGCAAGGGACCAGGTGGACCGGTATCTCTCTGGGGAGAGCGCGGCGCTGGATGTGGAGTACCTGCTCTACGACCTCTCCTATGACACCCTGGCCCAGCTGGAACGGCTGGACGGGGATATGATCTGCACAGCGTATGGGGACTGGGATGCCGTCGGTACAGCCCGCCTGTCCACTCTGCTGGAGCAGAGGCGGCAGGAAGCCCGGGCGGACTGCGCCGACTGGCGGACCTGGAGCCTGTCCGCCTGGCTGGCCAGCCGGGGCGGCGCGTAAAGGAGGTGCGCCGGCATGAAAACACGTCTTTTGTGGATCGCCTGCGGCCTGCTGCTGACGCTGGCCCTGACGGGCTGCGCTGGGGCAGATGCCATCGTGCTCCCGGACGCGGCGGAGGTCACTGCCGTCCGGGTGACGGCAGGGGATGCGGTGACGCTCCGCACGGACCGGGCTTGGATCGAGGGATTTCTTCAACAGGCGGCGGAGGCCGTCTCCACCGGCGGGGAGAGCGTGCAGGACGCCCCGGACCAGCCCGGCGCGGTGCGGGTGGAGCTGGGCACCGGCGAGCCGCCGGACTGGAGCGTCCTGTACGTTTACGAGGCGGATGGCGCCTGCTGCCTGGAGCAGCCCTATGCGGGCATCTACCAGGGGGATGAGGCCCTCTGGACGTTCCTGGCGTCTGGCGCCGTGCCGGAGGGGAGGGATCCGCGATGAAAAAGCCGACGGCCGGTTTGGTCGTGTGTCTGCTGCTCTGCGGCGCCCTGATCGCCGGGACCTTCTATCTGATCGGCTACAAGACCGCCTACGACCGGATCGAGAACGCGGCGCCGTCCACAGTGGCGGCTACGGACGCGCGGCAAGAGGTGATTCCATGTGGAAGATGATCGGCGGGCTTTTAACGCTGCCGGTCCTGCTGGTCCTGTTGGTGTTGATGATCTTCTGGGGCAGCGAGGACTATACCCGGCTCATCCGCCTCAACTGGGAGCTGGACCTTCCTGCCAGTGAGAGCTGCCTGTATGAAACCGACAGCGGCGCCAGCTTCGGCGGGGACGGAGAGCGGTATCATGTCCTGGCATACGTGGATGACAGCGGGCTGGAGGAAGCGCTGGAGCGGGAGGCGGAGCCCCTTGCCCCGGCAGAGGAGGCCGTGACTGCCATCCTGGACGGCCTGTCCGTCCCGGCGGACCAGCGGCCCGACTTTTCGGACTGCCGCTGGTTCACCGCCTTTCGCTCAGAGGATGCACGAGACGACCTGTATCTGCTGTTGAACGGCGCCGGGACCCGGCTGTATGTCATCGAATCCTTTTTTTAGAACACAACCAGCGGCGGCCATGGGAAACCATGGCCGCCGCTGGGCGTTTTCGCTTATTCCTCGTCCCGGCTGCGGCCGCAGCAGGGGCAGACCTCCTCTGTGGCCGGGAAGGACGTGCCGCAGTGGGGGCAGGGCTCCGGTCGGGGCAGGCCGCAGAGGGGACAAAAGTCATCGTCCGACGGATGGAGCCTTCCGCACTGGGGGCATTTGATCTCCGGCCCTGTGCCGGGGACGTAGAAGGGGACGGGGCCGCTGGGGCCCGGCTCCGGCGGCCGCTCCGAGGTGAACAGCTCCAGGTGGCCGCAGTCCGGGCAGACGTACATGGTCACCGGCAGGCTGCCGGCGAACAGATTTCCCCAGTCACCGCCAAAGTAGGTGGTCTTTCCCAGCTGGATGTCCTCCCGTTTCAGGAACACCATGGGCGTTCCGCACCGGAGACAGGCCAGCTGCTTGTTGCCGCTGGACTCCGACACCGCGTCCACCCCCTTTCCCTCAGACTTGCAGGCTTTCCGGATAGTCCCCCTTGGCGTGGAGCTTGCGGAGCTCCTCCGCCACGATCTCCCGGTCCTCGTGGTAGGTCATGCCGAACCACTTGTCCGCGGAGCGGAGGACGGACACCTCCAGGGCTCCCCGCTTCAGTTGGTCGCCCACCATCACCGGCAGCAGGCACTCCGCCTTGATGTTGTCCCCGGCCTCGGTGCGGAGGAAGTTCTCGAAGTAGTCCCGCAGGGCCGGGAAGATGCTGGGGGCGAAGCCCCAGAAGTTCATGGACACCACCGTCTCCGGAGAGAGGTCGATCTCCTCCGCCAGGTCCTTCAGGGAGCCGTCGGGATACAGCTGGACCTTCAGGGCCTCCCGGATGGAGCGGAGCTTGCCGTCCTCCACCTGGCAGACGCCCCGGGACACCGTGCCGTGGAGGCTGGCGGTGTTTTTCAGCAGGTACCCCACCATGGTGGCCTTCCCGGTCTCCGGCAGCTTCACCAGCTCATTGTAGATGGTGCGGTAGGCGTCGATGCCGTAGTAGTCATCGGCGTTGATGACGCAGAAGGGCTCGTGGACCACATCCGCCGCGCACAGCAGGGCGTGGACCGTGCCGAAGGGCTTGGTCCGCTCCGCCGGGATCTGGTAGAAGTCCGGCACGGAGGAGAAGTCCTGGAAGGCGTAGGCCACCTCCACGGGGGAGCCGTCCAGGGCCGTCTTTTTCGCCAGATAGTCCCCGCAGAGACGGTGCATCATCTCCTCCATCTCCGGCTTGATGATGAACACCACCTTGTTGAACCCCGCCCGGAGGGCGTCGTAAATGGAATACTCCATCAAGATCTCGTTGTGGGGCCCGATGCCGTCCACCTGCTTGCTGCCGCCGTAGCGGGATCCCAGACCCGCCGCCATGATGACCAGTGAGACTTTCATTCGTTTCTCTCCTAAAATGTGATGGAAATTTGCGCCTTGTTGCGCAAGTATACGTGCTGTCTTTACCATACCCCATTTGCCGGATTTTTGCAACCGGTCTTGACTTTTTTCCGGCGATGTCTATAATATGAGAATGATTTTCATTCTCATATTGAAGGAGGCGTTGTATGGCATACAGCACCAAACAGCACCAGGCGGTGCTCCGCTGCCTGGAACAGCGGGGCGAGGCCGCCTGCTCCGCCGCCGAGCTGGCGGAGGACCTGCGCCGGGAGGGCTGCCCGGTGGGCCTGGCCACCATCTACCGCCAGCTGGAGAAGCTGGAGGCCGCCGGGGCGGTCCATAAGGTCAACACCGAGGACGGCGCCCTGTACCAGTACTGCGGCCACCAGTCCCAGGGCCACCGGGACTGCTTCCTCTTAAAGTGCGAGCGGTGCGGCCGCATCCGCCACGTGGACTGCACCCAGCTCCAGGCCCTGTACGACCATCTGGAAAAGGCCCACCACTTCCGCATTGATCCCCGGGGGACGCTGTTCTCCGGCGTGTGCGACGTCTGTGCCGGAGAGGAGGGGGCGGACCATGGAGCCTGATGCGCTGATCGTCTGCCGGGACGTGTCCCTTGGCTATGAGGGCCAGAGCGTCCTGTCCCACCTGGACCTCACCATCCGGGCCGGGGACTACCTGTGCATCGTGGGAGACAACGGTTCCGGCAAGTCCACCCTGCTGCGGGGATTGCTGGGCCTGCTGACGCCCCAGAGCGGGGAGATCCTCCGGGCGCCGGAGCTGCGGCAGGGGGCTGTGGGGTACCTGCCCCAGCAGACCCGGGCCCAGCGGGACTTCCCGGCCACGGTGTACGAGGTGGTCCTCTCCGGCTGCCTGAACCAGAAGGGGCTGCGGTTCTTCTACACCGCCGCCCAGAAGTCCGCGGCCCTGATGAACATGGGCAAGCTGGGGATCCTGGAGCTGAAGGACCAGAGCTATCGGGATCTCTCCGGCGGCCAGCAGCAGCGGGTGCTGCTGGCCCGGGCCCTGTGCGCCGCCAAAAGCCTGCTGATCCTGGACGAGCCCATCACCGGCCTGGACCCCGCCGCCGCCCAGGACCTGTACAAGACCCTCTCCTATTTGAATCAGAAGGAGGGCATGGCGGTGGTGATGGTGACCCATGATCTGAAAGCTGCCCTGCAGAGCGCCCGGACGGTGCTGCACATCGGCCGCAGCAGCTTCTTCCTGGGCACCGTGGACGACTATCTGGCCTCCCCCCAGGGGCGGCGGTTCCGGGAGGTGGAGGAATGAGCCTGACACTGATGCTGACCTATCCCTTCATGCAGCGGGCGCTGATCGCCGGGACCCTGGTGAGCCTGTGCGCCGCGCTGCTGGGGGTGTCCCTGGTCCTCAAGCGGTACTCCATGATCGGAGACGGGTTGAGCCACGTCTCCTTCGGGGCCCTGGCCATCGCCGTGGCCCTGGGGGTCACGCCGCTGTACTTCTCCATCCCCGTGGTGATCCTGGCGGCGTTCTTCCTGCTGCGGATGGCCACCAACCCCCGGTGGAACAGCGACGCGGCCATCGCCGTCACCAGCGCCTCGGCCCTGGCCATCGGCATCATCGTCATCTCCCGGACCACCGGCATGACCACGGATGTGGACAACTATATGTTCGGCAGCGTCCTGGCCATGACCTGGGGAGACGTGGCGCTGTCCGCGGTGCTGTGCGCCGCGGTGCTGGCGCTGTTCGTCCTGTTCTACCACAAGCTCTTCGCCGTGACCTTTGACGAGAACTTCTCCCGGGCCACGGGGCTGCGGGTGGACTGGTACAACACCCTGCTGGCCATCCTCACCGCCCTGACCATCGTCCTGGGGATGCGGATGATGGGGGCCATGCTGATCTCCTCCCTGGTGATCTTCCCGGCCCTGACGGCCATGCGGCTGTTCAAGAGCTTCCGGGGCGTGGTGGTGTGCGCCGGCGTCACGTCGGTGTGCTGTTTCTGCGCGGGCCTCATGGCCTCCTGGACGCTGTCCACGCCGGTGGGAGCCTCCGTGGTGGCGGCGGATCTGGCGCTGTTTCTGGTCTCCTGCGGGATCAGCTGGCTGCGCCGACGCTGAACGGCTGCCGGAGCTGCGGTTTTTCCGCGGCTCCGGCGGATTTTTTGCACCAAATCCGGGAAGAATCTGTCAGAAAGGACTTGCGCTTTCCCATCATCTGTGCTATGATGCGTATGTTAGAAGAGTAAGGTATGTGGAGTGGGCTGCTGGTCCGCTCTTTATTATTGGCCTTTTTCGGTCAGTCAAAATTCAAGGAACTTGTCAAAAGAAGGGAGTCCTCCCATGAAGAAGATCACGGAACTGACTGCGGAACTGGCGGCCCCCGCCATCGCGGAGCAGGGCTGCACCCTCTGGGATGTGGAGTATGTCAAGGAGGCCGGCACCTGGTATCTGCGCATCCTGCTGGACAAGGAGGGCGGCGTGGACATCCTGGACTGCGAGGAGATCTCCCGGAAGGTCAGCGACCTGCTGGACGAGGCCGACCCCATCGAGGGCAGCTACACCCTGGAGGTGGGCTCCGCCGGGGCCGAGCGGGCCCTGAAGCGGCCCTCCGACTTCCAGCGGTTTCTGGGCAGCCCCGTGCTGGTGAAGCTGTACCGGGCCCGGGAGGGCCGGAAGGAGTTCTCCGGCTACCTGAAGAGCTATGACGAGGCCAACGGCGACGTCACCGTCACCGTTGGAAAGCAGGAGCTGGTCTTCCCCAAGCAGGAGACCGCCCTGGTCCGCCTGCGGGTGGAATTCTGAGCCATCGACCGTCCCCACAAGACGTATTTTATCAACAAGGAGAATCAGTCACATGAAAGGCAAAAAGCAGAAGGAGCCTGTGGGCTTCAATCCCGCGGAGATCTTCGCGGCACTGGCCCTGCTGGAGAAGGAACGGGGCATCCCCCAGTCCTTCATGATGGAGAAGATCGTCCAGGCCCTGACCACCGCCTACAAGCGGGACCACGCGGATGTGGAGAACGTCATCGTGGACGTGGACGAGGAGCATCAGAACCTGAAGATGTTCGTCCAGAAGAACGTGGTGGAGGAAGAGGACTACGTGGACCCCGCCAACGAGATGCCGGTGGAGGAGGCCAAGCGGATCTCCGCCAAGTATGAGGTGGGCGACATCGTGAACATCCCCGTGGACACGGTGGAGTTCGGCCGCATCGCCGCCGGCAACGGCAAGCAGGTCATCATCCAGGGCCTGCGGGAGGCCGAGCGTGGCATGGTGTACGACGAGTTCAACTCCAAGCAGCATGAGATCCTCACCGGCGTGGTGACCCGGGTGGACCCCCGGAACGGCAACGTGTCCCTGCGGATCGGCACCGGCACCGACTCCACCGAGGCGCTGCTGATGGCCGGCGAGCAGGTCCCCGGCGAGGAGCTCACCGAGGGGATGCATGTGAAGGTCTATGTGGTGGAGGTCCGCCGGTCCACCAGAGGGCCCCAGGTGCTGATCT
This sequence comes from Candidatus Oscillibacter excrementigallinarum, assembly GCA_019118245.1. Taxonomy (GTDB): domain Bacteria; phylum Bacillota; class Clostridia; order Oscillospirales; family Oscillospiraceae; genus Oscillibacter; species Oscillibacter excrementigallinarum. Next base: position 13,259 of record DWZJ01000048.1, read on the forward strand.
CCCGGACCCATCCGGGCCTGGTGAAGCGCCTGTTCGAGCTGGAGGTCCCCGAGATCTACGACGGCACCGTGGAGGTGAAGTCCATCGCCCGGGAGGCCGGCAGCCGCACCAAGATGGCCGTCTGGTCCAACGACGAGAACGTGGACCCCATCGGCGCCTGTGTGGGCCCCAAGGGCCAGCGGGTCGGCAGCATCGTGGAGGAGCTGCGGGGCGAGAAGATCGACATTGTGAAGTACAGCGAGGACCCCGCCCAGTTCATCGCCGCCGCCCTGGCGCCCGCCGATGTGGTGGACGTGTGGATGGCGGACGAGGGCAAGGCCTGCCGGGTGATCGTGCCGGACGACCAGCTGTCCCTGGCCATCGGCAAGGAGGGCCAGAACGCCCGCCTGGCGGCCCGGCTCACCGGCTACAAGATCGACATCAAGCCGGAGAGCTATCACGACGAGGAGGAGCCTGCGGAGGACACCGAGCCGGTCATCGGAGATGATGAGGAGGAGACCGCCTCCCCGGAGGAGTCCGCGGCGGAGCCTACTGACGCAGAGTAAGACAGCTTTTCAGAAAGGCGGCCTGTGAGATGCCGAAAGTGAAGAAGATCCCCCAGCGGCAGTGCGTGGGCTGCCGGGAAATGAAGGATAAGAAGTCCCTGCTGCGGGTGGTGAAGGCCCCGGACGGCACCGTGTCCCTGGACTTCGGCGGCAAGAAGCCCGGCCGGGGCGCCTATGTGTGCCACGACGTGGCCTGCCTGCAGAAGGCCCGGAAGTCCCGGGCCCTGGAGCGGGCCTTTGAGACCGCCATCCCGCCGGAGGTCTATGACGCCATGGAGGCAGAACTGAGAGGTGCGGATGGATCGACATAACATTCTGTCCCTGCTGGGGCTCAGCCTCCGGGGCGGCCGGCTGGCCGTGGGCGAGGAGCCCGTGGAGGCCGTGGCCCGGGCCCGGGACGCCCGGGTGCTGCTGCTGGCCGCCGACGCGGCGGAGGGCACCCGCCGCCGGTGTGAGCACTTCGCCCAGGCGGGCGACTGCCTGTGGCTCCAGATCCCCTTCACCAAGGCGGAGCTGGGCTGGGCCCTGGGCCGGACGGCCGTGGCCATCGCCGCGGTGACGGATGTGGGCCTGGCCGCGGCCCTGCTGCACCGGCTGGCGGAGCTGGACCCGGAGCAGTATGCCGGCGCGGCGGAGCGGATGGACGTGAAGGCCCGCCGGGCCGCGGAGCGCCGGGCGGAGCAGGCGGCCCACGAGAAGAATCTCCGCCGGGGCAAGCGGCGCCGGAAGGCACCGCCTGACCAGACGGCCAGACCGCCGGCGGAGACACCGCCGGAGCGCGCGCCGAAGGGGGATCGCCCCCGCGGCGCAAAACCGAACCGATCCCGTCCCCCCAGGGACGCTCGCCCCAAGCCGAAGGCAAAGGCGCGGCCATACGCCCACAGCCGCCCGGTGAAAAAGGGCAAAGGCTCCTTCCGAAAAAAGAAGGAGGGCTGACGGCCGGCGCCGCCGCGGCGCGGAGCCGCGGCAGCTGCATATCAAAATTTCCCAGCCCTCGGGTTGGAGCAGAACGAGGTGTTTTGATTGGCTATTGAAAAATACAGAGTCCATGAGGTGGCGAAGGATTTCGGCCTGCCCACCAAGACCATCACGGAGATCCTGACGAAGTACGCCGAGACTCCCAAGAACCATATGCAGGCCCTGACGGATCAGGAGCTCTCTCTGATCTTTGAATATCTGACCCAGCACAATCAGGTCTCCAGCATCCAGACGATTTTTGCCGACACCTACCAGGAGCCCGCCAAAGAGGCCAAGAAGGCGGAGCCTGCCAAGGCCGCCCAGCCGGCCCAGAGCCAGGGAGGCAAGCCCGTCCAGAGCGCGCCGGCCAAACAGCAGCCCCAGCAGGGCACCGCGGCCAAGCCCGCGGTGCAGCAGCCCGTGTCCCGGGTGCCCCAGAAGAAGATCGTGGACACCCGCAAGGGCGGCGACGTGAACCTGGCCAAGTACGATGAGCGGCTGGAGGATCTGGGCGGCGAGCGGGGCGCCCGGATGCAGCGGCAGCAGCGCAGCGGCAAGGAGAAGATCCGCACCAACAACCAGCGCCGGGGCGGCATGACCTTCTCCAACAAGCGCCGCCAGGACGAGGCGGAGCGGATGCGCAAGCTCCAGCTGGAGATCGCCAAAAAGGCCCCCGTCAAGGTCATGATCCCCGACGAGATCTCCGTGGGCGAGCTGGCCAGCCGCATGAAAAAGACCGGCGCCGAGGTGGTCAAGTGCCTGATGAAGAACGGCGTCATGGCCTCCCTCAGCCAGATCATCGACTTCGACACCGCGGCCATCATCGCCGAGGACATGGGCTGCAAGGTGGAACACGAGGTCACCGTCACCATCGAGGAGCGGCTGATCGACGACCACGAGGATAAGCCGGAGGAGCTGGTGCCCCGTGCCCCCGTGGTGGTGGTCATGGGCCACGTGGACCACGGCAAGACCTCCCTGCTGGACACCATCCGCCACACCTCCGTGGCGGCGGGCGAGGCTGGCGGCATCACCCAGCACATCGGCGCCTACCAGGTGCAGGTGAACGGCAAGCCCATCACCTTCCTGGACACGCCGGGCCATGAGGCGTTCACCTCCATGCGCGCCCGTGGCGCCATGATCACGGACATCGCCATCCTGGTGGTGGCGGCGGACGACGGCATCATGCCCCAGACCGTGGAGTCCATCAACCACGCCAAGGCCGCGGAGATCCCCATCATCGTGGCCATCAACAAGATCGACAAGGAGAACGCCAACCCGGACCGGGTGCTCCAGCAGCTGACGGAGTACGGCCTGGTGCCCGAGGACTGGGGCGGCGAGACCATCTGCTGCAAGATCTCCGCCAAGCAGAAGATCGGCATCGAGAACCTGCTGGAGATGGTGACCCTCACCGCCGAGATGGCGGAGCTGAAGGCCAACCCCAACCGCGCCGCCAAGGGCACCGTCATCGAGGCCCGGCTGGACAAGGGCCGCGGCCCCGTGGCCACCCTGCTGGTCCAGAACGGCACGCTGAAGCAGGGCGACATCATCATCGCCGGCACCGCCGTGGGCCGCGTCCGCACCATGATGGACTACAAGGGCGCCCGGCTGACCGAGGCCGGCCCCTCCGTGCCCGTGGAGATCGCGGGCCTGTCCGAGGCTCCCTCCGCCGGCAGCCCCTTCTTCGCCGTGGCGGACGAGCGCATGGCCCGGGAGCTGGTGGAGCAGCGGAAGGCCGAGGAGAAGGCCAAGGCCGCCGCGCCGGTGCAGAAGGTCTCCCTGGAGAACCTGTTCGACCAGATCCGCTCCGGCGAGCGCAAGGAGCTGGCGCTGATCGTCAAGGCCGACGTCCAGGGCAGCGTGGAGGCGGTGAAGGCCTCCCTGGAGAAGCTCAGCAACGACGAGGTGAACGTGCGGGTGATCCACGGCGGCGTGGGCGCCATCAACGAGTCCGACGTCATGCTGGCCGCCTCCTCCAATGCCATCATCGTGGGATTCAACGTCCGGCCGGACGCCGCCGCCCGTGACGGCGCCGCGCGCCAGAACGTGGATATGCGGATGTACCGGGTCATCTATGACTGCATCGACGAGATCGAGGCGGCCATGAAGGGCATGCTGGCTCCCAAGTACCGGGAAGTGGTGCTGGGCCACGCGGAGGTCCGCCAGACCTACAAGGTCTCCAGCGTGGGCACCGTGGCCGGCTGCTACGTCCAGGACGGCAAGATCGTCCGGGCCTGCTCCGTCCGGGTGGTGCGGGACGGCATCGTGATCCACGAGGGCGCCCTGGCCTCCCTGAAGCGGTTCAAGGACGACGCCCGGGAGGTGGCCGAGAACTACGAGTGCGGCCTGACCGTGGAGAAGTTCAACGACATCAAAGAGGGCGACATCATCGAGGCGTATACCATGGAGGAGATCCCCCGGTAACCGTGCTGGGCCCGACGCTGTATAGCGCCTTCCTGTCGCCCTCCTGGGCCGCAGAGCGGCCCCGCGCGTCAGCGCGTCCAAGCAGTTTGGGCAGAGCCCAAACTCTTGCCGCAGGCGGGCTCCGCCTGCCGAGGATGCCCGATCCGGGGTCCCCATGAAACCCTGTTTCATGGGGCGGGCGACATCATCGAAGCGTTCACCATGGAGGAAATTCCCCGGTAAGGTCTCTGCGAGACAATTTCATTTCTGCGCACAATAGGGGCGGCGACTTCGTCGCCGCTCCTGATCGTTATGCGGGCATATCGATGCTGTCCTGTCGGACGCGGAAGTCAGCCATGCTGATGGCTGGGCAGATGCGCCCCCCATTTTCTTTTTGAGACATCAAAAAGAAAATGCGCCGCGCCCGGTGGAAAAGAAAAAATGTTCGGCGGGTCGGTCTGCGCCAGCGCAGACCTCCTGCCGCCGGCGGGGGATGGCTGGCGGTCCCGCGCGGCGGTCAGGGACGGAAACGCGCTTCCCTTGGGGAAAACTCCAGTCCGGGGAGGTCTGGGATACATCCTGCTCCTCTTTTCGCTGCCGCTGGCCCGATGGTTGATGAAAGCCTCCTCAACGGGCCGATGAAGGCATCGGCCCCTACGACCGCCCGGGTAGCGCGTAGCGAAGCGGACCGCGCGGAAAGAGGAGCTGGTCAAATGCGTCCTTGCAACCCGATTTTTGTCGGTACCCGCGCCGCGGGAACCAGCCGTCAAATCTACACCGCACCCCGCCGCGCCCGTCGGTCGGTCCTCGCAAACACGCAGGCACTATCTCACGCCGACTCCCGTGGCGCAGCGGGACGCTGCGCTCTAAAGCGTTTTTCTCTTTGGACCGTGCACGGCCCGTTTCTCTTTTGGCAAGACCAAAAGAGAAATGGGGGGTGCATTGCCCAGCTATCATCATAGCTGTCATTCCGCGTCCAATGGGACGCCCCCCAACATCCCCCTGCGGGATATCCCTACACCAGACATTCCCTTTGTAAAAGGAGGTCATCTTGATGCCAAGCAATCGAATCGGCCGGATCAACGAAGAGATCCAGCGGGAACTGGCGGACCAGCTCCGCCACCTGAAGGACCCCCGGGTCTCCCAGGTGGGCATGGTCTCCATCACCCGGGTGGATACCACCAGCGACCTGCGCTACGCCCGGGTCTACGTCAGCACCCTGGACAAGTCCCAGGAGAAGGACGTGCTGAAGGGCCTGAAGTCCGCCGCCGGCTTCCTGCGGCGGGAGCTGGGCCGCACCCTGCAGCTGCGCTACACGCCGGAGCTGCAGTTCATCGCCGACGACTCCATCCAGCACGGCGCCCACATCCTGGAGATCCTGCGCCAGGTGGAGCGGCAGGACGAGGCCCGGGACGGCGGGGACGCCGGCGAAACGGAGGCGTGAGCCATGCTGACGGTCACCCAGGCAGCGGAACTGCTGCGGACCTTTGACAATGTGCTGATCCTCACCCACGTCCGCCCGGACGGGGACACGGTGGGCTGCGCCGCCGCCCTGTGCGCGGGGCTCCGCCGTCTGGGCAAGACGGCGTACCTGCTGCCCAACCCGGAGCTGACGGACACCACCGCTCCCTATTTCCGCCCCTACGCGGCGCCGGAGGGCTTCGCCCCGGACAAGGTGGTGTCCACGGACATCGCCACCGTGGGCCTGTTCCCGGAGAATGCCAAGCCCTACGCGGACCGGGTGGAGCTGGCCATCGACCACCACCCCTCCTTCGAGTCCTTCGGCCGGGAGAACATCGTGCGGCCGGAGGCCGCCGCCTGCGGCGAGTTGGTCTACGACATCCTGGCTCACCTGGGCCCCATCACGGCGGAGATGGCCCTGCCCCTGTATGTGGCGGTGTCCACCGACACGGGGTGCTTCGCCTACGCCAACACCACCGCCCAGACCCACGCCGTGGCGGCGGCCCTGCTGCGGACCGGCATCGACTACCAGACGGTCAACAAGGTGTTCTTCCGCACCAAGAGCCGCAAGCGGATGCAGCTGGAGGCCGCCATTCTCAATGACTGCGAGTTCTACGACCGGGACCGGGTGGCGGTGCTGTCTGTCCCCCTGTCCCTGATGGAGCGCCTCCAGGCCACGGAGACGGACGCGGAGGACCTCTCCGCCCTGGGGCCCCAGATCGAGGGGGTGGACTGCGCCGTCACCATGCGGGAGCTGCGGCCCGACGTGTGGAAGATGTCCCTGCGGACCGGCCCCCGGGTCAACGCCACGCAGGCCTGCCGCCTGCTGGGGGGCGGCGGCCACGCCGCGGCCGCCGGCTGCACGGTGGAGGCCCCCTGGGCCCAGGCCAAGCAGCAGATTCTCGATGCTGTGGCCCAGGTGGCCCCGGATTATCAGCGCTGATCGGGCCGCAGTGCGGCGGCCCTTGAGGAGGTTTTTATGCCCAGTGGTATCCTGATCATCGACAAGCCCGCCGGGTGGACCAGCATGGATGTCTGCGCCAAGGTGCGGGGCATCTTCCGTGAAAAGCGGGTGGGCCACGGCGGGACCCTGGACCCCATGGCCACCGGCGTGCTGCCGGTCTTTGTGGGACAGGCCACCCGGGGGGTGGAGTTCGCGGAGAGCGGCCAGAAGGAATATGTGGCGGGCCTGCGGCTGGGCCTGGTGACCGACACCCAGGACACCACTGGCACCATCCTGGAGATCCGCCCCGTCACGGCGGACCGGGCGGCGGTGGAGGCGGTCCTCTCCCGTTTCCTGGGGGAGCAGGACCAAATCCCGCCCATGTACTCCGCCATCAAGGTGGGGGGACAGAAGCTCTATGAGCTGGCCCGGAAGGGCCAGGAGGTGGCCCGGAAGCCCCGGCACATCACCATCTATGAGCTGGAGCTGCTGGCCCAGGAGGGCGAGTCGGACTACCTGCTCCGCTGCCGCTGCTCCAAGGGCACGTACATCCGCACCCTCTGCCACGACATCGGCCAGGCGCTGGGCTGCGGCGGGGCTATGTGCTCCCTCCGGCGCACCATGGCCGCCGGATTCACCCTGGACCAGGCGGTGACGCTGGAACAGGTCCAGGAGCAGGGGGAATCCCTCCTGCTGCCCACGGACAGCCTCTTCCAGACGTATCCTGCCCTGACGCTGAAACCCGGCGTACAGGAGAAGCGGGTCCGCTGCGGCAACCCCATCACCCTGCCGGGCACGGCGGACGGCGTCTACCGGGTGTACGGCCAGGAGGGGCAGTTTCTCTGCCTGTCCCGGGCCAGCGGCGGCACGCTGACATCCATCAAGAATTTCTTTGGAGCGTAAACCATGAAAGAACGAGTCATTGCCCTGGGCTTCTTCGACGGAGTCCACCTGGGCCACGGCGCCCTGCTGCGCCGGACCGCCGAGGAGGCCGCCCGGCGGGGCTGCACCCCGGCGGTGTTCACCTTTGACCGCCCCCCCAAGGAGGTGGTCACCGGCATCCCCTGCCCCCTCATCAACTCCCCGGAGGACCGGCGGGACCTGATCCGCCGGCTGTACGGCATCGCAGACGTGCTGATGGTGCCCTTTGACCAGGAGATGATGACCACCCCCTGGGACGACTACATCACCCGGATCCTGGTGGGACGCTATCACGCCGTCCACCTGGTGGCAGGGCATGACCACCGGTTCGGCCACAAGAACCAGGGCTCGCCGGAGCTGCTGGTCCAGAAGTGCCGGGAGCTGGGCCTGGGCTGCGACATCATCCCCAAGGTGGAGGTGGCGGGCATCACGGTCAGCTCCACCTACATCCGCCGCCTGGTGGAGCTGGGGCAGATCAGCCGGGCCAACCGCTTCCTGGGGCACCCCCACACCCTGACGGGCGTGGTCCGCCACGGCCGGGGGATCGGCTCCAGCCAGCTGCTTCCCACGGCGAACCTCACCATCCCGCCCCATGTGCTGGTGCCCAGCCACGGGGTCTACGCCACCCGGGTCACCCTGGAGGACGGAACCGGCTACAGCGCGGTCACCAACGTGGGCGTCCGGCCCACGGTCCACAACGGCACGGACGTGACGGTGGAGGCCTGCCTGCTGGATTTCCAGGGGGACCTGTACGGCCGGACGCTGCGGCTGGAGTTCTACGAGCACCTGCGCCAGGAGGTCCGCTTTGACTCCATGGAGGCCCTGCGGGCCCAGATCCAGTCGGACGCGGACGCCACCCGGGCCTATTTCGCGGCGGGCGTCCCGGACATCCCCCCGGTGGACTGACACGGAACTGAAAAAACAGGCGCGGCATCCCGCAAGGGGTGCCGCGCCTGTTTTCTGTTCCGTCAGATCAGCCACACCGTCAGCCACACCAGGCCGATGCCCGCCGCGCCCATCAGGGTGTAGACCGCCGGGGACAGGTCCCGCCACAGCCGGCTGAACCGTCCGTGGTCCCCGCCGGCGTAGCTGCGGGCCACCCGCCGGGCCTCCTCCACCAGCTCCCGGGCGGTGACGCCCTCACCGGCGGCGTCGTTCCGGACAATGAAGATGGCCTGCTCAAAAAACCGCTGGTCCGGGGAGTCCACCACCACGACCCGTCTGGAAATGCCTTTCACCATCTGCTTGCGCCTCCTGCCTCTCACAGAGTTTGATGCTTCCAGTTTGTCTCAGCGGGGGAAAATTTATACCGGTCCGTCACACCTTTTTCAGCCCATCCGGGCGGGGCAGGTACAGCACCTGGATGCCGCAGTCGTCCTGGAGATCCTCCCGGCGGATGCTCTCGCTGAGGATCAGCCCCGCCAGGGTCTGGGGGTCCTCGCCCTCCCAGCCGGCCAGCAGATCCTGCAGCCACTCGTCCCGGCCCGGGTCCGCCACCCCGTCGCTGATCATCACCGCGAAGCTCCCCGGCTCCAGAGAGACCCGGGTCACGTCCGGCGCGGCGGTGCCGCCCCGGAGGCCCGCCGGCAGGGAGCCGCCGGTGATCCGCCGCACGGTGCCCCCCTTCTTCAGATAGCTGGGGGCGGCGCCGTATTTGTAGAAGGCCAGCTCCCCGGTCTCCGGCCGGCAGGTGAGCAGGTCGATGGTGGTGAAGCTGCCGGTGTCCGCCCCCCGCAGGGCCATGGCGGAATTCAGGGTCTTCATGGCTGCCTCCGGCTCGATGCCCGCCTCCAGGAACTGCTCCAGCAGGCGGCAGGTGAGGGCGGACTCCCGCCGGGCGGACTCTCCGCTGCCCATGCCGTCCGCCAGCAGCAGGCAGAGAAGGCCGGTTTCCGTCCGGAAGGACACCACCGTGTCTCCGCAGACGGTCTCCCCCTCCTTGGGCCGCAGGGCCGCGCCGATGCGGCACTCCGCCGCCGTCCCAGCCGCCGTGGCCCGGACCTCCCCCAGTCCGGCGGCGGTGGCGGTCAGCAGCTCGCTGAGCTGGGCGTACTGGCCCTTGGCGCTGCGGCGGGTCTCCTCCAGCTGCCGCCGGTACTGCCGCCGCAGCAGGAAGGCGGACAGCTCTCCGTTGATGGCGGTGAGGAAGTCCGGCAGGTGGATGCACCGGTCCGCGAAGTAGCCGGGGAAGTCCTTGGCCAGGGCCCGGCCCCGCTCCAGCAGGAAGGGGGTGGCGTCGTTCAGGGCATTGAAGGTGCCGGTGTACTCCTTCTGCCAGCAGAGCTCGCACAGGGCGCAGCCCCGGCACACCTTCTCCGCCGCCCGGTCAAAGACCACCGCCGGGTTCTCCTCCGTGGACACCGGGGCGCTGCGGCCCATGCTGTCATACAGGTCCCGCAGAGCGGCGGACAGGCGGGTCAGCTGGGCCCGCATCCCCTCCAGGGCGGCGGGGAACTCCGCGGGCTGGGCCCGCTTCATCCGCTTGCCGCCGAAGACCCGGCCCGGCAGCAGCAGGAACAGCACCGCCCCTGCCGCCGCCTCCGGCAGCAGCGGTGTGTTGAGGCCCGCCGGCAGGGCGGCCACCAGCGCCGCGCCCCAAAAGGCCAGGGCCGCCCAGATCCGCCGGCCGCCGCTGCGGCTCCCGGCCAGCAGTCCCGCCAGCCCATAGGCCGCGCCGAAGAGGACGCCGCCGGTGCCGGAGCAGAAGTCCGCCGCCAGGCCCGCCCCCAGCCCGGCGGCGGCCCCCGTCATGGCGCCCCGCTGATAGGCGGTGTAGGCCAGCAGCAGGCACAGCAGGCCCCGCCCGATGGACAGGCCCGCCAGCTCCACATCCACCAGCGCCAGCAGGATGGAGCCCACCAGGAACAGCAGGCTGTCCGGCTCCAGCCGTTCCTGCTTTGCTTGCAGCAGGGGCTGGTAATACCAGGCGGAGAGCCCCACCAGCACCGTCCCCGCCAGGCAGGGGCCCAGGTCCCGCAGGGGGGACAGGGACTGGAGCACGTAGATGCCGCTGACCGCCAGGAACAGCCCCGCCCCCGCCAGGGGATAGAACCAGGGCCCGTCCAGCAGCTTCAGCCCCTGGAAGGCCGCGGCGGTGGTGAAGATCAGGATGGCGGCGGCCAGAAAGGGCAGGGCCGCGGCAAAGTCCAGAAACAGCCCCGCCCCCACCCCGGCCCCCAGCAGGGCGGCGATGCCCTCCGCACCCGGGCCGCAGGCGGCCACGCACCCCAGGGCGAAGGGGGCGTAGTCCCCCGGCGTCTGGCTGGCGGTCAGCGCCGCTGTCAGAAAAAAACGGATCCCCCAGGCCAGGGGCCGGGCTTCCTGCTGCCGGCCTCGGATCAACTCCCTGTATTCCACAGCTTGTCCCTCCTGTATTCCGCCGCGAAGTTCACGGCCTCTTTGGTTTTTGCCACCATTTTACAGCCATCTGGAAAAAAATCCCGTCGGGAAAAGCAGGCGGCCCATTTCCTGAACAGGGCGGTCCGGCGGACAGGGGGAGGTGGACTTTTTGCCGGGAATGTGATATCATAAACCAGCTGATTTTCTCACTGGAAAGGACGGCCTGCCTTGAACATCGGAACTGTCACCATCGATTCCCGCCTGGCCCTGGCCCCCATGGCCGGGGTCACGGACGTCGCCTTCCGCCAGATCTGCGCGGAGCTGGGGGCGGGATACACCATCACGGAGCTCATCTCCTCCAAGGCCCTGTGCTACCACGATAAAAAGACCCTGTCCCTCCTCCAGCAGTTCCCGGGGGAGCACCCGGCGGCGGTGCAGATCTTCGGCAGCGACCCGGTCTGCATGGCGGAGGCGGCCCAGATCGCCCTGGAGCACTCCGGGGCGGACATCGTGGACCTGAACATGGGCTGCCCCATGGGGAAGATCGTCAACAACGGCGACGGGGCGGCGCTGATGAAGGACCCGGAGAAGGCCGGCCGCATCATGGAGGCGGTGGTGAAGGCCGTCTCCGTGCCGGTGACCGCCAAGTTCCGCCGGGGCTGGGACATGGGCAGCTGCAACTGCGTGGAGTTCGCCAGGATCCTGGAGCAGGCGGGGGCCTCCGCCGTGGCGGTCCACGGCCGGACCCGGGCCCAGGTGTACAGCGGACAGGCGGACTGGAACTGCATCCGGGCGGTGAAGGAGGCGGTGTCCATCCCGGTGATCGCCAACGGCGACATCTGGAAGCCGGAGGACGCGGTCCGCATCCTCCAGCACACCAAGGCGGACATGGCCATGATCGGCCGGGGCTGCTTCGGCAACCCCTGGCTGTTCCAGCAGGCCAAGGCGGCCCTGGAGGGCGGGCCCATCCCGCCCCTGCCGCCCCTTTCGGAGCGGTGCGACACGGCGGTGCGGCAGTTCGAGCTGGCGGCCGCCGCCAAGGGGGAGCGGGTGGCCGTGCAGGAGGCCCGCCGCCACTACTGCTGGTATCTCAAGGGCGTGTCCCACTCCGGCTACTACAAGGAGCAGATCGTGCAGATGAACACGCTGGAAGATGTGTATCGTGTGACGAAAGGGATCAAAAGGGATTTGAGATGAAGGAACGAGCGCAGGAACAGCAGCTGGTCTCCGCCGCCCAGCAGGGGGACATGGAGGCCTTTGAAGCGCTGATCCATCTGTATGAAAAGCGGGTGTTCGCCCTGACGCTGCGGATGTGCGGCAATCCCGAGGATGCCGCCGAGGCAGCCCAGGAGGCGTTCCTGGCCGCCTGGCAGGGCCTGGCCTTTTTCCGGGGGGATTCCAGCTTCTCCACCTGGCTGTACCGGCTGGCCTCCAACGCCTGCGTGGACCTGCTGCGGCGGGAGAGCCGCCACCGGACGGCGGCGGGCCTGTCCCTGGACGACGAGGAGCTGAATCTGGACGTGCCGGACCCGGCCCGCTCCCCCCAGGACGAGGCGGAGCGGCGGGAGCTGCGGGAGGAGATCGAGCGGGGGCTGGCGTCCCTCTCGCCGGAGCACCGGGAGGTGCTGGTGCTGCGGGAGATCCACCAGCTGAGCTACGACGAGATCGCGGAGACGCTGGACCTGGATGTGGGCACGGTGAAGTCCCGCATCAGCCGGGGGCGAAAGCAGCTGCGGAAATTTTTGCTGAAAAGCGGGAACTTTTCTCCGCCGCCTGCGTCTAAAGGGACAGAAAAGGAGGGCTGCCAATGAAATACTGTGACGAGTTCGCGGCCCTGTTGGACCCTTACATCGACGGGGAGCTGTCCCCGGAGGAGACCGCCCGGGTGCGGGAGCACCTGCGGAGCTGCGACGGCTGCCGGGCCTATGTCCAGGCGGCCCTGATCATGCGGGATGCCTTTCCGGAGGCGGAGGACACGGAGGTGCCGGACGGCTTTGCCGAGGGCGTTATGGCCGCCATCCGGGCCGATGCGGCCCCCCGGAAGCGCCGGAGCCCCCGGTGGAAAAAGACGCTGCTGCCCCTGGCGGCCTGCTGCGCCGTGGTGGTGCTGGCCGTCTCCAGTCTGCCCCGTCTCAGCGACACCGCCGTGGAAGGGGATGTGACCGCCGCCCAGACGGAGCGCCAGATCCCGGCCGATGCCGCAGCCTCTGCGGCGGACAGCGGAGCGGAGGACAGCGCATCCCCGACGGAGGAGGATGGCACTGGTTTGGCAGAGACCGCGGAGTCCGGCGATCCCACCGCGACCGCCGGGGCTGCGCCGGAGACGTACGCCATCGCCCCCGCCGCTCAAGAGGAAAGCGAGCCTGACGCGGACGCCAAGACCAGCATCGTGTCTCAGGGCAAGACCGCTGTTGAGGAGACAGAGGAACCGGCCGCGCCGGAGACCTATGCCATCCAGACTGCGCCCGCGCTGACGCTGACGGCGGCGGAGGCAGGGACCCTTCTGGACGGCTATACGCCAACCCCTCAGGAGGACGGGACATTGGCCTATGCGCTGACCACCTCGGAATACACCGAGCTGCTGGAACAGCTGGAGCAGCAGGGGATGACCGTGGCCGGTGCCGCCACCGCCCAGGAGGCGGAGACGGCGGGCACCGTCTGGGTCTACGTGATCCCTGAATAAGAGGAAAAGAGGAGGACTGCAAAAAAAATGCGGTCCCCCTCTTTCTTTTTGAAAAAAGGTGTGATACAATACCTCCTTGACAGGTGCCATCTCCCTGTCCAAGCGCCCTGCGGGGCGTTCGTTCGGCGGCTGGACAGACCGCCGTTCTCTAAACAAAAAAATGGAGGTTGCCCGTACCTTGCACGGGCGTTTTGCTGCGGCTTCGTATCAAAGACCTCCGAATTTCTGACAGGAGGTCTTTTTTCATGTCCAAATCCAAATTCACCCCCCAGCAGATGGCCACCGCCGGGATCATCGCCGCCATCTACGCAGTGCTGACATTGGCGCTACCCATTCCCCAGTACGGGGGCATCCAGTTCCGGGTGGCGGAGGCCATGACGGTGCTGCCCTTCCTGTTCCCAGAGGCCGTCCCCGGCCTTGCCATCGGCTGCTTCCTGGCCAATCTCCTGGGCTCCCCCATGCCGGTGGACTGGATCGTGGGCACGGCGGCCACGCTGATCGCCGCCATCTGGACGTCCAAGCTCCATCACCGGGCCCTGGCGCCCCTGCCCCCGGTGATCTGCAACATGGTGCTGGTGGGGGCGGAGATCGCCTGGTTCTTCCCCGCGGAGGGGATGGGCTTCTGGTCGGCCTTCGGCATCAACGCCCTGACCGTGGGCATCGGCGAGGCGGCGGCCTGCTTCATTTTGGGCTCCCTGCTGCTGCGGGTCCTGCCCCGGGTCCCCGCCCTGAAGCGCTGGATGGCCCCCTCCCGGGTCTGATCTTCCAAAGAGAAAGGTCCCGCGTCCAACGGACGCGGGACCTGAGACTGTCGATAAACCCGAAAGAGCCTGACAATGGGAAGGAAGGGTGTGCGCGGGAAACCCAGGAAGGGTGTCCTGCGCTATTCAAATCCTACAGTTTCAAAACTTTTATAAAAGTTCTGAAACTGTACGCAGCTTGTCGAAAAGACCTTTTCGACAAGCTGAGGTCCCGCATCCAACGGACGCGGGACCTCCTTTTTACTTGGCGGTGAACTCGTCCTTTCCGGCGCCGCACAGGGGGCACACCCAGTCGGCGGGCAGGTCCTCCCACTTGGTGCCGGGGGCGATGCCGTTGTCCGGGTCGCCGGCGGCCTCGTCGTACACATAACCGCAGAGATCACATTCGTACTGTTTCATCCAGGCATTCCTCCCTATATTTGATCGGCGGACCGTTCCGCCAGAGGGGCCTTGCAGGAGAACGCGGGTCACTTCAGCTTCTTCCGGATGGCGGCCTTGGCCTCCGGCGAGAGGAGCTTGGCCGCCGCCCGCACCGGCAGGGGCGGCAGGCGGCAGAACTCCCGGCGGACCTGGTCGAAGGGCTCCACCGCGTAGGCGGCGAAGAAGGCCGTCCGGTCCGGCGGCAGGGGGATGGGAGAGGCCAGCCGGGGGTTGCCGGCGATGGCCCGCTCCGGCGGGAAGGGCAGCTTGGCCAGGGGCAGCTGGTCGAAGATGTGGCTGCCGTGGGGGGTGTTCACCAGCAGCAGGCTGACGCCCTTCTCCTGCTGGTCCGGCAGCTCGTCCGGCCGCAGGCCCCAGAAGTCGCCCAGGGTCAGGTCCCCCACCCGGGTCATGGAGGTGTAGGGACAGCGGTAGCAGCTGGGCCGCAGGAACAGCGCACGGCCAAAGGCCCGGCCGAACTCCGTGCGGAACAGGGGGGCGGTGTCCACGGTGCCGTCGCCGTAGACGGCGGTGAAGTGGCTGTCCTTCCAGCCGGTGACCTTGTTGCGGAACCGCACCGCCTGCAGAGGCTGCTGGCGGCGCGCCTCCAGGTTCCGGGCCATGTCCTCCCACACGCCGGGGGAGGGGACGCCGTGGCACACCAGGTCGCAGGTGGTGAGGTTCTCCGGCCGTCCGCCCAGGTACCGGTATAGGCCGTCCACCTGACAGGGGGTGCCGGAGAACAGCACCGGCCGGTGCGCCAGCCACCGCCGGACCTCCCGGTAGACGGTGCCCAGGTCGCTCTGGACGTACTTGGCGCCCCGCAGCCGCCACAGGTCCTCCTTGCGGAAGCAGGCGGTGTGGCGCAGGTGCTGGCTTCCGTCGAAGGCGGCGCCGAACACCACGCCGCCGCTCTCCAGGATGTACTCCGCCAGCAGGGTGAACACGCCGCCGGAGGTGGAGTCTTTCCGAATGGCGTCGTTTTTGTTCCAGGCCGCGAACACCGCGGGCATGGGGGCCTGGGGCCGCTCCCGCAGGATCGGGCAGACGGCCGTGCAGTGCCCGCAGCGGATGCAGACCGCGCTGTCGATGACCGGGTAGGCAAAGCCCTCCCGGTCCCGTTCCATGGTGATGGCGTCCTTGGGGCAGCCGCTGGCACAGGCGGTGCAGCCGGTGCAGCGGGTGCGGTCCGCCAGCTTCGGCAGGGGCCGGGCCTCCGGCGCGGCCTCTGCGGGCGCCGAGGGTGCCGGTGCGCAGGGGCGGTCCTCCAGGGCGCAGCGCAGATAGGCCAGGGAGGCCTGACGCTCCTGCCCGAGGCGGGTCTCCACGGCGGCCCAGTCGATGGGGGCCGTCAGGTCCGCGGTGTCGCCCTTGCCGATGATCCGGTCCCCCAGCCCCAGCCGGCTCAGCAGGCTGAAGGTCCGGGAGCTCTCCGGCGCGGCCATCTCCGCCGGCGCCACCGCCGTGAAGAAGGGATTCTGGAACTGGACGGAGAACACCGTCCCGTGGAAGGAGTTGGTGCACACATAGGCGGCGTCCCGGAACAGGCCCAGGAACTCCGCCGGGCCGGCGCTGAGGATGCAGCGGGCCTTGGGGTGGACTTTCTGCCGGGCACCGCACAGCTGCACCACCGGCAGCCCCGTCTCCTCCGCCAGGCGGCGGACATAGGGGACCAGCGCCCCGGGGCGGCTGATGCAGTAGCAGAGAATATAGCCCTGCCCGGCGCCGCCGTCTCTGGCCACGGCGCCCCAGTCCTCCCGGGTCAGCAGCAGGGTGGGGTCCAGCACCACCGGCACGTCCTGTCCGGCGATGTCCCGGACGATGGATTGCCCCTGCCGCTCCCGGACGGAGAGGTGGGAGAAGGCCGCCAGATACCCCCGCAGCTCCTCCTCCA
>DWZJ01000049.1 GCA_019118245.1 Candidatus Oscillibacter excrementigallinarum
ACGGCCCGTTTTCTTTTCGGGCAAGACCGAAAAGGGGCCCCCGCCGCGCTCCGCGCGGTGGGGAGAGGAGGAGCAAGGGAGCGGGCGCAGTTTTCGCCGCAGGCGGAAACGGAGCTGAGCGGACTTTGCGACGACGCAATGGGGGGTGCATCCCCGCTGGACAAGCCCCCTGGCGGGAGCCAGACCACCGTGGCCGCCGTTCGGCGGCCCAAATCATCTCCGGGCGGTTGATAACCGCCCCTACGCCCCCGCCGGAAGCGATTCCGGCATCAGCCCCTCCCCTGCGGGAGCAGAACTCACCCGGCGGGCCGGGTGACCTTCAGCACCCCGGAAATCTGGTTCAGCTTATTCATAACGGATCGCAGCTGGACGTCGTCCTTCACACGGATCTCCAGCCGGAAGATGGCAAACTGATCCTCCGTGCTGCGGGAGTTGATGCCCAGCACAAAGGTGTTGGTGGTGGAGAGGGCGGCGGAGATGTCCAGCAGCAGGCCCTGCCGGTCCTTGCACACCACCTCCAGGATGGTGCGGTAGCTGTCATTGGTATCGCTGCCCCAGGTGACCTTGATCCAGCGGCCCTCCTGGCCCGGCTGGCTCCGCTTCTCCTCCGAGGCGTTGGGGCAGTCGCACCGGTGGACGGACACGCCGTAGCCACGGGTGATGAAGCCGATGATGTCGTCTCCCGGCACGGGGGTGCAGCACTTGGAGAACTTCACCAGGCAGTTGTCCAGGCCCTCCACGATGATGCCCTGCTCGCTCTTCACCCGCTTGGGGGCAGAGGGCTGCTTGGCGGGCTCCGCCGGCTTGGCCTCCGCCAGCTCCTCGGCGGCCTTTTCCGCCTGGTGGAGCTTTGCCACCCGGTTCAGTTCCCCCTGGATGCGGCTGACCGCCTTCTGGGCGGTAAAGCCGCCGTAGCCGATGGCCGCGTACATCTCATCCAGGGAGCCGTAGGACACCCGCTTGAGGAGCACCGGCAGCATCTCCGGCGAGAGGACATCCTTCATGGAGATGCCGCAGTGCTTCAATTCCGCCTCGAAGGCGGCCCGGCCGTTGGCAATGTTCTCCTCTTTCTTCTCCTTCTTGAACCACTGGCGGATCTTGCTGCGGGCCTCGCTGGACTTGGCGATCTTCATCCAGTCCCGGCTGGGGCCCTTGGCGTTCTTGGAGGTGAGGATCTCTACGATGTCGCCGTTTTTCAGCACGTGGTCCAGCGTGACGATCCGGCCGTTCACCTTGGCGCCAACCATCCGGTTGCCCACGGCGGAGTGGATGGCGTAGGCGAAGTCGATAGGCGTGGCTCCGGCGGGGAGATTCTGCACATCGCCGCCCGGGGTGAAGACGAACACCTCGTCGGAGAACATATCGATCTTCAGGGAGTGGATATAGTCCTCGGCGTCCGCGCCCTCCTGGTTCTCCAGCAGGCGGCGGACCCACTCGTACCGCCCTTCGGTGCCGGCACCCTGGCCGTTCTGCTTGTATTTCCAGTGGGCGGCCACGCCGTACTCGGCGATCTCATGCATCTCCCGGGTACGGATCTGCACCTCGAAGGGCAGGCCGTCCGCGCCGATGACCGTGGTGTGGAGAGACTGGTAGCCGTTGGGCTTAGGGGTGCCGATATAGTCCTTGAACCGGCCCAGAATGGGCTTGTAGAGGTCGTGGATGACGCCAAGGACGTTGTAGCAGTCCCCCACGGAGTTGACGATGACCCGAAAGGCGAACAGGTCGAAGATCTCGTCCAGGCTCTTGTTCTGATTGAACATCTTCCGGTAGATGGAGTAGGGGTGCTTCATCCGGCCGTAGACGATGTGCTCGATCCCCAGCTCCTTCAGCCGGTCGTCGATCTGGATCTGGATGCGGCGCATGAAGTCCTCGTACTCCTGGCGCTTGGCCTCCAGCTTGGAGACAATCTCCTGGTAGCCGATGGGGTCCAGGTATTTGAGGGACAGGTCCTCCAGCTCCCACTTGATCCGCTGCATCCCCAGCCGGTGGGCGATGGGGGCATAGATCTCCATGGTCTCCAGGGACTTCTGCTTCTGCTTTTCCGGGGACTGGTACTCCATGGTCCGCATATTGTGGAGCCGGTCCGCGATCTTGATGAGGATCACCCGGATGTCCTTGCTCATGGCGATGAGCATCTTCCGCAGGTTTTCCATCTGCTCGTCTTCCTTGGTGGCGTACTGGATGCGGGTCAGCTTGCTGACCCCCTCCACCAGGTCGGCAATGGTGGGAGAGAAGAGCTTGGACACCTGCTCGTGGGTGGCGGCGGTGTCCTCGATCACGTCGTGGAGCAGGGCGGCCTCGATGGACTCGCTGTCCAGCCGCAGCTCCTCCGCCACGATCTGGGCCACCGCCAGGGGGTGGATGATATAGGGCTCGCCGCTCTTGCGCTTCTGGTCCTTGTGGGCCTCCCTGGCGAATTTATAGGCGGCCTCGATGTGCTGGAAGTCCGCGGCGGGGTTGTAGCCCCGGACGGTTTTTACCAGATTTTCATACTGTTCCTGGATGGTCATGACACGGCACCTCCATTCCGGCCGGCGGTGTCATTCCGCAGCCGGGACAGATAGGGGCAGGCGAAGAGGTCCACCTTCCCCTGGATCGGATTCAGAGAAAGCGTGATTTGGTCGCCCTGGGCGGACAGGGTGATGAGCCCCCGCTCGGCAAAGACGGCCAGGGCCAGACCGGCCCGGAGAAAGCTCTCGCATCCGCCGGAGCGGGCCGACAGCCGCCGCAGCAGCGGCAGGGTGTCCAGCTCCGCTTTCCCGCGGCGCAGACGGCGCTCCAGCACTGTCCAGAAGGCGGCGAACTGGCTGCGGGACGCCTGGAGCCGGGTCCGCTCCTGGCTGGTGAGGGGCTCCCCTGCCGTCAGGCGGCGGAGCAGGTCCAGGTCCGCCGCCTCGTGGCGGCTGGGGGTCAGGGAGGGGCGGATGTCGATGAGCTGCAATTGCAGGGTGGTGTTGCCCCGGAAGGTGTTGGCCTGGAGATAGAAGGCCGCGTCCACCCGCATCCCGGCGGCCACGCCGCTCTCATCCTCCGTCATGGAGAAGAAGATGGCGTCGAACCGGCAGGTGCCCTTGGAGAGGCGGAACTTCAGATGCCGGCCCTGGCCCACGGGCTGCATCACGTCCACCGTGGCCCCCAGCAGGGCAAATACCGGCCGGGGATTCCCCGCGCCATAGGGCTCCAGCTGGTCCAGCTCCGCCACCTCCGCCAGGGTCACCTCGCCGGGGCAGGCCAGAGGGGCGTCCACGTCCAGGCAGGAGACCGGGGGCTCCCCGCCGGAGGAGGAGCGGACATACCGGTTCATCCGGGCCCGGAAGGCGTCGATGTTCTCCTCGGAGATGGTGAAGCCCGCCGCCAGCTCGTGGCCGCCGAAGCCCTCCAGCAGATCGGCGCAGGACTCCAGGGCGGAGAACAGGTTGAATCCGCCGTAGGAGCGGCAGGAGCCCTTGCCAACCCCGTCCTTCAGATGGATCATGAAGCTGGGGCAGGCGTACTTCTCGCTGAGGCGGGAGGCCACGATGCCAACCACCCCCTGGTGCCACTCCTCGCTGGAGAGGACCAGGGCGCTGCGGTCCTCGGCCCGGAGGCGCCCGATCTTCTCCGTGGCGTCGGCGCAGATGGCCTGCTCCACCTCCTGGCGCTTGCGGTTCAGGTCGCACAGCGCCTTTGCCAGCTCCTCCGCCCGGGCGGGGTCGCTGGTCTCCAGCAGGTCCGCAGCCAGCTCCGCCGCGCCCATGCGGCCGGCGGCGTTGATCCGGGGCGCCAGCACGAAGCCGATCTGGACGGAGGTGATGGGCTTGCCCAGTAGGCCCGCCTCCTTCAGCAGGGCGTGAATGCCAACGAAATCCGTGTGGGGCAGGGCCTCCAGCCCGCAGGAGACGATGGTGCGGTTCTCCCCCTCCATCCGCATGACGTCGGCCACGGTGCCGATGGCCGCCAGAGTGCAGTACCGGGCGAACAGAGCGTCCTCCCGGCTCTCACCCCCCAGGGCCAGCACCAGCTTCAGCGCCACGCCCACACCGGCCAGGTGCTTGAAGGGGTAGGGGCAGTCGCTGCGGTGGGGATCCACCACCGCCACGGCCGGGGGCAGGTCCTCCTTGCACTCGTGGTGGTCGGTGATGACCACGTCCAGGCCGATGGAGGCGGCAAAGGCCACCTCCTCGTTGCCGGTGATGCCGCAGTCCACGGTGATCATCAGCGTGGCGCCCTGGTCCCGCAGGCCCTGGATGGCGTCCTTGGACAGGCCGTAGCCCTCCTCGATCCGGCGGGGGATGTGCCGCAGGCACCTGGCACCGCAGCTTTTCAGATAGTCCAGCAGCAGGACCGTGGAGGTGATGCCGTCCACATCGTAGTCGCCGAACACGGCGATGGTCTCCCCTCCGCTGATGGCCCGCTGGATCCGGGCCACCGCCTTATCCATATCCCGCATCAGCATGGGGGAGAGGCTCAGGTTCCGGTCCCGCTCCAGTGCCTCGGCCGCGGCCTCGGCGGTGGTGATGCCCCGGGCGGCCAGCACCGTGGACAGCAGATAGGGGTACCCGGCGCTCTGCAGGAGGGCAACGGCCTGCTCCGGCGGAGCGCCGATGTTCCACTTTTTGAACTTCATGGCACGTTCCCTCCTTTCCAAGGGTGATAAACTGCCATCATAACTAAATTATTATAGCAGGCAAGCGGGCAAACGTAAAGGTTTTTCTGCGTTCCGACACCGTTCGTTTGACGGCGACGGCAAAATCTGGTACAATGGCATACCGACAGCGGGCGATTCCGGTCGCCGCTGTCAAAAACCGAAAGAAATCTGACGCCAAAGGAGCGAAGAACGACAACATGAAAAAACGACTGCAACGGATCGGTTCCTGTGTGCTGCTGTGCGCGCTGCTGCTGGCGGCGGCGCTGCCGGCGCCTGTATCCGCGGCCTCCACGGGCTTTTCCGACGTGCCGGATACCCACTGGGCGGCGGACGACATCCACCGGGCCGTGGACCTGGGCCTGTTTCAGGGGCAGACCAAGACCCGCTTCGGCCTGGGCCAGCCCATGACCCGCGCCGCCGCCGCGGTGACGGTGTGCCGTCTGTTCGGCTGGGAGCTGGTGACCCCGGAGACGGGCTCCTACACCGATAACCAGGACCCGGATGCATGGTACTACAGCGCGGTGGAGACCGCCTATGCCAACGGAGCCATCACCCGCCAGACGGACACCTTCCGCCCCAGTGACCCCATCACCCGGGAGGAGCTGGCGGTGATGCTGGTGCGGGCTATGGGCTACGGCACCATCGCCGGGCTGGCCCAGGACCTGCCCATGCCCTTCCGGGACGTGACCACCAATGTGGGCTATGTGGCCATGGCCTATGAGCTGGGACTGGTGAACGGCACCTCCTCCGCCACCTTCTCCCCGGACCGGACCGCCACCCGGGAGCAGGCGGCCGTCATGCTGATGCGCCTGTATGACAGCTACCACGCCGCGTCGCCGGACAAGGTGGGCATCGCCCCCACGGCCGAGGGCCTGACGGACCTGACCGGCTATGACGCGGTGGCGGTGGGCAGTGCCCGGCTGATCTACACCGGGGAGACCCGCCTCACCAACACCATGGAGGAGGAACAGGCGGCGGCCCTGCTGGAGGCCGTTACCTCCGCCGGCGCCGCGCCGCTGCTGTACGTCAGCGGCACGTACACCGCCCTGCGGGGAGACGGCGCCCAGACGGCGGAGCTGCTGGCGGCGGCCGTGGAGGACAGCGGCTGTCAGGGATTGTTCCTGGACCTGGCCAAGCTGCCCTCCGCCCAGCGGGAGGCGTTCACCGCCCTGGCGGAGGACCTGCGGGACCAGCTGGGCGACCGGCCGCTCTATATCATGGTGGAGGCACCTGCCTGGCAGGGTACGGCGTACACCGGATACGACTACGCTGCCCTGGCGGAGCAGGCGGACCGGCTGGTGGTGCGTGTGGCTGCCTATGAGAACACGGCGGGGGAATTCCCCATCGCCCCTCTGGAACCGCTGGAGGAGGTCTACTACGCCCTGGCGGAGCTGCGGGACCTGGTGGACGGCGAGAAGCTCAGTCTGCTGCTGACCACCACCGGCTCCGGCTGGAGCAGAGGGCGGCACACGGGCGCGCTGCCGGCGGAGGAGATCGAGACGCTGCTGGACGATACGCAGACGCAGGACTACTATGCTGACCGCTATGCCTGCGCCTATCTCACCGCGGACAACGGAGACACCGTGGTGTGGTATCTGGATGGAGAATCCGCCCTGGAGCGGATCCGGATGGCCGCGTTCTTCGGCGTGGACCAGATCTGCCTCAGCGACCTGTCCTCTGTGGCGGACTATGAGAACTACCGGCTGCTGGAGACCAGCGCCCCGGAGAATGAAGCTGCCTGAGCGATGGAAAAAGCGCCGCCCCTGTCATCAGACAGGGGCGGCGTTGTTTGTGTGGGAGCCGGAGGCGGCTTACAGGAACTTCTGCATCCCGTCGGTGGCCTGGGCGATGTCGGCGCTGATGGTGACGGTGAACTTGATGCCGTTCTTCTCGCCGAAGGCGTCCAGCCAGTTCAGGAAGGCCTCGGTGTCCTTGTCCACGTCCCGGCCAATGGCGCGGCACAGGCTGTCGATGAACACGTGGGAGATGTCGTAGTTGCCGGCGTACAGGCCGCTGATGAAGCCCCGGAACATATCATAGCTGTTCAGCTTGTACTCCTGGGCGTCGATGAGCCGGATGTGGTAGTGGATGTCGTATGTCAAGTTGCGGTTGGCCTCGATGCAAACCACGTTGCCGGGCTCGTCCTTCGCCGCGTTGTTGATCAGTTCAATGAGCTGCTTGGTCTTGCCGGAACCCTTTGTGCCCATAATCAGTCTGACCATATGAAATCACTCCTGTCAATTAAAGTCGCTGGGGGAGATTCGGTATGTTAAGCATACCACAAGATCCGGTGAAAAACAATGCAGAAATGAAGATTTAATCTTTGTTCATAATAGAGATTGACAGCGGTGAAGGTGCGGCGGGGAATTTGCGCCGCTGTCAGAGCGGGATCATTTCTCCAGCTTGGTCTCCAGCTGGGCCCGGCGGTCCTCGTAGCCGGGCTTGCCCAGCAGGGCGAACATGTTCTTTTTATAGGCCTCCACGCCGGGCTGGTCGAAGGGATTCACGTCCAGCAGATAGCCGGAGAGGCCGCAGGCGTACTCGAAAAAGTAGATCAGCTGGCCCAGGTCCCGGGCCGTCTTGCCGGCGGTCTCCACGATCAGGTTGGGCACACCGCCCTCGGTGTGGGCCAGCAGGGTGCCCTCCATGGCCCGGTCCCGGATGAAGTCCATGGTTTTGCCGGCCAGGAAGTTCAGCCCGTCGCCGTCCGCCGCGTCAGCGGGCACGGACAGATGGCGGTCGGAGGGGCCCAGCCGCACCACGGTCTCGAACATCAGCCGCTTACCCTCCTGGATGTACTGGCCCATGGAGTGGAGGTCTGCTGTGAACTCCACGCTGGCGGGGAAGAGGCCCTTACCCTCTTTGCCCTCGCTCTCGCCGAAGAGCTGCTTCCACCACTCGGCCATGAACCGGAACGCCGGGTCATAGCAGGCCAGGAGCTCGATGGACCGGCCCGCCCGGTACAGCTCGTACCGGATGGCGGCGTACCGCCAGGCGGGGCACTGGAAGGAGGCGTCCTGACAGGCATCCATCAGCTCCGCCGCGCCCTGCATCAGGGCGGTGATGTCCACCCCGGCCACGGCGATGGGCAGCAGGCCCACGGCGGTCAGCACGCTGTAGCGGCCGCCCACGTCGTCGGGGACCACGAAGGTCTCCCACCCCTCGGCATCCGCCAGGGATTTCAGGGCGCCCCGGGCCTTGTCGGTGGTGGCGTAGATCCGCTCCTTTGCCCCCTCCCGGCCGTACTTCTTCTCCAGGGCCTCCCGGAAGAAGCGGAAGGCCACGGCGGGCTCCGTGGTGGTTCCGGACTTGGAGATCACGTTGACGGAGAAGTCCACGTCCGCCACCAGGTCCAGCACCTCGCCCAGCGCGTCGGAGGACAGGCCGTTGCCCACGAAGTAGATGTTGGGGGTATCCTTGCGCTTGAGGTTGTAGTTGGGGGAGCACAGGCAGTCGATGACGCCCCGGGCGCCTAAGTACGAGCCGCCGATGCCGATGACCACCAGAGCCTTGGAGTTGCCCTGGATGCGGGCGGCGGCCGCCTGAATGCGGGCGAACTCCTCCCGGTCGTAGTCCCGGGGCAGGTGGACCCAGCCGGTGAACTCCCCGCCGGCGCCGCTGCCGTTCTGGAGCTTTTCGTGGGCCCGCTTCAGGCGGGGGGCCAGGACCTCCTCATAGGGCAGGGGCAGAAAAGACTGTAATTGGAACGATTTCACATCCAGCATTATGACCGGCCTCTCTTTCGTAAAGCTGCGGAAATTTGTGATCTCATTATACCATGTGTTGAAACGGGACACAAGGGAAAGCGGTCGCAATCTGACGGGAGAAGCGGAGATGGCGGGGGCGCGCTGCGCCCCCGCCGGGATCAGGAACAGAGGAAAGCGGTCCGCAGCATCCGGGAGAGCATCTGACCGAAGGTGACTCGGGGGATCTCCTCTCCGGCCAGGATGGGCAGCTCTGCCACCACCTCCTCGCCCGCGGTGACGGTGAGGGTGCCAATCTGGCTGCCTGCGGTCACCGGCGCCTCCAGGGACTCCGGCAGGGAGACGGTCTGCTGGAGGCCGCCGGCCTTGGACTTTTCCAGCAGCAGGTGGGTGTCCTCTCCCAGCACCGGCTGGACCGTGGCCTGGGTCCCCAGGGACACGGGGATGGGCGGCAGGGCGGACTCCGGGACCACAGTTTTTAAGGTATAGGTGGAGAAGCCGTAGTTCAGCAAAGAGGTGGCGTCGTTGAACCGCTGGGTGGAGGTGGGGGCCTTCATGATGACGGCGATCAGCTCCATGCCGTCCCGCTCCGCCGTGCCGGAGAGACAGTAAAGGGCGCTGTCCGTGGAGCCGGTCTTTAACCCCGTGGCCCCCTCGTAGAAGCGGATCAGCCGATTGGTGTTCACCAGGGAGGAGGCGCCGTCCCGCAGGGAGTCCATCCAAATGGTGGTGTACTGGCGGATGTCCGGGTGGCTGCGGATCAGCTCCCGGCTCATCAGGGCGATGTCGTAGGCGGAGGTGACGTGGCCCTCCGCCGGCAGGCCAGTGGCGTTGCAGAAATGGGTGTCCTCCATCCCCAGCTCCGCCGCCCGCTGGTTCATCTTCTCCACGAAGGCCTCCTCACTGCCGCTCACCGCCTCCGCCAGGGCCACGGCGCAGTCGTTGGCAGAGACCACGCAAACGGCCTTCAGCATATCGCTGACCGTCATCTGCTCGTTCTCCTTCAGCCAAATCTGGCTGCCGCCCATGGAACAGGCGTGGGCGGAGGCGGTGATGACGTCGTCGTAGTGGAGGGCGCCGCTGTCGATGGCCTCCATGGTCAGCAGCAGCGTCATCACCTTGGTAACGCTGGCGGGCTCCAGCTTGGCGTGCTCGTCCTTGGCAAAGAGGACTGCGCCCGTCTCCTTTTCCATCAGCAGCGCCGACGGGGCGGATACCTCCAGAGCCTGGGCGCTGCCGCCCATGACCAGCAGGGCGCACAGCAGCGCGACGATCTTTTTCATAGTGATCCCCCTTTGCTTCGTTGGTAGAATCTATGTCCCGGGACGCGGATTCATGCCGGGGAACATTTTGGGGTTGCAAAATAAAATGAGGTCTGTTATAATATACTTCGACTTCCAGCTGCGGCTGTAGTTCATCGGTAGAACGGCAGCTTCCCAAGCTGCATAGGTGGGTTCGACTCCCATCAGCCGCTCCAAAAAAGAGGCACCTGCTTTGCAGGTGCCTCTTTTTTGGATTCCGGCGGCCCCGAAGGGGCGGGGACAGGGCATGGCTTCAGTTTCCCTCCGTATCGCAAAAAAAATAACCACATCCGAAGATGTGGTTATCTCTGGCGGAGAAGGAGGGATTCGAACTGGTAGAGATTGGATTTTGTGCTCTGCCGGCAAATGCCTCACAATACCTCTATGTACTGCAAATACAGGACTTTTTGAAAAGAAAATTTTATTGGATGTCAATGCGTGTTGACCGGTTTTACCGTGGTAAGGGTCATTTTTGTGGTCAGATTCAAGTGAAGGATATGTGTTTGCGCTTCTCCGACTGTAAAACCGGGAACGTGTCGCTATATTTCGCGGCAATCGAACACACGGCTGCCAGGCAATGTCTAGCGGCCGAAAATCGCATTTTAATGGACAAAGGATGAACGCTCTGTTTTGGACAAAGCAAGACCAGATAAAGGAAGCACCAGGTATTTGCCTGGTGCTTCCTTTCATTCACAGGAGATAGTGTGGCTCTTGTTGTGGTGACAACGGATGACTGCTTTGCGGGGAGCATTCCTCCTCTTGGTAAGTTGCCTGACAGAAGATCCGGCTGTATATGCGTTTATCAGAAGTTACCTTGCCGCATAAAATAAATTTTCACTGATTATAGAGTCCATTTACTGGCCGCCGTCCGCTCAGACACGAAGTCCCGGTAGATGCCCTCTTGGGCAATCAGGTCCTCATGGGTGCCCTGCTGGACGATGCGGCCCTGGTCCAGAACCAGGATCTGGTCGGCGTTGCGGACGGTCTTCAGCCGGTGGGCAATCATCAGCACGGTCTTCTCCCGGGTCAGGGCCTCCATGGCTTTTTGCAGCTGATCCTCGTTTTCCGGGTCCACATTGGCGGTAGCCTCGTCGAAAATCACGATAGGGGCGTCCTTCAAGAGGCACCGGGCGATGGAGATCCGCTGCTTCTCCCCGCCGGAGAGCGTGGCTCCGCCCTCGCCGATCACCGTGTCGTACCCATCCGGCAGGGCGGAGATGAAGTCATGGCAGCAGGCCTTCTTCGCCGCATCCATCACCTGCTCGTGGGTAGCGTTGGGACAGCCGAACTTGATGTTGTTCTCAATGGTGTCATGGAAGAGGTACACCCGCTGGAACACCATGCTCACCTGTTTCATCAGGGATTCCAGGGTGTACTCCCGCACATCCCGTCCGCCGATGGTGACCCGGCCACCGTCCACATCCCAGAACCGGGCGATCAGGTTGCAGAGGGTGGTCTTGCCGCCGCCGGAGGGTCCCACCACGGCGGTGATGCTACCAGAGGGAACGGTCAAGCTCACGTGGTCCAGGATCGTCCGGTCCCCATAGGCGAAGGACACATCCTGAAATTCCACGGAGGTGTCCGCCGGCGTCAGCTCCGCCCCGTCGATGTCCATGACCGGGGTGTCGTCAATGGAGTTGGCCTTGTCCATGGAGGCCCCCAGCATCTGCAGATTGTCCGCCATATTGCCGGCGCTCTCCAGCTCCGCATAGAGCATGAACGAAGCCACCAGCATCAAGAGGCACCGGGCCAAGGACAACGTGCCGCCGGAGTAGAAGGCCAGGGCACACACAGCGATGGCCACGGAGAACACCCGCACCACCACCTGACGGAGCCCCATCCAGGGGACTACCGACTTTTCCAGCGACAGGGCCTTGTCACAGCTCTCGTCCACAGTCCTCTGCACCGCCTGGCCGCTGTCCTTGTCCAGACCATAGGACTTTACCACGCTCATACCCTGGATGTACTCCAGCACCGCCTCCACCAGGTTCATCTGGGCGTGCTGCCGGGCAGGGCCGGTTTTCAGCATGGCTCGCTGGGAGAGCTCCGTCACTCCCAGATAGGCCAGGATACCCGCGATGGCCAGCAGGCCCAGCCGCCAGTCCGCCACCGTGAGCCCCAGGCACAGGCCCAAGGTGTTAAGGAACCCGCCGATAACGCTCACCAGGCACCGGGCGGCATTGTTTTCCACATCGGACAGGGTCGTGGTGACCACGGCGGTGATGTTCCCCAGGGAGTTGTCGTTGAAATAGCCCATGGGGATATATCGCAGCCGGTCTCCGATGTGAATTCGTTTCTCCGCCACCATGAAGTAGCCTGTCTCCGTTTCTGCATTGGTGGACCAGTAGGAACATGCCGCCCGGCCTACCACAGATACCACCATCACACCAATGACCGGCCAAATGCGCAGGTCCGCCCCGCCCACCAGAATATCCAAGGTGAGCATCAGGGCGGCAAACTGGAGGGCGGCGAACACCGCTCCCAGGAAGGCTACCGCCATGGACTTTTTCAAGAGCCCCCGCCGGGTCCCCGCAAAGTCGGAGATCTTCTTCAGAACACTGAACACGGCTCATTCCTCCTTCCCGTCCCGGGTACCCAGATAGGTGTTCCACATCCGGGCGTACAGCGGGCACTTCCGCAACAGTTCCTCCTGCCGTCCCTGGCCGGCGATCCTACCATGGTCGATGACCACGATATTGTCCGCGTCGGCCACTGTTCCCAGCCGGTGGGCGATGACGATCAGGGTCTTGCCCCGGGTCAGGTTGGAGATGGCCCGCTGGATTACCGCCTCGTTCTCGGGGTCAATACTTGCGGT
>DWZJ01000050.1 GCA_019118245.1 Candidatus Oscillibacter excrementigallinarum
GTAGGTGTGGACCAGCTCCAATGCGCAGGCCGCGGGCAGGGCCGTCCTCCAGTCCTCCAGCCCCGCCAGGCGGGCGAACTCCAGCGTCAGCACCGGCCGGATGCGCTTGCCCCCCGCCAGCAGGCTGTAGCGCATGGACTCGTACAGGTCCTGCCAGTCCGGCTCCCCGGCAAAGAGGGTGGCCAGATATGCTTCCACCGCCGTCCGGTACGTCTCGTACCGGGTCTGAAACACCTGTTCGGTCATGGCTGGGCCTCCTCTCCGAAGGGCAGCTCCACCGGCGCGCCGTCGGGGCCCTTCATCAGCTTGACCACCTTCTGCTCCGCCGCGTCCAGCTCCTTGGAACAGGCGGCGATCAGCTTCGTCCCCTCCTCGAACAACGCCAGGGAGTCCGCCAGGGGGGCGTCTCCCTTCTCCAGGGCCGCCACGATCTCCTCCAGCCGGGCGATCTCCTGCTCGAACGTCTGCTTCTTTGCGCTCATGGCTGTTCCTCCTTCGTATAGGGCGCGTCCACCACGGCGGTGAAGCCGCCCTCTCCCAGGGTGACGGACACCCGGCTGCCCGGCGCCGTCTCCCGGTAGCTTTTCAAGATCTTCCCGTTCTCATCCCGGGCCACGGCATAGCCCCGGCCCAGCACCGCCAGGGGGCTCATGGCGTCCAGCGCCGCCGCCAGAGCCGCGAACGTCTGCCGGCGGCGGGCCAGCACCGCGCCGGTCACGTCCCCCAGCCGCTGCTGCAGGTGGTCCAGGTCCAGCCGCTTGTCCTGGACGTAGGCCAGGCCGTCGGTCATCACCCGCTTGGACGCCAGGGCGGTCAGGTTCTGCCGGGCGGCCGCCAGCCGCTGCGTCTCGCTTCCCGCCATCCGCTCCCCGGCGCCCCGGAGCCACCGCAGCAGGTCCGCCTGGTCCGGCACCGCGATCTCCGCCGCGTTGGAGGGGGTGGAGGCCCGGGCATCCGCCACGAAGTCGGCGATGGTCACGTCCGGCTCGTGGCCCACGGCCGAGATGATGGGCGTCTCACAGTCGTAGATGGCCCGGGCCACCCGCTCGTCGTTGAAGGCCCACAGGTCCTCCATGGACCCGCCGCCCCGGCCGGTGATGATGACGTCCCCGATCTTCCACTTGTCCGCGTACCGGATGGCCCCCACGATCTCCGGCGGGGCCTCCGGCCCCTGGACCCGCACCGGCAGCAGGATCACCTTGGCGATGGGGTACCGGCGCCGGAGGATCCGGATTATGTCGTGGACCGCTGCTCCTGCGCCGGAGGTGACGATGGCAATCTTCTCCGGATAGGGCGGCAGGGGGTTTTTGTGGGCGGGGTCAAAGAGGCCCTCCTTCCACAGCTTCTCCTTCAGCTGCTGGAAGGCCACCGCCAGGTCCCCCGCCCCCTCCGGCGTCAGGGAGTCGCAGTAGAGCTGATAGGCCCCGTCCCGGGGGAACACGGTGATGCGGCCGGAGGCCACCGCCTTCATGCCGTTCTCCGGCCGGAACCGGAGGCGGGAGGCCTGTCCCCGGAACATGACGCACCGGAGGGCGCCCTCGCTGTCCTTCAGGGTGAAATAGTGGTGGCCGGAGGGGTAGATCTTGTAGTTGGACAGCTCCCCCCGGACGGCGACGCCCTGTAAAGCTGGGGTACTGTCCAGCAGGCTCTTCACCAGCTGGTTCACCTCTGTGACGCCGTAGATGTGTGGTTCCATGGATGGCTCCTCTCCTGCTTCACGCGGGCAGAAAACGCGGAGCGGTCCGGCGGCGCAAGGCCCCCGTCCCGCTCCCCAGGACTGCCTGTTATTCTGTGATCTCCTGGCGCACGAAGGTGCCCAGGATGCCGTTGATGAACTTCACCGTCTCCGGCGTCTCGTACTTCTTGGCGATCTCCACCGCCTCGTTGATGGAGGCGCCGTTGGGGATATCCGGCATATACAGGATCTCGTACATGGCCACCCGCATGATGGCGGAGGCCACCAGGGGGATGCGGGCAAAGTTCCACCCCTTGGAATATTTGGCGATATACCCGTCCAGCTCCGGAGCGTGGTCCGCCACGCCCCGCACCAGGCGGCGGATATAGTCCGCCTGCTTGGCATTGGGCGTCTCCTGATACAGGGGGTCCTCCTCCGCCAGGGCGGCGAAGGCCTCCGGTGTCAGGCGCTCCTCCAGCAGCTCCTCCACCGTCTTGTCGGTGAAGCTCAGCTCATAGGACAGGTGAATGGCGATCTCTCGCGCGGTGTTCCGTACCATACCTCAACTACGTCCTTTTCTCTCTCTCATTCCCATCCGGGGCTCAGGCCAGGGTCACGCCGCCCACATGGATGTTGACGGCCTCCACGGCGCAGCCGGTCATGGCCTCCACGGCGCTGATGACGGCCTTCTGGGCGTTCTCCGCCACCTCGGGGATGGGGTGGCCGTAGGCCACGGTCAGATAGATGTCCAGCACCAGAGCGGCGCCGGTCATGTCGATCTTCACGCCCTTGGCCACCTTCTGGGCGTTCTTCTTGTTGGTGACCAGGTCGGTCACGCTGCCGCCCATGGCGGTCATCATGCCGGACACGCCCTCCACGTCCCGGACGGCGCCCACGGCGATGGCCGCGATCACTTCCTCGGAAATGTTGATGCTCCCGTTCTCCTCCGGCAGTGTCATATACTCTTTGCTCTCGCCCATCGTAAGCCTCTCCTCACTGTTTGATCCTTGGTGGAGGCGGGCGGTGCCCGCCGCGTCCCAGGCGAATGGTTCCAGGGTGATATTTTACCATGTTTCCCGGGAAAATACAACAGCTAATTTGAGGCCATGATCTTGATGCCGCTGGCGGGGTAGCCGGTCTCCGTCATGGCGATGTCGGTGATCTTGGCCACGTCCTCCGCCGTCAGCTCGCCGGTGCCGGTGTCCACCACCACGCTGATGCTGTCCTCCCCCATGAAGGCCACGCAGTCGGCGTAGCCCTTGGCGGTCACCAGGTTCTCGATCTGGGCCTCCTTCATGGTATAGCCCGCCAGCACCTGGATGCCCTCCGACGCCTCGTTGGCCACCGCCGCGTCGGCGCCGGGCTGGTCCGCCGCCTCCTGCAGCAGGGCGATGGCGTTGTCCCGGGCCTGCTGTCTCGTCAATCGGGCGGAGGCGAAGTAGTCGTCCCCGGTGTAGACCGCCTCCTCGTCCGCGGCGGCGGTGCCGTCGTCCTCCTGGCCGTTGACCAGGGTGGCCTCGCCCAAGATCTTCGTGCCGGTCTCCTCCACGGCCCCCGCCGCCTGCTCTCCGGTGTACTTCCAGTTCAGGGCCACCGCCGCGCACACCAGCAGGGCCATGGTCACCACCACCGTGTTCCGTTTCCATCTCGCGCTCATAGGTCTGCTCCTCCTCCAGATCATCACTGCGATTTTGCGACGGTGATGCGGTCTGCGGTGAGACCGGTCAACGATGCCACCGCCTCCGTCACCGCCAGTTTCACGTCCGCCCGGTCGCCCCCCTGGCACACCACCAGGGCCCCCCGATAGGTGGGATACACCGTCCGGGTCACCACCGGCGCGTCGCCGCTGCCGCCGTCCACCAGCACCGTCTGGGAGGAACGGGAATAGTCCTCCGGCGCCGCCGTGGAGCCGCTGTAGGACAGCTCCGAGTCCTCCGCCAGCTGCCGCTCCCCGTCCGAGTCCACCGTCAGCAGCACCTGCACCTCCCCCACGCCCTGGATGCGGCCCAGGATGTCCTCCATCTCCGCCTGGAGCTCCGCCTGGGCGGCCGGGGCCGCCTGGGGCGAGGCGTGCTCCGCCGCGTCCCCGCTCCCGCTGGGCCACAGCAGCAGCACGGCCCCCGCCAGGGCCACCAGCGCCACGAATTTGTATTTGTCCCATATCCTTCGCACTCCTTCAGTCTTCTGTGTTCCGCTCATGCCAAACCTGCCTCTCCGCCGGGATGCCCAGTTCTGTCTCCAGAGCGGACGCAAGCGTCTCCGACTGCGCCCCCGTCAGCTCCGCGGACCAGGGCACCGGGACGCCGTCCTCCCCGGCCCGGGTCTCCACCCGGGCGGACACCTCCAGCCCCAGCTCCCCCGCTTTGTCCCATATATATGCCTCCGTCTGCTCCGCTATGATAGATGCCATGGCCTCCGTCTGGGCCGCCGCCAGCTCCTCCTGCCGCTCCTCCACTGCCGTCTGGTAGTCGGAGAGGTCCACTTCCAGCCGCTCCAGGTCCGCCCCCAGCACCGGCCGCAGCAGGGCGAAGAGCAGGATCAGCCCCCCGGTGAAGGAGGCCGCCCGCCGGAGGGTCCCCTCCGGGATCAGGCTCTGGGCCACGGACAGCAGCAGCGACACCAGCACCAGGGAGGTCAGCCACGCCCGCACCGCCTCCATCATGGCATCACCGCCCCCACGGAGGCCAGCACCGAGATGAGCAGCAGCAGCGCGCAGCTGCCGGTCATGCCAAGGATGAGGCCGAAGGCACCCCCCAGCCCGTCGATGAGCTTGCACAGCCCCGGCGTCCCCACCACCGAGGCCAGGTACGCCGTCACCTTGTACAGCAGGTACTGGACCCCCAGCTGCAAAAAGGGGTAGGCGCAGGCCGCCAGGATGGCCAGCATCCCGAACACGCCGATGGTGTTCTTCAGCATCCCCGCCCCGGCCAGCACGGTCTCCGACGCGTCGGCGATGATGCCGCCCACCACCGGCACCACGCCGGAGATGGCGGCCTTGGCCACCTTCACCGCCGCCCCGTCGGCAGAGCCGGAGATGATGCGCACCACGGAGAGGTACACCGTGAACACCAGCAGCGCCGTGGTGAGGACCCAGGTCACCAGCTTTTTCAGCCCCTCGGCGATGGCCCCCAGCCGGTTCTCCGGCAGGCAGGCGGCGGCCGTCAAAAGGCCGATGTACAGATACACCAGGGGCAGCAGCAGCTCCCGGATGAGCCGCAGCAGCAGGTCCACGAAGAACACCGTGGACACCTGCTGCACCGTGGCGGTGGTGACGGCCCCGGTGGCCGCCGTGGCCGCCGCCAGGGTGGGCAGCAGTACCGAGGAGAAGTCCGCCAGCTCCCCGATGGTCTGGCTGCCCAGGCCCATCAGCGTGTCCAGGCTGCCGGCGGAGGCCAGGGTCACGGACAGCGCCCCCGCCATGGGCAGCAGGGCCAGCGCCGTCCGGCCCCCGGCGCTCCGGGCAAAGCCCTCCACCGCGCCGCACAGCACCACCGCCAGCAGCACCGCCGCCGCGCCCTTCGTCCGCTCCCGGACCACCTCCCCGGCCTGGTCCGCCAGGCGGGAGAGGATGTCTCCCACTCCCTCGGCAAAGCCTGTCCCGCCGGAGAGGTCCCCGTCCGCGAGATCCTCCGCCGCCTCAGGGGCGGCCCGCTCCAGTTCCCGGGGCACCTCCGCCGCCTGGGCGGAGACCGTCAGCGCCAGCACCAGCGCCGCAAGACAGATCGTGTACTTCATCCCATCAGCTCCAACAGCATCTCCAGCACCGCCCGCAGCAGGGGCAGGGCCGCCACCAGGGCGCACACCGCCCCCGCCGTCTCCACCACGGAGGCCAGGGCGCTCTCCCCCGCGTCCCGGCAGAGGCTGCCCCCCACCTGTACCACCAGGGCGATGCCGATGGTCTTGTACAGGGGGCCGAACAGGGCCGGCGGCACGCCGCTGCCCTCGGCCAGCTCCGCCAGAAAGGCCAACAGCTCCTCCACCGCCCCCGCCAGGGCCAGCAGCACCACCACCGCGGCGGCCACCGTCAGCAGCAGCGCCGTCTCCGGGCTGCCCCGCTTCACCACCAGGGCCAGCAGCGCCCCCACCACGCACAGCCCCGTCACCTGGATGACCTGCTCCATATCAGAAGTCGAACAGGGACTGGATCAGGTCGAACAGGTCGCTGATCTCCTGGACCATCAGCATCAGCACGCACACCAGTCCCGCCAGCACCACCATCAGCCCCTGCTCCTCCCGGCCCGAGCGGATCAGCAGCTGGTTCAGCACCGCCACCAGGATGCCGATGGCGGCGATCTTGAAAATCAAATCCACTTCCATGCGTCTGTCCTCATCAAATCAGTAAGATCACCAGCAGCGCCGCGCCGGAGAGCCACAGGGCCCCGGACCGCTTCTCCGTCTCCTGCCTGCGGTCCCGGGCCGCCGCCAGGCGCTTCTCCAGCAGCTTGCTGATAAGCTGTATCCCTTTACAGATGCCCGCCTCGTCCCCCTGGAGGAGATCCCCCAGAGCGGCCACCGCCGCCCGCTCCTCGGCGCCCAGGGGGAGGTCCGCTGCGGCAGACCGCCAGCTCTCCCCCAGGGGCGCGTCCCGGGTCAGGGCGGCGGCCACGGAGAGGCAGAACCGCCGGACCTCCGGTCCCCGGCCCCGGCCCAGGTCCGCCAGCAGCCGGGGCAGGCTGGTCCGGCGGAGGCGGATCTCGCTGTCCATCCGCCCCAGCAGGGCCATGAGGTCCGCCAGCGTGTCCAACTCCCGCTTTCGCTCCGCCGTCCCCCGCCGCCAGGCCCAGCCGGCGGCGCCGAAGATGCACACCGCGCCCAGCAGCTTCAGCATGGCAGTTCCTCCACTTCATACGTCCGGCCCTCTGGGGCGCGGACGATGCGCACCGCCAGGCGGAACACCCCCTCCGCCAGCAGCTGCCGGTACAGGGGCCGCTGGCGCAGCTCCTCCACACCGGCGGCGTGGACGGTGGCCAGCAGGCCCACGCCGCACCCGGCGGCTTGGACGGCGGCCCGGAGGTCAGCCTCCGCCGTGATCTCGTCCACGGCGATGACCTGGGGGTTCATGGCACGCAGGGCCATGGGGATGCCCAGGGCCTTGGGGCAGGCGTCCAGCACGTCGGTCCGGGGGCCCACGTCCATCTCCGGCCTGCCCCGGACCATCACCGCCACCTCCCCCCGCTCGTCGATGAGGGAGACCCGCAGGCCCGGCCGCCCCGGCCCTCCGGTGGAGAGGCACCGGACCAGATCCCGCAGCAGCGTGGTCTTGCCGCCCCCCGGCGGGGACAGCAGCAGGGTATTCTGATACCGCCCCTCCCGGAACAGCCGGGGGACGATGTCCTCCCCGATGCCCCGCCGCTGCCGGGCGATGCGGACGGCGGCGGAGGACAGGTCCCGCAGGGTGGTGTTGGCCCCGTCCTTCATCACCGCCGTGCCGCACAGCCCCACCCGGAAGCCGCCCCGGACGGAGAGGTACCCCTGCCGCAGGGTCTCCTCCGCCGCGTAGCGGGAGTAGTCCGTGGCCAAGTCGCAGAGGGCCTCCAGGTCCTCCTGGGCCACGGTGTCCCCCAGGGTCCGCTCCCCCTCCGGCAGCAGTACCGCCAGGGGCCGCCCGGCCCGGAGGCGGAACTCCTCCGCCAGGCGGCGCACCTCCGGCGGCTGGGCCAGGGCCAGGGCCCGCAGCCGGCCCGGCAGCACCCGGGCCGCCTCCTCATAGCGGCGTTCTTCCTCTCCCACGCTCCGCGCCCCCTTTCGTAACACGCTATACTCTATGAGAGGTTGTCCCCGGATATGACTGCCCCGCCCAAATAATGGGACAGGCCCGGAAAAAATGGAAAGTGAGCTTGACATGGGAGCGGACCTGTGCTATGTTGGAGATGGAAAGGAAACTTTCCATCCGCTCCCCGGCGGATGGAATTGGGAAAGGAGGTCAGACCGCCCTTGAAAAACCGTCTGGAAGAGCTGCGAAAGGCCCGGGGCATCAAGCAGGAGGAGCTGGCGGAGGCGCTGGAGGTGTCCCGCCAGACCATCGGGTCGTTGGAGAACGGGCGGTACAACCCCTCCATCCTGCTGGCCTTCAAGCTGGCCCGGTACTTCGGCACCACGATTGAGGACATTTTCATCTATGAGGAGGATGGGACATGAAAAATCGGGTCGTTTTGCTTTCCCTGACCATCGCGGGACTGTTCTGCTGGATCCTGATGTTCGTTCTGAACGCTTCCTCCCGGGACTTCGGCGGTATCTCTTACCTGCTGTCCGTGTCCGGGGCGGCGCTGGTCGGCACCGGCGTCGGGTCGCTGATTCAGCTGGAGCGCCTCTCCCGTGACCCGGCCTACCGGCAGCGGCAGAAGGCCCAGTTCGACGAACGGAACCAGGCCATCCGGGACCGGGCCGGCTGCATCGCCGGATTCCTGACCGTGGGACTGCTGGTGGTCTCCGGCCTGATTTTCCTGGGTTTGGAATGGTTTGGGATCCCCGACTGGGTGGGCTGGGTGTTCATCGGCATCTATCTGTTTTACATTTTGGCGTTCCTGGGGCTTTACAAATGGTTCCAGCGGAAGATGTGAGGAGGATGGGACATGAACAAGCGGAGACAGATGCACCTGTTCATCATTCTCGGGGTATCCTGCGTATTCGTTCCGATCCTGTTGGATGGACTGGTGCCAGATCTCATCCCGTCATGGGTGCTATCGCTGACCTCACCGCTGGGCGGCGGGCTGGCTGGGGTCGCCGTGGGGAATCTGAAGCACCAGAAGCGGCTGGCCAAGGACCGGGACTACCAGAAGCGGCAGAAAGAACTGCACGATGAGCGGAACACCGCCATCCGCAGCAAAGCCGGCGGCATCGCGGGAGACATCTGCATGACAGCGATGATCTTGGTGGTCATGGTGGTCCACGCGATGGAGATGATCCCCTTCTGGCTCTTCTGCCTGCTGGGCGGCATCTACATCTTCAAATTCGTCCTGTGGGAAATGCTGTACCGCTGGTTCCAGCGGAAGATGTGAGGAGGGGGATCGTGATGAGACCGAATGCCCGTTGGCCGGTTCCGGCCGCGATTTTGGGTGCGCTGCTGGCGGGGGCCGCCCTGTGGGCGGCGCGGGCGTTTCCCGCCGCCCCTGTGGCCCTATGGGGAGCCATCGGCCTCGCGGGAGGTCTGCTGCTCCTCTGTGGTTTGGCGGAGCTGCTGCCCGTCCGGGACCCCGCCCGGCGGGAGCGGGACCGGGAGGACCACGACGAGCGGGGCGCCATGATCCGGGACAAGGCCCGGGCCCGGGCGGGAGACGTGCTGCTGTGGCTGCTGCTGTTCGGCGCCGCCTACCTGTACTTCTTTGACGTGCCCAGGTGGGTCAACCTCACCCTGCTGGGCCTGGCCTGTGTGAAGCTGCTGCTGGACTGGGCGTTCACCGCCTGGTACCGCTACAAATACTAAGGAGGGTCCTGTATGGATCGCAATCAAAAAAAGCGCCTGTTCCAGATCCTGCTGGCGGTGGGCATCGTCCTGCTGGCCCTGTCCCTGCTGCTGGACGGCCGGGTGTCCGACGCCCTGGGCGGGATGCTCTGCGGCATAGGCTCCGGCCTGCTGGCCATGTCAGGGTCCACCCTGCTGAACCTCCGCCACGAGGCAAAGCATCCGGAGATGGCCCGGCGGCACGACATCGAGCAGCGGGACGAGCGGAACGTGGCCATCCGGAACCGGGCCAAGGCCGTGTCCGGCGAGGCGCTCCAGTGGGCCGTGCTGGCGGCGGCGTGGCTGTCCATCGGCCTGGACGCGCCGCTGTGGGTGCCCCTGGCCGCCACCGGTGTGTTCGTGGCAAAATCCGTGCTGGAGCTGTATCTCATGGTCCGCTATGAGCGGGAGATGTGAGCACGAGAAAACCCCCGTCCCTTATGGGACGGGGGTTTTTTCGGCGCCGCTCAGCGGCGGCAGCAGCTCTGGATGTCCTCGCAGCTCTCCGGCCGCTTCACGGTGTTGGGCGGGAAGAACTCCCCCACCGGGAAGGAGATGTTCCGGAACAGGGCGCAGGGGTCCTCGCACCCGTCTCCGCAGGAGCACTCCTTGTCGGGCATACAGTAGTCGTACACCGGCACCAGCAGCTGGGTGTCCCGCTCCAGCCGGACGATGGAGAACTGGCCCAGGGTCACGTAGATCCGCCGGCTGTCGTCCCCGCTGGAGAGCTCGCCGCCGAAGCAGTCGTTGACGAAGGACGGCACCTCGCACAGGTCGCAGTCGCAGTCCCGCTTGCCGCAGCAGTCCAGGATGCGGGCGTCCAGCACGATGGGGTCCACGGCCTCCACCACGGCGATGGGGGCGTTGGCCCGCTGCATCATCTGCTGGTCCGGGCCGCCGGCCGCCATCTGGGAGGAGAAGATCTTGGCGTTCCCCTCGCTGCCGAACAGGATGGCCCGCTTGTCAAAGACGCACAGGCCCTCCACCGTCACCGGCGCCGGGCAGCTGAGATAGGCCTGGAGGGTGACGTGGTAGAAGAAGCGCATATCCACGGTGTAGAAGCCCCGGTGGAAGCTGACGGGCTCCACATCCACATAGACGTACAGCAGCTTGGCGCTGCCGCCCTTCACGGACAGGGCGCGGTTGATGACGTCCACACACTGCAGCTTGGGGTAAAACCGCAGGTCCTCGATGCAGTCCTTATCGCGGCAGGAATCGTAGATCTTCCTGGTATGGATGCAAACCGCCTCCCGGATGCCGCAGGAGTCCTCCACGGGACCGGGCATGACTTTCTCGGGCATTGCAATACCTCCTAATAAGTAGCTGGATGAAAGAGAAGCTCTTTCAGTCCAGTGTATGCGTCCCGGCGGCGTTGGTGCGGCGGCGGAGAAATTCGGACTATACAAACCCGGCGGTCTTGGGGTATAATACCAGTGTATGCAGTGTTCATTGCCAAGGAGGTGGCGCCTGTGCCCGGCTTCATCCATGACAAGCTGGAGATCAAATTCCTGATTTTATATATCACCGCCCGGGTGATCGAGCCCATCCCCTTCGACACGGTGTGGGACCTTTCTATGTGCGACGAGGGCGTGGACTACTTCGATTTCTCCGAGTGTCTGGCGGACCTGGTCAAGACGGAGCATTTGACGCTGTCGCCGGACGGGCTGTACGCCATCACCGACAAGGGGCTGCGGAACAGCCAGATCTGCGAGTCCAGTCTCCCCTACTCCGTGCGGCTGCGGTGCGACAAGAACCTGGCGGCCTGCAACCGCCACCTGCGGCGCAAGAGCCAGGTGAAGGCCTCCACGGAGAAGCGGCCCAACGGCACCTACACGGTACGGCTGGAGCTGTCGGACGACATGGGCAGCGTCATGGACCTGCGGCTGGCCATCCCCCGGGAGGACATGGCCGCCATGCTGACGGAGCGGTTCCAGAAGTCCCCGGAGCGGCTGTACGGCGAGATCATGCGGGCCCTGATGTCCTCCGAGCCGGAGGAAGAGGGCACATAAGGGAAACGGAGGGATCTCATGTTCTCGACCATCCTCATCGTCCTGATCGGATGCGCCATCGGCGCCTACATCCGCCACGAGGCCCGGGAAAACCGCTGCCCCTGGCTGGTGACGGCGGTGCTGGCAGTCCTCTTCCTGGCGCTCACCCTCCTGAAGCCTCCGGGGCAGGAGTTCTTCGCCATCTGGTGGGCCGTCACCGGCGGCCTTGCCGCGGGGTCCCTGCTCTATGGCGCTGTCACCTGTGTCCGAAGGAATGTATAAAAAGAGAGCCGCCCGTGTCCACATGGACACGGGCGGTTTGCTGTCTATCGGACATTTCCCAGGTAAGCGGCGCTGGCCTCTATGGAGAAGGCCACCTCCACGGTCTTGTTCCAGCCGGTCCGGAGGCTCCAGGCCCCCTCCCACACGCAGCGGCACAGGCAGTCCCTGTTGGCCTCCTGGGTGGAGTCCAGGGTCACGGCACTGAACGTAAGCGCGTGCCGCAGGTCTCCCCCTTCGGCATCCTTCCAGGTGAGGGCGGGCAGGGACTCCTCCAGCGTGTGGGCATCCTCGGAGAAAAACCAGGTGTTCTCGTCCGCCTCCGCCCGGAGGACGGAGGGCTCCAGCGTGACCGCCCTGGGCTCTGCCGCCTCCTCTCCCCGCCAGGCCAGGGCCAGCAGGCCGGGAAAGACGCCCCAGTCGGTGCCGCCCGCTGTGCCCACGTCCCGCACGGACAGGCCCAGGTACGGCACCAGGATCCACGTCTCGTCCGGCAGCAGCAGATGGGGCTTTTGCACCACGCTGACGGGGCCGTACTGCGCGTCCAGGTCCTCCAGCGCCGCCAGCACCGCCGCCTGCCGGGGGTCCCCGCCGTCCAGGGCGGAGACCTCTGTGTGGACGAGCTCCACCCGGCCCGGCAGGCAGGCCGCCAACAGGGCCAGGACCAGGACCGCGAACAGCGCGGCGGACACGCCCCGCCGGACCTTCTCCTTCGGGATCGCTCTCATGGGTACGCCTCCCTCTTATGGGTTCACTTCACCACCACATTCTCGTCCCCCAACGTCTCCCGGGCCTCCTGGAGCAGGGCCGCGTGGAGGACGGCGTGGGTGCCGTAGACCTTCCGGGTGTCCGCCATCACCATCTTCACCGGCGTGACGCCGGGGAACATCTGGAACACCAGCTTCATGTGGCGGACGCTGGGGTGGTCCAGGCTGGGGAATTTCAGGTACAGCACCTGCCCCGGCACCGCCGGGGCCCGCCTCCCCGCCGGGGACGGCGGCTCCGCCCCGCCCAGGGGATAGGCGCTGTCGCATAAGATCTGGGGGGCCTTCTCGTCCCGGACGGACAGACGCCCCTTCACCACCACCGCCTGGTTCTCTTTCAGATAGGCGCCGCAGGACTCCAGCACCCGGGCAAAGCACAGCAGCTCCATGGAGGCGGTGTCGTCCTCCACCGTCACATAGGCCATCAGGGAGTTGTTCTTTGTGGTCTTGGTCTTGCTGGCGGTGACGATGCCGCAGATGGTGATCCGCTGGTCATCGGCGAACTGGGTGGGGCCCCCCTCTTGGGCGAAGTCCGCCAGGATGGAGCCGATGGTGGGCGCCCCCAGCTGCCGCACCGCGTCCCGGTACTGGTCCATGGGGTGGCCGGAGAGGTAGAGGCCCGTGGTCTCCTTCTCCATCAGCATCAGTTCCTCTGGGGCGTACTCGTCGATATCTGGTAAGGAAATTTCCTTGACAGACGCTCTGTTGTCTCCGCCCGCGGCCATGGAGAAGAAGTCCATCTGCCCCTCCAGGTTCTGGCGGCGGCTGTCCGCCACCGCGTCCATGACGGACTCGTAGACCTTGATCAGCTGGGACCGCTTGGCCCCCAGGGAGTCGAAGGCGCCGGAGCGGATCAGGTTCTCCACCGCCCGCTTGTTGATGTCGCTGCCCGCCATCCGGTCGCAGAAGTCGTAGAGGGACGTGAAGGGGCCCTTCTCCGCCCGGTCCCGCATCACTGCCTGGATGAAGCCCCGGCCGATGTTCTTGATGGCCACCAGGCCGAAGCGGATGCCCCCCTCCTCCACGGTGAACCGGTCGGCGGAGCGGTTGATGTCCGGCGGCAGCAGGGCGATGCCGCAGTCCCGGCACTCGCTGATGTACCCCGCCACCTTGTCGGAGTTGTCCAGCACGCTGGTCAGCAGGGCCGCCATGTACTCCCGGGTGTAGTGGCACTTGAACCAGGCGGTCTGGTAGGCCACCACCGCGTAGGAGACGGCGTGGGCCTTGTTGAAGGCGTACTCGGCGAAGGCGTCGATCTCCTGGTAGATGGCCTCGGCGGTCGCCTCCGGGATGCCGTTGGCCACGCATCCCGCGATGCCCCGGCCGGGGTCGCCGTGGATGAAGGACGTCCGCTCCCGCTCGATCTCCTTCCGCTTCTTCTTGCTCATGGCCCGGCGGACCATGTCGGCCTGGCCCAGGGAATACCCCGCCAGCTGC
The DNA here is from genome assembly GCA_019118245.1 of Candidatus Oscillibacter excrementigallinarum. GTDB lineage: Bacteria > Bacillota > Clostridia > Oscillospirales > Oscillospiraceae > Oscillibacter > Oscillibacter excrementigallinarum. Next base: position 13,585 of record DWZJ01000050.1, read on the forward strand.
TGGAAGATCTGCATCACCTGCTCCTGGTAGACGATGCACCCGTAGGTGATGGACAGGATGGGCTCCAGAGAGGGGTGCCTGTAGGTCACCCGGCTGGGGTCGTGCTTGCAGGCGATGAACCGGGGGATGGAGTCCATGGGGCCGGGCCGGTACAGGGCCACGATGGCGGTCAGGTCCTCGATGGACTGGGGCCGCAGGCCCACGCACACGCCGGTCATGCCGGCGGACTCCATCTGGAACACGCCGGAGGTCTTTCCGGCGGAGAGCATCTCATAGGTCTCCGGGTCGTCCTCCGGGATGTCCGAGAGCTGGAAGTCCGGCTGGCGCTCCTGGACCATCTTCACCGCGTCGTCCAGCACCGTCAGGTTCCGGAGACCCAGGAAGTCCATTTTCAGCAGGCCCAGCTCCTCCAGGGTGGTCATCACATACTGGCAGACCACGGCATCGTCGTTCTTTGCCAGGGGCACATACTCGTACACCGGCCGCTTGGTGATGACCACGCCGGCGGCGTGGGTGGAGGCGTGGCGGGGCATCCCCTCCAGGGCCTTGGCGGTGTCGATGAGCTTTTTCACCTGCTCGTCCGTCTCGTACTGCTCCCGCAGGGGCTTGGAGAGGCGCAGGGCGTCGTCCAGGGTGATGTGGAGGGCGCCGGGCCCGGCGGGCACCTGCTTGGCGATCTGGTCCACCTCGGCGTAGGGGATGTTCATCACCCGGCCCACGTCCCGGATGGCGTTCCGGGCGGCCATAGTGCCGAAGGTGACGATTTGGGCCACATGGTCGTCGCCGTACTTCCGGCGGACGTAGTCCACCACCTCCCCCCGGCGGGTGTCGCCGAAGTCCATGTCGATATCCGGCATGCTGACCCGCTCCGGGTTCAGGAACCGCTCGAAGTACAGGTTGTACTTCACGGGGTCGATGTCCGTGATGTGGAGACAGTAGCTGACCATGCTCCCGGCGGCACTGCCCCGGCCGGGGCCCACGGGGATCCCCGTCCGCCGGGCGTAGTTCACAAAGTCGGAGACGATGAGGAAGTAGTCGGTGAACCCCATCTTCTCGATCATGTCCTGCTCGTAGCGGAGCTGGTCCCGGTACTTGTCATCCGTCCCGTACCGCTGACGGTAGCCGTCGTCGCAGAGCTTTTTCAGATAGGAGAAGCTGTCGTACCCCTCCGGCAGCTGGAACTCCGGCAGGTGGTACTTGCCGAAGGTGAACTCCAGATCGCACATGTCGGCGATCTTCGCCGTGTTCTCCAGGGCGTCCTCGTAGACGCCGGCGGGAAACAGGTCCGCCATCTCCTCCTCGCTGCGGAGGTAGAAGTTCCGGGGCTCGTAGCGCATCCGGTTCTCGTCGTCGATGGTCTTGCCGGTCTGGATGCACAGCAGCACGTCGTGGGCCTCCGCGTCCTCCTTCCGGAGGTAGTGTGCGTCGTTGGTGCACACCATGGGCAGCCCCGTCTCCTGGTGGATGCGGAGGATGCCCTGGTTCACGATCTGCTGGTCCCGGATGCCGTGGTCCTGGAGCTCCAGGTAGAAGTGGTCCGGGCCGAAGATGCTAGAGAGCTCCAGGGCGTACTGCTTCGAGTTCTCGTACTCCCCGTTCCGCAGCCGCCGGGGGATCTCGCCGGCCAGGCACGCCGACAGGGCCACCAGGCCGCCGCTGTACTGCCGCAGCAGCTCCAGGTCGATGCGGGGCTTGATGTAGAAGCCCTCCGTCCAGCCCATGGACACCAGGTAGGACAGGTTCCGGTATCCCTCCTCGTTCTCGCACAGCAGCACCAGGTGGCGGCTCTCGGAATCCAGCTCGTGGACCTTGTCGGACCGGCTCCGGCCCTGGGGGGTGACGTACACCTCGCAGCCGATGATGGGCTTGATGCCCTCGGCCTTGCAGGCGCGGTAAAAGTCCACGGCGCCGTACATGACGCCGTGGTCCGTGATGGCGCAGGCCGTCTGGCCCATGGCCTTCACGATGCCGGGCAGGTCCCGGATGCGGCAGGCGCCATCCAGTAGGCTGAACTCCGTATGGACGTGTAAATGGACAAAGGACATAGCTCGCTCCTGTCTGAAAAAGCTCTTATTTCTCGTCTGACCGCCGCACCGGCGGCTCTAATTTTGCCCCGCAGCTGGGGCAGTAGCTGGGGATGTGAGTGGACAGCCGGGGCAAGTTATGCAGGGGGCCGCCGCAGTGGGGACAGACCATAAATCGGGATCCGATCAGGAATCCGGCCACGGTCACTGCAACACCTATCACAGCCAGCAAGCCGAACAGGACCGGAAGGATACCCTCCCCCCAAAGCAAGATACTGACGACAGCAACTGCCGTCCCCGCAATCACCATCCGGTTGCTGTACCGGCAGGCCCGAAAACAGTCCATCTTCCGCATCTGTCTCCCCTTCTCTCTCCGCTCATTCCTCCGGCCCGATCCGCTCCCCGCAGTGGGGGCAGCGGCCGGGTATGTCCCCCGGCAGCCGCAGGAACCTGGACAGGGACCTTCCACAGTGGGGACACACCACATACCGCACCCCCAGGGCCCAGCCGCCCAGCAGCAGGGCGTAGCCCGCCAGGACCGCGTGCTCCGCGCCCGGGACGCCCAGGGCCCGCATAGCGTAGCCCAGCAGCGCCGCGGCGATGCCGCAGCCCATCAGCCGATCGCTGCACTGATCGGCCAGAAAACAGTTCATGCCTCGCTTCATCTGACCGCGCTCCTCTCCGCCGGTCAGGGCCGGCGCACGCTCAGTCGGCTTCCTCCTCTTGCAGCATCTGCTCTAAGATCTCCACCGCCGTCACCACCATGATGTCGCAGTGGGCCGTGACACCCAGCCGCACCGCGGCGGGCGTCTTGTCCGTGGCGCCGGGGCGGGCCGCCCGCAGGTCGCCGCAGTGGATGTGGCCGAAGGTCTCTTCAAACCGGTCCCGCAGGGCCTTGGCCTTGGGATAGACCCGCTTCCGCCCCGCCCGGTCCGTCTCCGTCACGTCCGGGTCCAGCATCCCCAGCACCAGCACGCCACCGCTGACGGCGCCGCACAGCTCCTGGAAGCTGCCGCCCACACCGCCGCCGAAGCCCTTGGCCGCGGCCATCATGGCCTCCGGCGTCAGGCCCGTCAGGTCCGCGAAGGACGCCGCCACCGCCTGGGCGCAGTTATAGCCCTCCTTCCGATACTGGTATGCCATCGCACAACGGTCCATCGGTATCATCTTCCTCTCTGTTTCGGTCGTATTTTGTGAAAAGCGGTTCTGCTTTACAATCCTTTTGCCAGCTGCTGGATCTTCCGCAGCCGGTGGTTCAGGCAGGATTTCGTCACCGGCGGGTCGAAGGTCTCCGCCAGCTCGCTGAGGGTCAGCTCCGGATGCTCCAGCCGCAGCGCCGCCGTCTGCTGGAGCTTCTCCGGCAGCTGCTCCAGAAGCCCCGACTCCCGGAGCCGCCGGATGGCTTCCAGCTGCTCCTGGGCGGCCTCCACCGCCTTGTCCAGGTTGGCGCTGTCGCAGTTGAGGCGGCGGTTGACGCTGTTGCGCAGGTCCTTCTCCAGCTTGGCGGACATGACGCTCATGGCCGCCACCGGCGCGCCGATGAGGGTGAGAAAGTCCTCGATCTGGTCGCTCTGCTTGAAGTAGGTGATGCAGCTGCCGTTGCGGGTGACGCTCTTGGGGGGATAGCCGCACTCCCGCAGCAGCACCTCCAGCTCCCGGCTCACCTGCAGATGGGAGGTGGCCAGCTCCAGGTGGTACCGCTTGGCCGGGTCCGTGACGCTGCCCCCGGCGAAGAACACCCCCCGCAGGAAGGCCGCCCGGCAGCACTCCTCCTCCAGCAGGCCGAAGTTGATGTGCAGGGCCAGGTTCTGCTCCGGGCTGAACCCCAGCAGGTCCACGATGCGGCGGATCTTGGTCTCGTCGGTGATCTGGAACACCAGCTTGCCGGTGCCCCCGGCCTCCGGTGCCCGGTCGAACCGGGCGTTGAAGGCCCGGTGGAACAGCTTGGGAAGCCGCGCCGCCAGGGCGGGGTTGCCGGTGATGATCCGCACTTCGCCGGCGCTGAAGGTGTTGCAGTACAGCAGGATGCCGTAGGCCTCCGCTCGGGCGCAGCACAGCTTCTGCACCGGCAGGCGGCACAGCTCATTTTTCGCTTCAAAGGAAAAGGACATGGGTGGGTCTCCTCCAACTCTGGGTCATTTGCCGCCCTCCTTGCGGTAGGCGTCCGCCCGGCCGCCGAACCGGTCCCCGGCGATGCGGACGTTCCGCTCCGCGTGGAGCAGGATCAGCTCCCGGGCCAGGGCCTGGGGGTCGTGGCGGACGAAGCCGTTTTCCACCGTGGCCACCGGCCGCTCCACGATCTCCACCCCCAGGGCGGCGCAGGCCGCCTTGTCATAGCGGATCCGCTCCGCCCCCTCCTCCGCGTACCGGGCGGCCACCGCCTTGGGGATGGGGGAGGAATTGATCAGGCACAGGTCGAACAGCCCCGGCGCCGAGTGGGCGAACAGGGCGGCGATGTGGTCGGAGACGGTGTAGTTTTCCGTCTCCCCCTCCTGGGTCATCACGTTGCAGACATAGATCTTCAGGGCGTCCGAGGCCTGGATGGCCTCCACGATGCCCTCCACCAGGAGATTGGGGATGATGCTGGTGTACAAACTCCCCGGCCCCAGGACGATCATGTCCGCGCCGGCAATGGCGGACAGGGCCGCCGGCAGCGCCTTGGGATGGGCGGGGACCAGCCGCACCTGGCGGATGCGGCAGTCCTCCTTCTTCTTGCAGTAGAAGATTTTGGACTCCCCTACCACCGTGGCGCCGTTCTCGAACTCCGCCTCCAGCTGAACGTCCGCCGTGGTCACCGGCAGCACCCGGCCGGTGACGGCCAGCACCTCGCTCATGCGGCTCACCGCCACGTCAAAGGACGGGGAGATGCCGTTCAGGGCCGCCAGGAACAGGTTGCCGAAGCTCTGCCCCGCCAGGGACCCCTCCGTGAACCGGTAGTGGAGCAGCTCCCGCATCACCGGCTCCGTGTTGGCCAGGGCCTCCATGCAGTTGCGGATGTCCCCCGGCGGGGGCATGCCCAAGTCCTGGCGCAGCATGCCGCTGCCGCCGCCGTCGTCCGCCACCGTGACGATGGCGGCAATGTTTTCTGTGTATTGCTTCAGTCCCCGCAGCATGGTGGACAGCCCATGGCCGCCGCCGATGACGGCCACCTTGGGCCCGTGGGCCCGGGGGACGCGGTATTCCCGACTGTTCACGGCTCAGCCTCCCCGGGTCATGTCCCGGTGGTTCTCCAGCACCTGGTAGCCCTGGTCCCGGATGAAGCCCGCCAGGGCGTGGGTCACCGCCACGGAGCGGTGGTGGCCCCCGGTGCAGCCCACGGCGATGGTGAGGGAGGTCTTCCCCTCCTCCGCGTACAGGGGCAGGGAGAAGGCCAGCAGCTCCTCCAGCCGCTTCATGTAGTCCCCGGTCTGGGGGAACTGGAACACGTAGTCCGCCACCGCCTGGTCCAGGCCCGTCCGGGGCCGCAGGTCCTCGATGTAAAAGGGGTTGGGCATGAACCGCACGTCGAATACCAGGTCCGCGTCCAGGGGCAGGCCGTACTTGAAGCCGAAGGAGGTGACGTTCACCGTCATGCCTCCCTTCTCCCCCTCCTGGCCGAAAAGGCGCAGCAGCTCCCCCCGCAGCTGGGCGGTGGAGGTGCGGGAGGTGTCGATGACGAAGTCCGCCCGCTCCTTCACGGGGGCCATCAGAGCCCGCTCCTTCTCCACCGCCTCCCCCAGGGAGTCGGTGCCCCGGGCCAGGGGGTGGCGGCGGCGGGTCTCCTTATAGCGCTTGATGATGACCTCCGGCGAGGCCTCCAGAAACAGCATCCGGCAGTCGGCCTCCATGGCCTTCAATTTATCCAGCACGTCGAACAGCTCCGTGAAGGAGCTGGCCGTCCGCACGTCGTACACCAGGGCCACCCGGTCGTAGCGGCCGTTGCCCCCGGCGCAGAACTCCGCGAATTTTAAGATCATGGCGGCGGGCATATTGTCCACGATGTAAAAGCCCATGTCCTCCAAAAAGGAGGCCGCCTTGCTCTTCCCGGCCCCGGAGAGGCCGGAGATGATGAGGATCTCCATATCCCACCGCTCCCTTCTCAGTCGATGATCCTGACCTCCGGCTCCAGCCGGACGCCGGTGGCGTCCAGCACCCGCGCCTGCACCTGCCGGATCAGCTCCCGCACGTCGGCGCTGGTGGCTCCGCCCCGGTTGACGATGAAGCCCGCGTGCTTCTCGCTGACCTGGGCGCCGCCCACCGTCAGGCCCTTGAGCCCGCACTGGTCGATCAGCGTCCCGGCAAAATACCCCTTCGGCCGCTTGAAGGTGCTGCCGGCGCTGGGCAGGTCCAGGGGCTGGCTGGCCCTGCGGCGCTCCATCAGCTCCCGCATCTGCTGCCGGATCTCGTCCGGGTCCCCGGGGGCCAGGCGGAACACCGCCCGCAGCACCACCGCGTCGGGCCGGTCTGTCAGGAAGCTCCGGCGGTAGCCGAAGGCCAGGTCCCCGCCGGAGAGGGTCCGGATGCCCTCCTCCGGGAAGAGGACGGTGACCGCCTGCACCACCTGCCGCATCTCCCCGCCGTAGGCGCCGGCGTTCATGCACACCGCGCCGCCCACCGTGCCGGGGATGCCGTGGGCGAACTCCAGCCCCGCAAGGCCCTGCCGGCAGGCGAAGTCCGCCGCCCGGGCCAGGGAGGCCCCGGCCTCCGCCGTCACCGTATCCGGCCCGGCGCTCTCCACCCGGTTCAGGGCGGCGGAGGTGTCGATCACCAGCCGGTCCAGGCCCGCGTCCGGGCACAGCAGGTTGGTGCCGTTGCCGATGACCAGGGGCCGGGCGCCCAGGCGCTCCGCCTCCGCCAGCAGCAGCACCAGCTGCTCGCCGCTGGCGGGAAAGGCCATCCGCCGGGCGGGGCCGCCGATGCGGAAGGACGTGTGGCGGCCCATGGGCTCGTCGTGCGCCATCCGCAGATCCGGCAGATAGTCCGCCGTCCAGTTGTCCAATTCAGTCCACCAGTCCATCTCTGGACCTCCTCATGTTGAAGTTACCCGGCCCAGCAGGGCCGCGCCGATGATGCCGGCGTCGTTGCCCAGCTCCGCCCGCAGGATGCGGGTGGTCCGGCCGCCGTGGCGGGAGAAGCACAGCTCCCCCACCCGCCGCCGCAGGGGCTCCAGCAGCAGCTGCTCCGGCGCCGCGGCCACGCCGCCGCCGAAGGCCACCGCCTCCGGCCGCAGCAGATTGATGAGGCTGGCGGTGCCCTCCGCCAGCTCCTCCACGTATTGGCGGCAGACGGCCAGGGCCGTCTCGTCCCCCGCCTCCGCCGCCTGAAAGGGCGTCCGGCCGTCCACCGTGCCGTTCTCCGCCGCACAGGCGTGCAGCAGGCTCTCAGGATGGGCGGCCATGGCGGCCTTGGTCTGCCGGATCAGGGCCGTGGCGGAGGCGTACTGCTCCCAGCAGCCCCGGCGGCCACAGGGACAGGGCAGGCCCCCCACGTGGGTCACCAGGTGCCCCGCCTCGCTGGAGGCCTCGCCGCCCCGCAGGCGGCCGTCTAAGATGATGCCGCCCCCCAGGCCGGTGCCCAGGGTCACCGCCACGAAGTCCCGGCAGCCCCGGCCCGCGCCCCGGAGGTACTCCCCCACGGCGGCGCAGTCCGCGTCGTTGCCCAGCAGCACCGGCAGATCCAGCCGGCGGCGGAACAGGGCCGCCAGGTCCGTCCGCTCCAGGGGGATGTTGGTGGTGTACAGCACCTCGCCGCCGGAGACCGCCCCCGGCAGGCCGATGCCCACGCCCGCCCCGTCCCCGGGGGCCGCGCCAGCGGCGGAGAGGGCTGCCCGCGCCAGGTCCGCCAGATCGTCCGCGAAGGCCTCCGTCCCCCGGAAGTCCAGGGGGCGGCGCACCGCGGCCAGCAGGCGGCCGGCCCCGTCCACCGCGCCGGCCTTCAGGTTGGTGCCGCCCACGTCGATGCCGATGAACAGGCCGCTCATTTTGATTTCCGGCTGCCCAGGTCCGCCCGCAGATCCACCCGCTGGGCCAGTTCCTGGGCGGCATTGAATCCGTACCGCCGGTGGCGGTTGTTCATGGCCGCCACCTCCACGATGCTGGCCAGGTTCCGGCCCGGCCGCACGGGGATGGTGACGCAGGGGATCTCCACCCCCATGATCTCGATGTGGTGGTCCTCGATGCCCAGGCGGTCGTAGAACTTCGTCTCGTCCCACTGCTCGAACTGGACCACCAGATCCAGCTGGCACTCCTCCATGATGGCCCGCATCCCGAAGAGCTGGCGCACGTCGATGACGCCGATGCCCCGCAGCTCGATGTAGTGGCGGATGACCTCCGGCGCGCTGCCGATCAGCTGGTTGGAGATGCGGCGGAGCTCCACCGCGTCGTCCGCCACCAGCCGGTGGCCCCGCATGATGAGCTCAATGGCGGACTCGCTCTTGCCGATGCCGGAGTCGCCGGTGATCATCACGCCCTCGCCGGAGATGTCCAGCAGCACGCCGTGGCGTGTGACGCAGGGGGCCAGCACCCGGTTCAGATATTCGATGGTGTGGCTGGTGAAGTCCACCGTGGTCTCCTCGGTCCGCAGCAGCGTCCGCTCGTGGACCTGGGCGCTCTCCAAACACTCCGGGAAGCAGTCCAGTCCCCGGGAGATCACCAGGGCCGGGATGTCGTAGAGAAACAAATCGTCAAAGCACTTGCGCCGCTGCTCCGGCGTCAGCCCCTTCAGATAGGTGATCTCCGCCTTGCCCAGCACCTGGAGGCGGCGGGGGTCAAAGTAGTCGTAAAAGCTGTGGAACTGGAGGCCGGGACGGTTCACGTCCGTGATGGTCAGCAGCGCCGTGTCGTAATCAGCGCCCTTGTTCAGCACCTCCAGGCCAAAGAGGGTGACCAGTTCCGAAATTTTCAGGCCATGTTCCTGCATGGTGTCCTCCCTTTTCTACCGCCGCCCCGGGGACGGGACGACAAGTTCTCCCAGGCCGGGCGGTCCGCCCGGCGCATAAACAGGTCTTGCCCGGATCCGGGCACAGAAAATTGATGATTATATTATATATGATTCTCCCCCTTTGCGCAACACCCAGGCGAAGAGCAGTTAGATGGTCGAAGTGAAAGCGTCCGGCAGAGCCGGACGCTTTTCAATGGTTCCGCCTGCGGCGGAACACCGCAATTCCGAACTCCTAATCCCTCATTCCTAACTGATCTTCACGCTCAACTCTTCGCTCCCTGAAAAAAGCCTGTGCTTTTTTGAAAATTTTACTTGCATTTTCAAAAGTTTTCTGTTATGATACCAGTTGTGCCTGCAAAGGGCATGGAAGTATGCAACGGCAAGGAGGTGCAACGGATGGCTAAGTGCGAGTTCTGCGATAAGGGCGTTACCTTCGGCATCAAGGTCTCTCACTCTCACCGGCGTTCCAATCGGATGTGGAAGCCCAATGTGAAGCGTGTGAAGGCGATCGTCGATGGCTCTCCCCGCCATGTGTATGTTTGTACCCGGTGTATGCGTTCCGGTAAGGTCACCAGAGCGGTCTGACTTGGACAAACGAAATCCCGAACCTCCCGGTTCGGGATTTTTTGCTGTGTATCCCCTGATCTCGAAAGGAGCTGACGGCCATGGACCTCCCCATCCTCCCCCTGCGGGACGCGCCCGCCCTGGCGGACGAGGCTGCCGTCTGGTTCAGCGGCCGCTGGGGCATCCCCGCGGCGGAGTACCGGGAGAGCATGGAGCAGTGTTTCCGCCGTCAGGGCCCCGTCCCCCAGTGGTATGTGGTCCGGGACGGCGGGCATCTCATCGCCGGGGCCGGCGTCATCGAGAACGACTTCCACGACCGGCCCGACCTGACGCCAAACCTCTGCGCCCTGTTCGTGGAGCCGGACCGGCGGGGCCGGGGGATCGCCGGGCGGCTGCTGGACTTCATCCGCCGGGACCTGGGGGCCATGGGCGTCCCCCGGCTGTACCTGGTGACGGACCACACGTCCTTTTACGAGCGGTACGGCTGGACCTTTCTGACCATGGTCACCGGGGACGACCAGGTGCCGGAGCGGATGTACACCGCTCCCACCCTGCCCCCTGCGATCCGCCCTTGACTTTCCAGGGATTTCAGGGGATAATATCAGTTGTGATTTTTGATAATTTACCCAGTATGGAGGTATTTTCATGGCATTGGATCAGCGCTTTTTCCAGGAGATGGAGGCCCGCATCCCCAAGGGGAAGGTCCGCACCCGGTTCGCCCCCTCCCCTACCGGCTATATGCACGTGGGCAACCTGCGGACGGCCCTGTACACCTGGCTCATCGCCCGGCACGCCGGGGGGACCTTCATCCTCCGCATCGAGGACACGGACCAGGGCCGTCTGGTGGAGGGCGCCACGGACGTGATCTACCGCACCATGGCGGAGTGTGGCCTCACCCATGACGAGGGCCCCGACGTGGGCGGCCCCGTGGGCCCCTACATCCAGTCGGAGCGCCGGGACCTATACCAGCCCTACGCCCACCTGCTGGTGGAGAAGGGCGCCGCCTACTACTGCTTCTGCGAAAAGACGGAGTCCGAGGAGGATTCCGGCGAGTTCGACCGGGCGGACGACCCCTGCCGGGATCTGGACCCCGCTGAGGCCCGCCGCCGGGTGGAGGCCGGGGAGCCCTATGTCATCCGGCAGAAGATCCCCCACGAGGGCGTCACCACCTTCCGCGACGTCACCTTCGGCGACATCACCGTGGAGAACAAGACCCTGGACGACCAGGTGCTCTTAAAGCGGGACGGCCTGCCCACCTACAACTTCGCCAACGTGGTGGACGATCATCTCATGGGCATCACTCACGTGGTCCGGGGCAGCGAGTACCTGTCCTCCGCCCCCAAGTACAACCTGCTGTATCAGGCCTTCGGCTGGGACATCCCCACCTACGTCCACTGCTCCCCCGTCATGCGGGACCAGCACAACAAGATGTCCAAGCGCCACGGCGATCCCTCCTATGAGGACCTGAAGGCCCAGGGCTATCTGACGGAGGCCATTCTGAACTACGTGGCCCTGCTGGGCTGGGCCCCCAAGGGCGAGCGCAGCGAGCAGGAGATCTTCTCCCTCCCTGAGCTGGTGGAGGCCTTCGACATCGCCGGCATCTCCAAGTCCCCCGCCATTTTCGACATCGACAAGCTCACCTATTTCAACGCCACCTATCTACGCGCCATGGCGCCGGAGGATTTCGCCAAGGTGGCGGAGCCCTATATCCGGGAGACTGTGAAAGATCCCGCCATCGACGTAAACGCCGTGGCGGCCCTGCTCCAGGCCCGGTGCGAGAAGCTGACGGAGATCCCCGAGAAGGTGGACTTCTTCGACCAGCTGCCCGACTACAGCGTGGAGTTCTTCACCAACAAGAAGTCCAAGACGAACCCGGAGGTCTCCCGGGCCATGCTGGAGGCCGCCATCCCCGCCCTGGAGGGCATCGGCGACTGGACCCAGGACGCCGTCCACGACACCCTGATCGCCCTGGCCGAGCAGCTGGGCGTGAAGAACGCCACCCTCATGTGGCCGGTGCGGATCGCGGCGGCCGGCAAGCTGGTGACCCCCGGCGGCGCCGTGGAGATCTGCCACATCCTGGGCAAGGAGGAAACTCTCCGCCGCCTGCGGCTGGGCCTGGACAAGCTGAGCGCCGACGGGGGAACCCCCTCAATTTAAAATGCTCGGGCGAAGTGAATTCGCCCTCCGCAAATTCTCCGCCGCAAAGCGGCTCCGAATTTTCCTGCGCCTCTGGCGCAAGCGGCGGCGCCGTGGAGATCTGCCACATCCTGGGCAAGGAGGAAACTCTCCGCCGCCTGCGCCTGGGCCTGGACAAGCTCCGGGCATGAGCCCCTGTTTCCCTGAATTTTGATCCACAGAAAGGATGCACTTCCAACTATGAGTAAGACCACCATCCCCTCCGGCTACCGGATGCCCCTGAGCAACAACGAGCTGCAGCGGGCCATCGAGCTGATCCACCAGGAGTTCCAGCACAGCCTGTGCGTGCGGCTGAACCTCCACCGGGTCTCCGCCCCCCTGTTCGTGGACGGCAAGACCGGCCTGAACGACGACCTGAACGGCGTGGAGCGCCCCGTCACCTTCGACATCCCCGACGTGGGCACCGACGGCCAGGTGGTCCACTCCCTGGCCAAGTGGAAGCGGCTGGCCCTGAAGCGGTACGAGTTCCCCGCCGGCACGGGCCTCTACACCAACATGAACGCCATCCGCCGGGACGAGGTGGTGGACAACCTCCACTCCATCTACGTGGACCAGTGGGACTGGGAGAAGCACATCACCCCCAAGGACCGGAACGTGCTGTACCTGAAGGAGACGGTCCGGGACATCGTGGGCGCCATCTGCGACACCTCCGCCGCCCTGCGGAACGCCTTCCCCGCCCTGACCTTCAAGCCCGACCGGGACGTGTACTTCATCACCACCCAGGAGCTGGAGGACCGGTTCCCGGACCTGACCCCCAGTGAGCGGGAGACGGAGATCTGCCGCAAGCACCGGACCGTGTTCCTGATGCAGATCGGCAAGACCCTGGCCTCCGGCCAGCGCCACGACGGCCGGGCCCCGGACTATGACGACTGGGAGCTCAACGGCGACATCCTCATGTGGAACCCGGTGCTGGAGCGGAGCTTTGAGCTGTCCTCCATGGGCATCCGGGTGGACGCCGCCGCTCTGGACCGCCAGCTGACCGCCGCGAACTGCAACCAGCGCCGGGAGCTGCCCTTCCACAAGATGCTGCTGAACGGCGAACTGCCGGAGGCCATCGGCGGCGGCATCGGCCAGTCCCGGCTGTGCATGCTGCTGATCGGCACCTGCCACATCGGCGAGGTGCAGGCCAGCCTCTGGGACCCCGAGACCCTGCGCATCTGCGAAGAGGCCGGCGTCACGCTGCTGTAAAGGAAATCAGCAATACAGAAAATCCCCGCCTGTCGGATCGCGGCAGGCGGGGATTTCTTTCTGTTTTCAGACGGCGCAGGGCCGGGCGGCGATCACGCGGACACGCCGGTCTGGTCCTCGGCGGTGAAGTAGACGAAGTAGGTGTCTCCAGTGCTCTCGTTGCCGTCCTCATCCACGAACTGCTCCAGGTGGGCGATGGAGAAATCCGTGAAGCCGGAGGGCACCTCGTACACCAGCTCGCCGGTCCGCTCCTCGTCCACGGCCAGGGTGTATGTACCGGGCAGCTGATTCTCCCCCACCGGGTCCACTTCCGTATAGGTCTCCATGTCCGTGGTGATGGGATAGGCGTAGGCCTCGTCCCCGTCGTCCCACTGGGCCTGGAAGTCGATGTCATACATCTCGATGCTCTGCTGGTTGGTGTTCTTCACCGTGATGTCCGCCACCAGCAGGACGTTCCCCTCCGCCGGTGTGTATCCCTCGTAATCGCTGGTGAGGTAGGCGCTGTTGACGGTGAAGTCGAAGAAATAGGTCTCCATGGTGTCGCCGGTGCGGCCCTCGCTGGCCCCGCCGCCACCGCAGGCCGTCAGGCCCAGGGCCATCACAGCCGCCATCGCCAGTGCAAGCAGTCTCTGTTTCATTTCCGTCTCTCCCTTGCTGCAAAATCTGTGGGGAGCCCCGCCCTCCCGGACGGGAGCCCCAGTGACCACCTTCAGTGTAGCATATCCGCCATCCGGGCTCAACCGCCTTTTCACAGGGCCGTGACGGGTCTTGCCACGGACCCGTGCGCGCCGTCACCGGGTGGGGATGACCTCGATCCAGTACCCGTCCGGGTCGGTGATGAAGTAGATGCCCATGGCGGGGTTCTCAAAGCAGATGCAGCCCATGGCCTCGTGCCTGGCGTGGGCAGCGGCGTAGTCCTCCGCCCGCAGGGCCAGGTGGAACTCGCACTCCCCCAGGTCGTATTTCTGGGGGTGGTCCCGCAGCCAGGTGAGCTCCAGGCGGAAGTCCGTCCTGCCGTCCCCCAGGTAGACGATGATGAAGCTGCCGTCTGCGGCGGTCTTCCGCTCCCCCACCGGCTCCAGGCCCAGGGCCTCCTTGTAGAAGGCCAGGGACTTCTCCAGGTCCGTCACGTTGAAGTTGAAGTGGTTGAATGTGAACATACGATCCTCCTGACCGCCGGCTCCCGCCGGCCTTTTCCTGGACCCAGTATACCATCCCGGAGCCCTGCCGGGCAAGGCTTTTTCCCGCCGTCCACGAACCGGCGGGCCTTTTATCCATCTTATACAATTTCGGCGCAAAAATTCGTCGCCATTTGGCCGGTTTGGGGGTTGCCCAGGAAAGTTAGCAATGATAAACTTCTATTTGTTAGATAGTGCTAACTTTTGAGGAGGGACCTTTTATGACGCTGGACAAGCTGCCTCTGGGGCAGGAGGCCGTCATCACCGCCGTGGGCGGCGAAGGGCCGCTGCGCTGCCGGCTGCTGGACATGGGCCTGATCCCCCGGACGCGGGTGCGGGTGGAGAAGATCGCCCCCCTGGGGGATCCCCTGGAGCTGCGGGTGCGGGGGTACTCCCTGTCCCTGCGGAAGGAGGACGCGGGCAAGATCGAAGTGGAGGTGGCCGGGACATGATCTTCGCGCTGGCCGGCAACCAAAACTGCGGCAAGACCACGCTGTTCAACCAGCTCACCGGCTCCAACCAGCACGTGGGCAACTTCCCCGGCGTGACGGTGGACCAGAAGTCCGGCGCCATCCGGGGCGAGAAGGACTGCACGGTGGTGGACCTGCCGGGCATCTACTCCATCCGGCCCTATACGCCGGAGGAGATCGTCACCCGGGACTTCATCCTGAACCAGAGGCCCGACGGCCTCATCAACATCGTGGACGCCACCAACATCGAGCGGAATCTGTACCTGACCCTCCAGCTGATGGAGATGCGCATCCCCATGGTGCTGGCCCTGAACATGATGGATGAGGTCACCGCCGGCGGCGGCACCATCGACGTGAAGGGGATGGCCCAGGCCCTGGGCATCCCGGTGGTGCCCATCTCCGCCGTGAAGAACCAGGGCGTGGATGAGCTGGTGAAGATCGCCGTCCAGACCGCCCGGAACAAGACCCTGCCCACGGTGTACGATTTCTGCTCCCCCGGCCCGGTCCACCGGTGCATCCACGCGGTGGTCCATCAGATCGAGGACCACGCGGAAAAGTCCGGCATCCCCGTCCGGTTCGCCGCCGCCAAGCTCATCGAGGGGGACGAGGATATCGCGGCCCGCCTGGAGCTGGACCAGAACGAGCTGGAGCTCATCGAGCACAGCGTTAAGGAGATGGAGGACGAGTGCGGCATGGACCGCAACGCCGCCCTGGCGGATATGCGCTACACCTTCATCGAGCGCGTCTGCGCCGGCACGGTGGTGAAGTGCCGGGAGTCCCGGGAGCGGGCCCGCAGCGAGGCCATCGACCGGGTGGTCACCAACAAGTACCTGGCCCTGCCCTTCTTCTTCGCCGTCATGCTGGGCATCTTCTTCCTGACCTTCAACGTCATCGGGTCCTTCCTGTCGGACCTGCTGGCCGCCGGGATCGACGCCCTTACCGTCACGGTGGACAACGCCCTCACCGCCTACGGGCTGAACCCGGTGGTCCACTCCCTGGTCATCGACGGCGTGTTTGCCGGGGTGGGCAGCGTGCTGAGCTTCCTGCCCATCATCGTGGTGTTGTTCTTCTTCCTCTCCATCCTGGAGGACACGGGCTACATGGCCCGGGTGGCTTTCGTCATGGACCAGCTGCTGCGGAAGATCGGCCTCTCGGGCCGGAGCATCGTGCCCATGCTGATGGGCTTCGGCTGCTCGGTGCCCGCCATCATGTCCACCCGGACCCTGGCCTCCGAGCGGGACCGGCGGATGACCATCCTGCTGACGCCCTTTATGAGCTGCTCCGCCAAGATCCCCATCTACGGCGTGTTCTCCGCCGCCTTTTTCCCGGACCATGCCGCCCTGGTGATGATCGGGCTGTACATCCTGGGCATCCTGGTGGGCATCGTGGCCGCCAAGGTGCTGGGGGCCACCGCCTTCCGGGGCAACCCGGTGCCCTTTGTCATGGAGCTGCCCAACTACCGCTTCCCCTCCGCCAAGAGCGTGGGCCAGCTGTGCTGGGACAAGGCCAAGGACTTTCTGACCCGGGCCTTCACCATCATCTTCGTGGCCACCATCATCGTCTGGTTCCTCCAGACCTTTGACACCCGGCTGAACCTGGTGGCCGACAGCGCCGACAGCCTGCTGGCCACTGTGGGCGCCTGGATCGCCCCCATCTTCAAGCCCTTGGGCTTCGGGGACTGGCGGGTCTCCACCGCCCTGGTCACCGGCTTCATCGCCAAGGAGAACGTCATCTCCACCCTGGGCATCCTCACCGGCTCCGGCGCGGACGTCAGCGCCGCCGCCCTGGGGACGCTGTTCACCCCCGCCACCGCCGCCGGCTTCCTGGCCTTCACCCTGCTGTACACCCCCTGCGTGGCCGCCATCTCCGCGGTGAAGCGGGAGCTGGGCTCCGGCTGGAAGGCCGCCGGTGTGGCCCTGAGCCAGTGCGCGGTGGCCTGGTTCGTGGCCTTCTGGGTCTGCCGCATCGCCGCGCTGATCCTGGAGTGAGGTGGCCGCCATGCTGGAACTGCTGATCCTGGCGGCCCTGGGGATCTGGCTGGGCTTCGCCCTCCGGTCCTGCTTCCGCCGCAGGGGAAAAGGCTGCGACGGCAACTGCGCCAACTGCGGCGGCAGCTGCGGCCGGGACCGGTCCTGACGCCCCTTCCCCATCCCATACAGACGCAAGAAGCCCCCGGCGGAGCATTCCGCCGGGGGCTTTTTTCAATATGGCCGTCCGCCAGGCGCTGGCGGAGGGCGTTTAGGAGTCCAGCAGCACCGTGCCGTCCGGCAGGATGAACCGGTCCGCCGAGGGGGTGCTCAGGTCCGCCGTCAGGGACGCCATCCGATAGATGGTCTCCCCCTCCAGCAGCCGCTCCGACGCCACCAGCAGGCCCGACTCCACGCTGACCCAGTACCGCTGGGTGTAGCCGTCCGGGTCCTGGGCCGTCTCCACGTAGATGCAGTTCACGCCGGAGACGCTGCGGTAGTCCGCCGCGGCGATGTCCTCCACCGGCAGGTCCAGGATGGTCTCGTAGGTGGGGATGGCCTGCTCGTCGTCCGGGGTGATCTCCCCCGCCGGGCCGCTGTAGACCGCGCTCTCGCTGTTGTACCAGATATAGGTGGTCTCGCCGTCGGTGATGGTGTGGCGGGTCTGGCCCCCGGCCAGGGTCCGGTCCGTCCGGGTCCAGCGGCCGCTGACGGTCACCGTGGTCTCAAAGGACCCGCTGCCGCCGCTCCAAACCTGCTCCACCCGGATGGTCCGGCTGTACTGATCCGGGCGGTGCAGCGTCTCGATGGCGGTCTGCACCGTCTCCGGCGTCACCGCGATCACCGTCAGGGCGTCGCCGCCGGAGGCGGTGTTCTCCTCCGTCTGCTCGGCGGAGCTGCCCTCCTCCGGCAGGATGATGCGGGATGAGCGGCGCAGGCTGTTGCTGAACATCAGCACCAGAACGATCACCACCAGGACGATGAAGCCCAGCGTCACACGGTCCAGCTTTCGTTTTTCCATGCCGCCCTCCTTTCCGGACAGAGTCCCGCGGCGCCGGTCAGGCGCCGAATTCCTCCGGCCGCTCCGGCCGCAGGCCGAACCTCCACTCGATGGCGTCGGCGATGCGGCGGCAGGCCTGGCCGTCGCCGTAGGGGTTCACCGCGTGGGCCATGGCGTCGTAGGCCGCCTTGTCCCGGATCAGCCGCTCCGCCATGGTGACGATGTCGTCCTGCACCACGCCGCAGAGCTTCACGGTCCCGGCCTCCACCGCCTCCGGCCGCTCCGTCTCCCGGCGCATCACCAGCACCGGCTTGCCCAGGGCGGGGGCCTCCTCCTGCAGTCCGCCGGAGTCCGTCAGCACCAGGTAGGACCGGGCCATCAGGTTGTGCATCTCATCCGCCGGCAGGGGGTCGATCAGATGGACCCGGGGCGCGCCCCGGAGGTAGGTGTCCACCGCCTCCCGCACCACCGGGCTCAGGTGCACCGGGTACACCAGCTCCACGTCCCGGTTCTCCTCGGCGATCTGCCGCAGGGCCAGCATGATGTTGCGCATGGGCTCGCCGTAGTTCTCCCGCCGGTGGCAGGTGACCAGGATGATCTTCTTCTCCCCGTAGGGCAGGCGGTTCAGTTCCTCAGTGGCAAAGCGGTAGTCTTCCCGGACGGTGGTCCTGAGGGCGTCGATGACCGTGTTGCCGGTGACGAACAGCCCCTCCGTGATGCCCTCCCGCTCTAGGTTCTTCCGGTTGTTGACGGTGGGGCAGAAATACAGGTCCGCGATGGCGGACACCAGCTTGCGGTTCATCTCCTCTGGAAAGGGAGAATACTTGTCATACGTTCTCAGGCCAGCCTCCACATGGCCCACCGGCACCTGGTGGTAAAAGGCCGACAGGGCCCCGGCAAAGGTGGTGGAGGTGTCCCCGTGGACCAGGATCATATCCGGCTTCAGGGTGTCGATGGCCTCGTCCATGCCGGTGAGGCACTTGCTGGTGATGGTGGACAGGGTCTGCCGGGGGGTCATGATGTCCAGGTCCCAGTCCGGCTCCACCTGAAAGACCTCCAGCACGCTGTCCAGCATCTGCCGGTGCTGGGCGGTGACGCAGCAGAGGCTCTCGATCTGGGGCCGGGCGGCCAGTTCCCGCACCAGGGGGCACATCTTGATGGCCTCCGGCCGGGTGCCGAAGACGCTCATGATCCGAATGGTTTTCATTTACGCCTCCCCTGCCTTTCCGCCGTCCTCCGGCTCGTCCGGATGCTGGCCGTGGTGGCCGTGCTCCTTCAATTCCTCCAGCTCCTCGTGGAGCTCCTCCTTGACCTCCTTGGGGAACACCACCCGGGCGGCCACCACCGCCACGATGCACAGCACCAGGAACAGCAGCATGGCCCGGCCCTCGCCGCTGGTGGTCAGCACCACGGCGGAGAGGCCCAGGATGGCGGAGATCACATACAGGGTCGCCACCGCCTGCTTCTGGTTCAGGCCCATGTCGATGAGCCGGTGGTGGATGTGGCTCCGGTCGGCGTGCATGGGGCTCTGGCCGTGGGCGATGCGGCGGATGAAGGCAAAGGCGGTGTCAAAGATGGGCAAGCCCAGGATCAGGAAGGGCACCGCGAAGGAGATGATGGCGTAGAACTTGAAGAGGCCCTCGATGGACATGGTGGCCAGGATGTAGCCTAAGAACGTGGCGCCCGTGTCCCCCATGAACATCTTGGCGGGGTTCATGTTGTAGGGCATGAAGCCCACGCAGGCCCCCACCAGGGCGGCCATCACCACCGCCACCTGGAACTGCCCGCCCATGAGGGCGATCACCAGCACCGTGGTGGCGGAGATGGCGGAGACGCCGTTGGCCAGGCCGTCCAGGCCGTCGATCAGGTTCACCGCGTTGGTGATGGCCACGATCCACAGCACCGTCAGGGGCACGGACAGGTTCCCCAGCACCCAGTAGGGGCTGTCCGAAAAAACGTTGGGGTTGGAAAACGCCTGGATGGTCACCCCGTGGGTGGCGGGGATCAGGGCCGCCACGATCTGCACCACGAATTTCAGCAGCGCCGGCAGGGCCATGATGTCATCCACCACGCCCAGCACCACGATGATGACGGCCCCCAGCAGGATGCTGCGCATCTCCCCCGTGATCTCCACGAACAGCAGGATGCTCACCATGAAGCCAATGAAGATGGCCAGTCCCCCCAGCCGGGGGATGGGGGTCTTGTGCATCCGGCGGGCGTCCTTGGGCACGTCGATGGCCCCCACCTTGTAGGCGAAGGTCTTGACGATGGGCGTCATCAGAAAGCTGACGACCAGGGCCACCAGCAGCGCCAGCAGCACATAGGCGATCAGCCGGTTTTCGATCATCATGCTGTCTCCTCCATCACCGGGGCAGGAAGCCCACTTTCTTGTAGACCTTGCTCAGCGTCCGGTTGGCCACATAGGCGGCCTTCTCGGCGCCGGCGCGGTAGACGCTCTCCAGATACGCCTTGTCCGCCAGCAGGCGCTCCGTCTCCTCCCGGATGGGGCGCAGCAGCTCCACCACGGACTCGCCCACCGCCTGCTTGAAGTCGCCGTAGCCATGGCCGGCGAACTCCCGCTCGATGGCGGCGAAGTCCTTGCCGGTGGCCACGGCGTAGATCTGCATCAGGTTGGACACGCCGGGCTTGCTGGCCGGGTCGAAGCGGACGCAGGCCTCGGAGTCCGTCACGGCCTTCTTGAACTTGCGCAGGATATCCTCGGGCTTCTCCAGCATATAGACGCAGCCGTTGGGGTCCTTGTCGGACTTGCTCATCTTCTTCTCCGGGCTGGTGAGGCTCATGACCCGGGCGCCCACCTGGGGGATGTAGGGCTCCGGCAGCTTGAACACGTCGCCGTAGATCCCGTTGAATCGGGTGGCGATGTCCCGGCAGATCTCCACATGCTGCTTCTGGTCGCCGCCCACCGGCACCAGGTCCGCCTGGTACAGCAGGATGTCGGCGGCCATCAGAGCCGGGTAGGTGAAGAGGCCGGCGTTGATATTGTCGGCGTTCTTGGCGGACTTGTCCTTGAACTGGGTCATGCGGGACAGCTCACCGAACATGGTGTAGCAGTCCAGCACCCAGCCCAGCTGGGCGTGGGCGGGCACGTGGGACTGGACGAAGAGCACGTTCTTCTCCGGGTCCAGGCCGCTGGCGATGTAGGCCGCCACCTGGGTCAGGGTGTGCCGCCGCAGCTCGGCGGGCACCTGCCGCACGGTGATGGTGTGCATATCCGCCAGCATATAGTAGCAGTCGTACTGGTCCGCCAGGGCCGCCCAGTTCTTGATGGCCCCCAGATAGGACCCCAGGGTCAGGTCGCCGGAAGGCTGGATGCCGCTCAAAATCCGTTTCTTCTGTACTTCGTTTTCCATATCTTTACACCTCAGGATCTCACACGGCCGGGACGCTTCCCCCGCCGCGGCAATATACGGGTAATATTATACCACACGATATTGAATAGAGCAATCTTTGATTGCGCGCTTCCTTGTTCAAGCTCCGCCCCGGCGGCCTTGCAAAAGGCTGGAAGATATTGTATGATGAAGCTGAACAAATTCGGCGCCGCTCCGGCGCGACAGGGGGCTTGTGTTGTGGGCAGATCAAAATTAAAAGACACAGATACAATATCTTACGCCTTAGACTTGAACGAGACCAATGTCCAGGCCATCTTCAACCGGTGTATCGCCAAGGAGGGCACGCCGGAGGATCAGTGCTTTAACAGCATTTTGTTTTCCCGCCTGCGGGGGTACAGTCCCGACGCGGAGCGCATTGTTGTATTCAACCGGGAAAATTTTTTGGCAAATAAGAAATATATCCAATACCTCTATGGTCAGCTGAAGAATGTCCATGCCGGGAACAAAACCTTGCAGATCAACGAGGCGTTCCTCACCTATTCCGGCACGCACTGGACGACCAACAAGGGCGTTCTGCTGGAATTTTTGTATCTGGGTGGGACAGGTGATGAGCATCCTTTGATTTGCATTTTTGACAGCAAAACGAACTCCACCGAATTAAATATGGGCAACATCACCCCCACCCTCTCCCCGAAAGACCCGGCCTTCCCGACGTGGTGGGAGGCCCACAAGGCGGAGTGGGAAGCGGAATGACGCCGTAGGGGCGCATACCATGCGCCCGCGTTCCCCGCACCGTTTTCCCCGGGCGGCAGATTGCCGCCCCTACGGCGTGGAATGGGGATCTTCCGCCGTCCAAAAACGGGCCGGCACACAGGCCGGCCCCTACACACGATTCCAAAAGGAGCTGTCCGCCATGACATCCCACTTCTGCACCTGTCAAAACACCGCCTGCCGCTGCCATCCGTCCAACCACGACCAGGGGTGCGACCTGTGCATCCAGAAGGAGCTGCGGAAGGGCGAGATCCCCAGCTGCTTCTTCAACCTGGTAATCCGGCCGGGAGAGCCGGTGGATGACTGTACCATAGCGGCCTTCGCCCGCCGGGTGCTGGCACGGGAGGCGGAGAAGCCGGCCTCTGACAAATAAGATCCCGCAGGACAGAAAACGGAGGGAGCGCATCGCGCTCCCTCCGTTCTTCTTTTCAAAAACAGGGGCTCAGGCCTTGTGGTCGCAGCCCAGCACGTCCACGATCTTGTGGGACACCAGGTCCTTGATGGCCTGACGGGCGGGCTTCAGGTACTCGCGGGGATCGAACTTGTCGGGATGCTCCGCCATAAACTTGCGGATGGTGCCGGTCATGGCCAGGCGCAGGTCGGAGTCGATGTTGATCTTGCACACGGCGCTCTTGGCGGCCTTGCGCAGCTGCTCCTCGGGGATGCCCACGGCGTCGGGCATCTTGCCGCCGAACTCGTTGACCATCTTCACAAACTCCTGGGGCACGGAGGAGGAGCCGTGGAGCACGATGGGGAAGCCGGGCAGGCGCTTGACCACCTCGTCCAGAATGTCGAACCGCAGGGGCGGGGGAACCAGCTCGCCCTTCTCGTTCCGGGTGCACTGGGCGGCGGTGAACTTGTAGGCGCCGTGGCTGGTGCCGATGGCGATGGCCAGGGAGTCGCAGCCGGTCTTCTCCACGAACTCCTGGACCTCTTCCGGGTGGGTGTAGTGGGACTCCTCGGCGGAGACCTTCACGTCGTCCTCGATGCCGGCCAGAGCGCCCAGCTCGGCCTCCACCACCACGCCGTGGTCGTGGGCGTACTCGACCACCTTCTTGGTGATCTCGATGTTCTCGGCAAAGGGCTTGGAGGAGGCGTCGATCATGACGGAGGTGAAGCCGCCGTCGATGCAGCTCTTGCAGGTCTCAAAGTCGGGGCCGTGGTCCAGGTGCAGGGCGATGGGGATGTTGGGGCACTCGATGACGGCCGCCTCCACCAGCTTCACCAGATAGGTGTGGTTGGCATAGGCCCGGGCGCCCTTGGACACCTGCAGGATCAGGGGAGCTTCCAGGTCCCGGGCGGCCTCGGTGATGCCCTGGACGATCTCCATGTTGTTGACGTTGAACGCGCCGATGGCGTAGCCGCCGTCATAGGCTTTTTTGAACATTTCGGTTGTGGTAACCAGTGCCATAAGATCAACTCCTGTTCTTTGTTTCGTCCCGCTCTCCCGCCTCGGCCAGGGGGTCCGACCCGGATTGTCAAAAAGCGCCGGTCAAAAGAACGAAAACGTTTTTCTCCTATGATAATATCACAAGATTTTCAAAATGCAAGTATTTACAATTCTTTTTTGGAATGATATGATAGGGGAAAGCATCCCGATACCAAATCTGAGGAGGATTTTTCCCATGAGTGAACTGAAAGGCGCCTGCATTTTCGGCCAGTCCGGCGGCCCCACTTCCGTCATCAACGCCAGTGCCTACGGCGTCATCGCCACGGCGCTGAAGGACCCCCACATCACCCGCGTGCTGGGGGCGGAGCACGGCATCAAGGGCGTTCTGAACGACCGGCTGTTCGACATGAGCCAGGAGGACCCGGCAGAGCTGGAGCTGCTGAAGTACACGCCCTCCTCCGCACTGGGCTCCTGCCGCTACAAGATGGCGGACCCGGACGTGGATGACACCGACTACAAGCGCATTCTGGAGATCTTCAAGAAGTACGACGTCCGCTATTTCTTCTACAACGGCGGCAACGACTCCATGGACACCTGCAACAAGATCAGCAAATACATGCAAAAGGTGGGCTACGAGTGCCGTGTCATGGGCGTGCCCAAGACCATCGACAACGACCTGTTCGGCACCGACCACTGCCCCGGCTTCGCCTCCGCCGCCAAGTATATCGCGACGAGCTGCATGGAGGTCTATCAGGACGCCCGGGTGTATGACACCGGCATGGTCTGCATCATCGAGATCATGGGCCGCCACGCCGGCTGGCTGGCTGGCGCCGCCGCCCTGGCCTCCGCCTACGGCGCTGGCCCCGACCTGGTGTACCTGCCCGAGGTGGACTTCGACATGGACCAGTTCCTCGCCGACGTGGAGCGGATCTACAAGGAGAAGGGCAACTGCATGGTGGCCGTCTCCGAGGGCATCCACTACGCCGACGGCTCCTTCGTCTCCGAGGCCAAGACCTCCGCCACTGACGGCTTCGGCCACGCCCAGCTGGGCGGCCTGGCCTCCCTGCTTGCCAACGTGGTGAAGGAAAAGACCGGCGCCAAGGTCCGGGGCATCGAGCTTTCCCTGCTGCAGCGGTGCGGCGCCCATCTGGCGTCCGAGACCGACATCGAGGAGGCCGTTATGTCCGGCAAGGCCGCCGTGGAGAACGCCGTGGCCGGCATCACCGACAGGATGGTGGGCTTCGAGCGCAGCTATGAGAACGGCCAGTACGTCTGCAAGACCAAGCTGCTGCCCCTGACTGACGTGGCCAATACCGAGAAAAAGGTGCCCATCGAGTGGATCAACGCCGCCCACAACAATGTGGAGAAGCCCTTCATCGACTATGTGCTGCCCCTGATCCAGGGCGAGCCCAAGCTGCCCAAGGTGGACTCCCTGCCCCGCTTCGCCAAGCTGAAAAAGGTGCTGGTGAAGTAAAAATCTCCATACGTGCTTTCCAGCAAGGACGTGCCGTCTGGCGCGTCCTTGCTTTTTGTGTCTCACGCCTCTGGCCAGAATGCCCAGGCAGGTGCTTGCGCGGTTGACAATTCCCTCCAAGTCTGCTACGTTAGAGTCAACTCCTTGAGTAAACTCCTGGAGTTGTCACAATACTAGCAGAGGTTTTTCGGACGGATTGGAGGCTGATCCCATTGTTTCACCGGATCCACAGACGTATTCTGCCGCTGGCGCTGGCGCTGCTGCTGGCCCTGTCCTGCGTTCCCGCCGCCTACGCGGCGGACTTCCCTGATGTGCCCAAGTCCCACTGGGCCTATTCCTATATCCACGACGCCGTGAGCCGGGGGCTGGTCCAGGGCTACGGAGACGGCCGCTTCCGCCCGGAGGACGCCGTCAGCGTCCAGGCCTTCCTCTCCATGGTCTGCCGGGCGGACGGCCTGGACGACCGCCAGCTGCAAAGCGGCTCCAACTGGGCGGACCCCGCCGCGGCCTACGGCGCCTATTTCGGCTGGTTTACACCGGAGGAGCTGGGCGTCCGCACCGCACCTATCACCCGGGAGTTCGCCACCCAGCTGCTGATCAACGCCTTCCATCCGGAGGCCCTCGGCCAGGGGACGGCGCTGTCCTTCCGGGACCAGGCGGACATCTCCCCGGAGCGGCTGCCCTATGTGCGGGCGGCGGCCGCCCTGGGGCTGGTGGACGGATACGCGGACGGCACCTTCCGGCCGGACCAGGGGCTGACCCGGGCCGCCGCGGCGAAGCTGATCTCCCGCTGTGTCCCCAAGGCCGCCAGTTCCTCCGGCAAATCGGTCCAGGTGCCGGTGCTGATGTACCACGACGTGTCCTATCTGGGCCGGGGCTACTCCAAGACGCCGGAGATCTTTGAACAGCAAATGCGGGAGCTGAAGGACGCCGGGTTCCACACGGTATTCTTCTCCCAGGTCATCGACTACGTGGAGAACGGCACGCCCCTGCCGGAAAAGCCCATCGTCATCACCTTTGATGACGGCTATGCCACCAACTACACCTACGTCTACCCCATCCTCCAGAAGCTGGGGATGAAGATCGAGCTCTCCACCATCGGCGTGGCCATCCGGTACGCGGATTGGGGGCTTCGGTGGGACCAGATCCGGGAGATGGTGGACAGCGGCCTGGTGGCCATCGAGCCCCACACCTACGACCTCCACAGCAGCACCGCCGCCCGGACCTCCATGCTGAAGAACTCCTCCGAAAGCTGGGCGGACTATGTGACTCTAGTGGGGGACGACACCCGCAAGGTCCTGGATCAGATCACCACGGAGGTCGGCTCCACGCCCCAGGTGTTCACCTATCCCCTGGGCAAGCACAACGCCATGACGGAGGCCATCGTGCACCGGCTGGGGTGCAAGGTCTCCCTGACCACCAAGGACGGCGTGGCCAGGGTGGTCCAGGGAGACCCCTCCTCCCTGCGGCTCATGGACCGGATCGGCATGGACTTCCGCAACGGCAGCGTCATCAGCGTGCTGAAGCAGTTTGGATACAAATTCAATTAGGAATGAGAAATTAAGAGTTAGGAATTCATATAGCCGCTGAATGGCTTGTCAAAAAGCGGGTCCGGCACTGCCGGCCCCGCTTTTGCTGCGGCGGAAACCGCGCCAGCGGACGCTCCAGATGTCCGGCACAGCCGGACTCCTCAATTCCGAATTCCGAATTCCGAACTCCTAATTCCTCACTTATTCTTCTGGTAGATGGCCCACAACCCGTCCATCAGCAGGTACTTGTCGTAGACGATGTGGTTCCGGCAGTATTTCACGATCACCGGGGCGTTGCCGCCGGTGGCCACCACGCTGAGGGTCTGGCCCGGGAACTGCTCCCGGATGCGGTCGATGACGCCGTCCAGCATCCCGGCGGTGCCGTAGACGATGCCGGAGCGCATGCAGTCCTCGGTGGTCTTGCCGATCAGCACCTTGGGGTGCTGGAGGGAGATGGCCGGCAGCTGGGCCGCCCGGCGGCTCAGGGCCTCCAGGGACACGTTGACACCGGGGAGCAGCATCCCGCCCTCGTAGTTCCGCCCGGCGGAGATGACGCCGATGGTGGTGGCGGTGCCCATGTCGATGGTGACGATGGGAGGCTCGAACTTCTCCAGCGCCGCCACCGCGTCCGCCACGATGTCCGCCCCCACCTGGGACTGGACCGCCAGCCGGATGTTCAGCCCCGTCCGCACGCCGGGGCCCACCACCATGGGGGGCTTGCCCAGCAGCCGGGTCAGGGCCTTCTCCATCATAAAGTTCAGGGGCGGCACCACGCTGCACAGGATGGCCCCCGTTACGTCCGTGTACCGGAAGTGGTACAGGGCAAACAGATTCATCAGGTCGATGCTGATCTGGTCCGCGGTCTTGCGGCTGTCCGTGTCCAGGGACGCCAGGAAGCGAAGCTGCTTGTCCTTGTCAAACAGCCCCACGGAGGTGGTGGAATTTCCTACATCGATGGCCAGCAGCATAGGGCGCTCTCTCCTTTTCTATCCATCTCTTTCTGATATTCTATGGTATCACGCCCCGCCGCCGGATGCAAGGGTCGAAAAAATGGGAAAGGGCTTGCAATCGTACGTTTGTTCTGCTATGCTGGGGACAGATCAAAAAGGAGGCGATCTGATGCGCTTTGTGACCACGCTTCCCTCCCCGTTGGGACGGCTGACCCTGGCCTCGGACGGCGAGGCCATCACCGGCCTCTGGCTGGAGGGTCAGAAATACTTTGGCACCGGTCTGTCAGATACTGTACAGGAAAAAGACTTGTCAATTTTTGCAGCGGCTGGTGCCTGGCTGAAGGCGTATTTCTCCAGGGCCCCCCTTCCCCCGCTGCCGCCGCTCTCCCCCCAGGGCAGCCCCTTCCGCCAGGCGGTGTGGCAGCTGCTGCGGGAGATCCCCTACGGCGCCGTCACCACCTACGGCGCCCTGACCCGGGCGATGCGGGAGCAGGGCGTTCCCGCATCGCCCCAGGCGGTGGGCGGAGCCGTAGGACACAATCCCATCTCCATCCTGATCCCCTGCCACCGCTGTGTGGGCAGCGACGGCAGCCTGACTGGCTACGCCGGCGGCGTGGAGAAGAAGAAGTTCCTGCTGGAGCTGGAAGGCGCAGACCTGGCGGGGCTGTATGTCCCCACGCGGGGGACGGCGCTGTAAGGGGATGCCGCCAGGCGGCATCTGGGGCAGGCCGCCGGACGGCGGCCACGGGGGTGTCTGCTCCCGCAGGGGGCTTGTCCAGCGGGGATGCACCCCCCATTGTCGTCGTCGCAAAGTCCGCTAAGCTCCGTTTCCGCCTGCGGCGAAAACTGCGCCCGCTCCCTTGCGCCTCCTCTCCCCACCACGCGGAGCGCGGCGGGGGCCCCTTTTCGGTCTTGCCCGAAAAGAAAACGGGCCGTGCACGGTCCAAAAGAAAAAGGCGCTAAGCGCGCTCCGGTACAGTGGCCCTCCGCGCGATGGGGGTCGGCGTATCGGTGCCTGCTCCGATTTCGCCTGGCCTTCGGGCACGCTAGGGTCTTCTGCGAGGTCGATACTGCCGTCCCGTGGCGGATGGTGCGGAGGTCAACGGGTTGCAAGAACGCATTTGACCAGCTTCTCTTTCCGCGCGTTCCGCTTCGCTACGCGCTTCCTGGGTGGTCGTAGGGGCCGATGCCCTCATCGGCCCGTTGCAGAAGCCCTATCAACCACCGGGCCAGCGGCAGCGAAAAGATGAGCAGGATGTATCCCAGACTTCCCCGGGCTGGAGGTTTCCCCAAGGGCGGCGCGTTTCCGTCCCTGACTGCCGCAAGGGACAGCCAACCATCCCCCGCCGGCGGCAGGAGGTCTGCGCCTGCGCAGACCGACCCGCCGAACATTTTTT
>DWZJ01000051.1 GCA_019118245.1 Candidatus Oscillibacter excrementigallinarum
AAAGTCACTCGCCCCGGGGGGCGAAACTCCCCGTCCCCGGAGTGTGTGGCCCGCAGCCCCCACAAGGTCACGACAAGAAACAATTGGCCCGTTAGGGCCAAAGATCCCCCCTCGAGGATGCCATGAGTGAAAAGAAACGAGTTCTTTGTGTTGTAGGCCCCACCGCCTGCGGAAAAACGAAAATGGGCGTGCTGCTGGCCAAGCAATACGGCGGCGAGGTGGTCAGCGTGGACTCCATGCAGATCTACCGGGGCATGACCGTTGGCTCCGCCGCCCCCACGGCGGAGGAGATGGAGGGTGTGCCCCACCACATGGTGGCGGTGGCGGACCCCGCTGAGAGCTGGTCCGTGGCCCGGTTCACCCGGGAGGCGGACCGCCGCGTTCAGGACATCCTGGCCCGGGGGAAGCTGCCGGTGCTGGTGGGGGGCACGGGGCTCTACCTGGACGCCCTCATCGACGGGCGGACCTTTGCCGCCGGCCAGTCCGGCGGGGCCGTCCGCCGGGAGCTGGAGGAGCGGCTGGCCGCGGAGGGGGTTGAGCCCCTCCTCTCGGAGCTGCGGCAGGCGGACCCGGAGGCCGCCGCCCGGCTGCACCCCGGGGATGAGAAGCGGATCATCCGGGCCCTGGAGGTCTGGCGGGAGACCGGACGGACCATCACCGAGCACAACCGGGAGACCCAGAGCCTCCCGAAGCGGTACGACCCCCTGTACATCGGCCTGACCTTCCGGGACCGGGGGGACCTGCGGGCGCGGATCGACCGGCGGGTGGACGCCATGGCCGCCGGGGGGCTGCTGGAGGAGGTCCGGGTCCTCCGGGACCGGGGGGTGCCCCGGGAGGCCACCGCCCTCCAGGCCATCGGGTACAAGGAGCTCCTCTCCTGGCTGGACGGGGAGACCTCTCTGGAGGCGGCCCTGGACCAGGTGAAGCTCCGCTCCCGGCAGTACGCCAAGCGCCAGCTCACCTGGCTGCGGCGGAACCAGGCCATCCACTGGATCTGCTGGGAAAAGGAGCCGGATTTTGCCGCCGGGCTCCAGGATGCGACACGGTTCCTCTCCGCCCAGGGGCTACAATGTCCCTGAGGCGGACAAGCCCAAGCAGCTCCTCCGCCTCCACTACATACAAAGAGAGGCAGACGAGCTATGACAAAGAACCCCAATTTGCAGGACGTGTTCCTGTCCTCCGCCCGGCGGGGGGAGATCCCCGTCACCGTGTTTCTGGTCAACGGCTTCCAGATGCGGGGGACCATCACCGGCTTTGACCCCTTTACCGTGACCGTCTCCGCCGAGGGAAAGCAGAGCCTGATCTACAAGCACGCCATCTCCACCATCTCTCCCGCCCGGCCTGTGGACCTCACCGCCTGGGAGAACGGGGAGTAGGCGCGGAAATTCGCACCGCCCGCACTGCGAAGTGAAGCGGACCCTCTCAGTGTGTCAAAGAACTCCCTTCAGAAGGAAAAAGCCGCTCGGAGCTGGGGGAGCTCGAGGGGGCAAAGCCCGCCTCGAATCCAATCGAATGCCCCGCAAAGCCTTGCTGTGCAAGGCGTGCGGCCCACGAAGTGGGGACTTTCCCACTGCGGGGCAGTGGGAAAGTAACGGCATTTTTAGGCTGCAAAAAAGTCTGACAAGACTTTTTTGACAGCTGACAAAAGGAGTGATACATACCCATGAAGACCGGGACCCTGGCCACCAGGCTCACGCTGGCCGCCATACTGCTGACGGTGCTGATCTACTTCGGCGTCAACGTGGCGGCCTACTTCAACGACCCCTTCACCACCACCCTGGCCTACGGGTACACCAGCGAGAGCGCGGTGACCGTGGCGGGCTACGTGGTGCGGGAGGAGGAGGTCCTCACGGGACAGGGGGACCTGATCTATGTCTCCCGCCGGGAGGGGGAGAAGGTGAGCCAGGGGGGCACCGTGGCCCTGATCTACCCCAGCCAGGAGGCCCTGGACAACGCCAACACCCTGCGGGACCTGGAGGAGCAGCTTCAGCAGCTTCTCCAGGCCAGGAACCTGACCGGCGGGACCCTGGCCACGGCGCGGCTGGATGAGGCGGTGTCCGCCTCCCTGGTGGACTTCCGCTCGGAGCTGGCCCAGGGCAGCCTGGAGGGTGCCGCCTCCGCCGGGGAGGCCCTGCGCTCCGCTGTCCTCCAGCGGAGCTACGCCTACACCGGCACCGAGGCCCTGGAGGCGTCCATCGCCTCCCTCCAGGCCCAGGTCAGCGACCTCACCGCCGCCGGGAGCGGCGGCGCCACCCGGATCACCGCCCCCCAGGGGGGGATCTTCAGCAGCCTGGTGGACGGCTATGAGACGGTCCTCACGCCGGACATGCTGGAGGATATGACCTGCCAGGACTACCGGGATCTCCCCGCCGCCTCCGGCGGCGGCAGCGTGGGGAAGATGATCTATGGTACCGAGTGGTACTATGTCACCCTCATGCGGACCGACGACATGGGCTCTCTGAAGGTGGGGGACTCGGTGACCCTCCGCTTTCAGACCGGCCTGGACCGGGATCTGACCATGACCGTGGAGCGGATCAGCGACGAGGACAGCGGGCAGCGGCTGGTGGTTTTCTCCTCCAGCCGGTACCTGAACCTGACCACCCTGCTGCGCCACCAGAACGCCCAGATCATCTTTGACAGCTACACGGGCATCCGGGTCCCCCGCAGCGCCGTGCGCATCCTGTGGGAGGACGTGACCGACGAGGACGGCGAGGTGGTCTACCGCACCGATGGCACCCCGGAGCAGGAGCAGGTGGTGGGGGTCTACTGCCTGTGGGGCACCACCGCCCGGTTCAAGCCGGTGGAGGTGGTCTGGCCGGTGGAGGACTATATATTGGTAACACCCGCGGAGGGGACGACAGGCACCCGGGTCCTCCGGGACGGCGACCAGGTCATTACCGCCGCGGAGGATCTATACGATGGGAAGGTGATCGAGTGATGGAAAGCAACCAGATCGCGGAGAATATCCGCTCCATCCGGGGCCGCATGGCCGCGGCGGCGGAGCGGGCGGGCCGGGACCCGGGGGAGATCCTCCTGGTGGGGGCCAGCAAGATGAATGACGCGGCGGCCTGCCGGGCGGCCATTGCCGCCGGCATCGACGCCCTGGGGGAGAACCGGGTCCAGGAGATGACGGAGAAGCTGGCCCAGGGGGCCTACGAGGGGGCGCCGCTGCACTTCATCGGCCACCTCCAGCGCAACAAGGTCCGCCAGGTGGTGGGCCGGGTGGCCCTCATCGAGTCCGTGGGCTCCCTGGAGCTGGCGAAGGAGATCCAGCGCCAGGCGGAAAAGCTGGGCGTCACCCAGGACGTGCTGCTGGAGGTGAACATCGGCGGGGAGGAGAGCAAGAGCGGCTTCCTCCCGAAGGAGCTCCGCGACGGAGCCGCCGCCGTGAGGGAGCTGGACCGGCTTCGGGTCCTGGGGCTCATGGCCATCCCCCCGGTGGAGCGGGAGCCCCACGGGAATCTGCCGTATTTTGTGGAAGTTTCCCGTCTCTATGTTGACATAAGCCGCAGTTTGTATCATAATAGTTTTGTATACCTATCCATGGGTATGAGCGACGACTTTGAGGACGCCATTGCCGCCGGGGCCACAATGGTCCGGGTGGGCTCGGCCATCTTCGGCCGGCGGCATTACCAATGATATTGAGGAGGTTCCCCTATGAGCTTGCTTGACGATTTCAAACGCATGATCCGCCCCACCAGCGACGAGGACGACGATTACGACGTGGACTTTGACGAACAGGACTCCCCCTTCCTGGACGAACGGCCCCGAATGGAGCGGGACCGCCCGGTGGTGGGAGACCGGCGGGGCAAGGTGGTGAACATCCACGCCACCACCCAGCTGAAGGTGGTCCTGGTCAAGCCCGAGCGCTTTGAGAACGCCAGCGAGATCGCCGACCACCTCAAGGAGAAGCGCACCGTGGTGATGAACCTGGAGTCCACCCACAAGGACATCGCCCGCCGTCTGGTGGACTTCCTCTCCGGGGTGGCCTACGCCGGGGAGGGCAAGATCAAGAAGGTGGCGGCCAACACCTACATCATCACCCCCTACTCCGTGGACATCCAGGGGGATCTGATCGACGAATTAGAAAACAACGGCCTGTATTTCTGAGAAAGAAAAGGGATAGGGAGGTAACCACGAGATGATGACCCCGCAGGAAGTGGCCAACTGCACCTTCGCCAAGGCCGTGATGGGCGGCTATAACATGGCATCGGTGGATGATTTTCTGGACAAGCTCACCGAGGACTACGCCGCCCTGTACAAGGAAAACGCCGCCCTGAAGTCTAAGCTGAAGGTGGTGGCGGACAAGCTGGAGGAGTACCGGGAGGTGGAGGACGCCATGCGCTCCACCCTCCTCACCGCCCAGAAGATGGCCAGCAGCATGGTCTCCGAGGCGGAGGCCAAGCGGGACGCGCTCATTGCCGACGCCGCCGGCGCCGCCAAGCGGCGGCTGGAGGAGATCCAGCAGGAGCTGGCGGACCAGGAGCAGCGCCTGGCGGACAAGCGCCGGGAGGTGGACGAGGCCATTGCCGCCGAGGAGCGCCGCCTGGCCGCGGGCCAGCAGGGGCTGCGGGACTTTATCCAGTCCGTCCAGTCCGTGTGCCAGGGCCAGCTGGACCTGCTCCAGCGCCTGCCGGAGCTGCCCCCGGAGCCTCAGCCGGAGGCGGAGCCCCAGCCGGAGGAGGCCGAGGAGGTCCCTGTCCAGCCCGCGGACGAGCAGCCGGCGGAGGAGGCGGGCGAGGAAGAGGAGGCGGACATGATCGACGCCGCCACCGCTTTGGAGATCCAGGAGACCATCGACGCCTTCGCCCAGGAGACCCGGAGCCGGGACCGCCGGAACCGGGAGAAGGGGCGGAAGGACCGCTCCCGGGAGGCCCGGGGCGTCCGCCGGGAGACGGAGCCGGAGGCCGGGCAGGAGGCGGACCCCTTTGACGACGACCCCGACGCCACCCGGGTGCTGAACCTGGACGACCTGCAGTTCGGCAGGAACTACACGAAGGAACAGTAAGGACATTCGGAGAGATTACCGCCGTTTGACGGGAGGTTTGCCATGGACGGGACCACCATCGTCGCCCTGCTCTACGACTTTGACAGGACGCTGTGTACCCAGGACATGCAGAACTACGCCTTTATCCCCAGCCTGGGCATGGACCCGGAGGACTTCTGGCGGGAGGCCAACGACTTCGGCCGCCGGGAGCACATGGACGGCATCCTGGCCTACATGTACACCATGATCCGCAAGTGCCGGGAGAAGGGGGTGCCCCTGACCCGGGAGAGCCTGCGCCGCTGCGGGGAGAGCATCGTCTTTTTCCCCGGGGTGGACGGCTGGTTCGACCGCATTGACCGCTTCGGGACCCTCCTGGGGGTCCAGGTGGAGCACTACGTCATCTCCTCGGGCCTCCGGGAGATCATCGACGGCAGCGCCATCGCCAGACACTTCAAGGAGATCTACGCCAGCGAGTTCTACTACGACGGGGCGGGCTGGCCCGTGTGGCCCAAGCTGGCGGTGAATTTCACCGCCAAGACCCAGTTCGTCTACCGCATCAACAAGGGGGTGCTGGACGTCAGCGATGACCGCACCCTCAACGCCTCCATGCCCGACGACAGTAAGCGGGTGCCCTTCACCAACATGATCTACCTGGGGGACGGCCTCAGCGACGTGCCCTGCATGAAGATGATGCGGGCCTACGGCGGCCAGGCCATCGCCGTCTACCAGGACGCCAACCGCCCCGGGGTGGAGCAGCTCCTCCGCCAGGGCCGGGTGGACTACATCTACCCCGCCGACTACTCGGAGGGGTCCGGGCTGGAGCTGACGGTGAAGGAGATCATCCGCCGCATGGCGGTGAACCACCGCCTGTCCGAGGAGAAGCACGCCCAGCTCCGGGCCGTCCAGGGGACGTAGGGCCCCGCTCGCCACGAAATAGCAAGAAAAAGGACCCCATGGCCTACGCCATGAGGTCCTTTTGTCGGTTGTGTAGGCTGTCTCAGCCCTTCAGCTTCTGGGCGAAGTCCGCCAGGATCTCGGAGATCTTGATCTGCTGGGGGCACACCGCCTCGCAGCTGCGGCAGCCCAGGCAGGCGGAGGGCCGCTTGTCCTCCGGCAGGGTCTGGACCACCATGGGGGCGATGAAGCCGCCGCCGGTGAAGGAGTGCTCGTTGTAGAGCTTGAGAAGGGCGGGGATGTCCAGGCCCTGGGGGCAGTGGGCGGTGCAGTAGTGGCAGGCGGTGCAGGGCACGCCCCGGGTCATGTGGTCGGCGATGGCCAGCAGGGTCTCCATCTCCTTGTCGCTGAGGGGGGCCTCCGTCTCGAAGGTCTTGATGTTCTGCTCCATCTGCGTGAAGTCGGACATGCCGGAGAGGACCATGGTGACCTCGGGGATGGACTGGAGGAAGCGGAAGGCCCAGGCGGGCACCGTCTCCTCCGGCCGCAGGGCCTTCAGGGCCGCCGCGTCCTCCTCCGCCAGAGAGGCCAGCTTTCCACCCCGGAGGGGCTCCATGACCCACACCGGCAGGTGGTGTGCCTTGAGCAGCTCCACCTTCCCCTTGGCGTCCTGGAAGGCCCAGTCCACGTAGTTGAGCTGAATCTGGCAGAACTCCATGTGCTCGCCGTAGGCGCCCAGGAATTGCTTCATGACCTCGTAGCTGCCGTGGGCGGAGAAGCCCAGGTGGCGGATGCGGCCCTGGGCCTTCTGCTCCAGCAGGTAGTCCATGATGCCGTACTGGGGGTCCAAGTAGGCGTCGATGTTCATCTCACAGACGTTGTGGATGAGGTAGAAGTCGAAGTAGTCCACGCCGCACTTCTC
Organism: Candidatus Oscillibacter excrementigallinarum; assembly: GCA_019118245.1. GTDB lineage: Bacteria > Bacillota > Clostridia > Oscillospirales > Oscillospiraceae > Oscillibacter > Oscillibacter excrementigallinarum. Next base: position 6,804 of record DWZJ01000051.1, read on the forward strand.
CAGCTGCCTGGGGAAGATCTCCTTCACCTTGGGCATGTTGGCAAGGTCGTAGCCCGGGAACTTGGTGGCCAGATAGAAGCTCTCCCGGGGGTACTTGGCCAGGACCCGGCCCATGACCGTCTCGGAGTTGCCCTCGTGGTAGCCCCAGGCGGTGTCGTAGTAGTTCACCCCGCGCTCCATGGCGCAGGCCACCATCCGGGCGGTCTCCGCCTCGTTGACGTCGGCGTCGGAGGCGCTGTTCCGGGGCAGGCGCATGCAGCCCATGCCCAGGGCCGACAGCTTCAGTCCCTGAAAATCCTTGTAGATCATGTCGTTTCTCCTTTTTGTAGTTCCGTTCCGGGGCCCCGCCAGGGCGCCACCCTGGACCCGCCGGGGCGCCGCCCCGGACCCCGCCCGCTTTTTTGTAAAAAAGCGGGGCAAAAAACTTTTGTTCGCGAAGCGTACGCTTCGCTCAGGGGATATTAGATGTTTGCGGTCGAGGGAATGCCGAAGAAGCGCCGGCCGTTCTCCAGGGTGATCCGGGCGCACTCCTCCGGGGCGAGGCCCTTGATCTCCGCCAGCTTCCGGCAGGTGTGGACCAGGTACCGGGAGTCGCACCGCTTCCCCCGGTGGGGTACCGGGGCCATGTAGGGGCTGTCGGTCTCCAGCATCAGCCGGTCCATGGGGACGGCGGCCGCCGCCTCCAGGGCCTTCCGGGCGTTCTTGTAGGTCAGGACCCCGGTGAAGGAGATCATCCAGCCCAGGCGCACCAGCTCTTTCGCCATCTCAGCGCTGCCGGAGAAGCAGTGGAACACTCCCCGGACCTGGGGGAAGTCCCGGACGACAGCCAGGCTGTCCCCGTGGGCCTCCCGGTCGTGGACGATGACGGGGAGGTCCAGCTCCCGGGCCAGGGCCATCTGGTCCCGGAACACCCGGCGCTGGAGCTCCCGGGGCGGGTTCTCCTCCCAGTAGTAGTCCAATCCGATCTCCCCGATGGCCACGCACTTGTCCCGGCGAGCCATGTCCCGGATGGTATCCAGGTCCTCCTCCCGGTAGGGGGCGCAGTTCTCCGGGTGGTAGCCCACGGCGGCGTAGAGGAAGGGCCACTTCGCCGCCAGGGACAGGGCCGCCTCGCTGGAGGGGAGGTCGCAGCCCGGGTTGACCACCAGGGCCACCCCGGCCCCCGGCAGGGCGGCGAGGACGCCGTCCCGGTCCGGGTCGAACTGCTCCGCGTCGTAGTGGGCGTGGGTGTCAAAAAGCTCCATGGCGCGCCCTCTCACACCGCCGCGCCGCCGCTGGTGTCGGCGGTGAAGTAGACGAAGTACACGTCCCCCTCGGTGTCGTCTTCAAAGTACTCGGCGAAGGACAGGGAGAAGTCCACGGTGTCGGCGGGGACCTCATAGACCAGCACGCCGGAGCGCTCCTCATGGATGCCCAGGGAGTACTCGTCGGGGAACTGGTCCTCGGTGGCGGCGGCGATGGGCCAGGCGTAGTCGTCCTCCCCCTCGCCGCCCCACTGGATCTGGAAGTCGTACCGGCTCATGGGCAGAGATTGCAGGAAGGTACTCTGGACCGCCATGGTCACCACCACCAGCTGCATATCCGCGGCGGCGGTGTAGCTGTCGTAGCTCTGGCAGATGTAGGCGTCCTCCACGGTAAAGTCGAACCAATAGGTGTGCATGGTGTCCCCCAGATAGCCCAGGCCGCCGCCGGGGACATAGCCCTCCTCCTGGTCCTCGGCCTCTTCGCCGGTGGCGCCGTTCTCGTTCCCGCCGCCGCAGGCGGTCAGGGCCCCCAGGCCCACCAGGGCCGCCAGGAGGACTGCAAACAGTCTTTTACTCTTACGCTTCATCGCGACTCTCTTTCTCTTCTATCATGTGTTTCCAGCGGGCCGCTCGAAGATCAGGTCGATCTCCTTGCTGCCGCCCTCGCCGGAAAAGCGGGTGGGGATGTAGCCAACGTACCGCCAGCCCTGGGCGGCCCGCCGGTCGATGATCTCCCGGTGCTGGCAGTCGGCGTTATTCATCCAGAAGCCTCCGCCCACATACAGGGTCTCGTATTCATACTGGTACATCGGCAGCACTCCTTTCAAATTCCCCACGCGAAACGAATGTTTCGCGTAAAAAGTTCTTTTTGATTCTTTTTCTTACAAGAAAAAGAATGGATGCCGTATATTTTTGAATGTCAGCAGAGCTTGGCCCCGGCGGGGATGGCGTCGTCCACCATGATGAGGCGGAGCTTCTCCTCGCCGCGCTCGGTGTGGACGGCGGATATGAGCATGCCGTTGGACTCCAGGCCCATCATCTTCCTGGGGGGCAGGTTGACGATGGCCACCAGGGTCTTGCCCACCAGCTCCTCGGGCTTGTAGTACATGGCGATGCCGGAGAGGATCTGCCGGTCGGCGCCGGTGCCGTCGTCCAGGGTGAAGCGCAGGAGCTTGTTGGACTTCTTCACGTTCTCGCAGGCCTTCACCTTCACCGCCCGGAAGTCACACTTGCAGAAGGTGTCGAAGTCCACCGGCTCGGTGAGCTGGGGCTCCACCTCGATGGCGGGGAGGGCGGCCCGCTTGGCGGCCTCGGCGGCCTCCTCCAGCTCCTGGAGGGCCTTCTCCGCGTCCACCCGGGGGAACAGGTTCTCGCCCTTGGTCACGGCGGCGGTCTCGCTGAGGCCGCCCCAGGCGGCCACGCTGTCCCAGGTCCGCAGGTCCGCCCCCGCGCCGATCTGGCCGAAGAGTTTCTCCATGCTCTCGGGCATGAAGGGGGTCAGGAGCACGCCGCAGATCCGGGTGGCCTCCAGCAGGTTGTAGAGCACCCGGGCCAGGCGGGGCCCGTTGGCCTCCATGTCCTTGGCCAGGGCCCAGGGGGCGTTCTCGTCAATATACTTGTTGGCCCGCTGGACCACCTTGAAGATCTCCTCCAGGGCGTTCTGGAACTGGTAGCGCTCCATCTGGGCCTCGTAGCGGTCCCGGAGGGAGGAGGCCATCTCCAGGAGGGGAGCGTCCTTCTCCGGGTCCTCCGCCTGGTCCCCGGGCAGGCTGCCGCCGAAGTACTTGCCCACCATGGCGGTGGTGCGGCTGACCAGGTTGCCCAGGTCGTTGGCCAGGTCCGTGTTGATGGTCTGGATCAGCAGCTCGTTGGAGAAGTTGCCGTCGGAGCCGAAGGGGAAGGTCCGCAGCAGGAAGAAGCGCAGGGCGTCCACCCCGAACTTCTCCGCCAGGATATAGGGGTCCACCACGTTGCCCTTGGACTTGGACATCTTGCCGCCGTCCAGGAGCAGCCAGCCGTGGCCGTAGACCTTCTTGGGCAGGGGCAGGTCCAGGCTCATGAGCATGGCGGGCCAGATGATGGAGTGGAAGCGGACGATCTCCTTGCCCACGAAGTGGACGTCAGCGGGCCAGAACTTCTCCAGGTCGCCGTACTTGTCGTTCTCAAAGCCCAGGGCGGTCATGTAGTTGAACAGGGCGTCGATCCACACGTACACCACATGGCCAGGGTCGAAGTCCACGGGGACGCCCCAGGTGAAGCTGGTCCGGGACACGCACAGGTCCTCCAGGCCGGGCTTGATGAAGTTGTTCACCATCTCGTTGACCCGGGAGCGGGGCTCCAGGAAGTCCGTGTTCTCCAGCAGGTCCTGGATGCGGCCGGCGTACTTGCTCAGGCGGAAGAAGTAGGCCTCCTCCTCCGCGTCCTGGACCTCCCGGCCGCAGTCGGGGCACTTGCCGTCCACCAGCTGGCTCTCGGTCCAGAAGGACTCGCAGGGGGTGCAGTACTTGCCCTTGTAGGTGCCCTTATAGATGTCGCCCTTGTCGTACATCTTCTTGAAGATCTTCTGGACGCTCTCCACATGGTGGTCATCCGTGGTGCGGATGAACCGGTCGTTGGAGATGTTCATCAGCTTCCACAGGTCCTTGACGCCCCGGTCCCCCTCCACGATGTTGTCCACAAACTCCTTGGGGGTGACGCCGGCCTCCTTGGCCTTGGTCTCGATCTTCTGGCCGTGCTCGTCGGTGCCGGTGAGGAACATGACGTCCTCCCCCTTCAGCCGGTGATAGCGGGCCAGAGTATCCGTGGCCACAGTGCAGTAGGTGTGGCCGATGTGGAGCTTGTCCGAGGGGTAGTAGATGGGGGTGGTGATATAGAACTTCTTCTTTTCCATGGGTGTTCTCCTTTACAAACGGCCGCTCCGAATGGAAGAGGGCCGGTATTTGCCTGAATCTTTATTATAGTTGCAGCCACTGGAAAATACAAGTGGAGAAACCAAAAAGAGGCCGTTTCCGGACCTAGCAGCACGGAAAGCCACAGCTTAACCACAGGTTGTTTTACAAAACCAGCCGCCGGTGGTATGCTGAGGCGGGGGTGATGACATGGAGCCCGGTAAATTTGGCCCATATCTGCGGGAGCTGCGCACCCGGCGGGGGCTGACCCAGGAGCAGGTGGCGGAGGCGCTCCGGGTCTCCGGCGCCGCCGTCAGCAAGTGGGAAAACGGAAAATGCCTGCCGGACCTGACAAAGCTGGAGGCGCTGGCTGAGGTTTTGGGTGTCGGCATATTGGACCTGATGCGATGCGGCGCAGCTCCCGCTCCGCGCCTGGCTCCAGAGAATGCCGGTCCAGACCCGGCAGCGCAGTCTTGGCGGCATCAAGCCCGGGGAGCGGCAGTTCTCCTGATCTTCACGGCGCTGGTGATCTTCTTGCAGTATTTCCCCCTCCACCGGGTGGTCCAAGTCTGGCAGCCCAGCTGGTATGAGACGGGAGAGATCTCCCAGCTGGCCTACGTGGGCTCCCGGGAGGAATGGCAGACCGCCCAGCCGGTACTGGAACTGGCGGAGCAGGCGTTTTCCGATCTCAGTCTGACAGAGGCGGAAGCCGCTGTCCGCTACGGCGAATTGCGCCGCTACTGCTTCCCACGGGACCGTTACCCCGAAGTCGTCCGGGAGGAACACGACCTGGACCTGTGGTCCGCCCACTTCTCCGGCAGTTCCGGCCAGATGTGGGTGTTCTATTCCCAGGAGGGATATGACGCGGCAGGGAACCGCAAGGCCGGAAGCTGGCGCGTCCCCTCCCTCTGGTACCTGGAACGGGCCCTGGACGGGACGTGGGAGGTCATTTATATTAAGGAACACCCGTAGCCTGGCGGCCTAACTATTCCAGGAAGAATGATCCATTCCGGGCCGATGAGGGCATCGGCCCCCACGGATACGGCATTCCCTCTGGGGATTGTATTTTCCCAGGAAATCCGATACAATATGGACGCTGTATCATCCATATTACAAAGGAGGACCCCTATGCGACTGGTATCCTGGAACGTCAACGGCCTGCGGGCCTGCCTGGGCAAGGGCTTTCTGGACTTCTGCGCCTTCGCCGACGCGGACATCATCTGCCTGCAGGAGACGAAGATGCGCCCGGAGCAGGCATCCTTCGACCTGCCGGGCTATCACCGCTACTGGAACAGCGCCGACAAGGCCGGCTATTCCGGCACCGCGATCTTCACCCGGCAGGAGCCCATGAATGTCACCTATGACTTCGGCATCGACGAGCACCGCCACGAGGGCCGGGTCATCACCGCCGAGTACCCGGACTTCTACCTGGTGTGCTGCTACACCCCCAACTCCAAGGACCAGCTGGCCCGGCTGGACTACCGCATGGCCTGGGAGGACGACATCCGGGACTATCTGCTGGAACTGGACGCCCAAAAGCCCGTGGTGTACTGCGGGGACCTGAACGTGGCCCACCAGGAGATCGATATCAAAAATCCCGGCCCCAACCGCCGGAATCCCGGCTTCACCGACGAGGAGCGGGAAAAGATGACAAAGCTCCTCTCCAGCGGGTTTATTGACACCTTCCGGTATCTGTACCCGGACAAGACCGGGGCCTACTCCTGGTGGAGCTACCGCTTCAACGCCCGGAAGAACAACGCCGGGTGGCGGATCGACTATTTTCTCGTATCGGAGCGGCTGAAGGACAAGATCCAAAACGCTGACATCTGGAGCGAGGTGCTGGGCAGTGACCACTGCCCGGTGGTGCTGGAGTTGGATGTATAAGGCCCCATTGGGGGCGCAGGGGAGCTGGCTTGAGGATCCGGCGGGCGGATGTGGGCATCCGCCCCTGCGGCCTCCCCAAGGAGAACAACCTCCGGGCCGGCGGGGCGCAGGGGGATGTCCTCAGCTCAGCAGGGCGTTCATCTCCTCGATCTCCAGGTCCTGGAGGGCCCAGTTGATGCCATAGCCCACCACCTTGGAGAGGTCCCGCACCTGCTGGTCGATGTCCCGGGTGGTGACCATGAAGGCCTCGTGCTCTCCCCGGAGCCGGTCCTCGTCGATTTTTTCCACACCGGACTCCTCCAGCACATCCGCCGCCAGGGTGGCGGAGTCCACCACCGTGGGCACGCCGATGGCGAACACCGGCACCCCCAGGGTCTCCTGGTTCAGGGCGGAGCGGTGGTTCCCCACGCCGGAGCCGGGGATGATGCCCGTGTCGCTGAGCTGCACGGTGGCGCACACCCGCCCGCACCGGCGGGATGCCAGGGCATCGATGGCCAAAACCATGGCGGGCTGCACCTCCGCCACCAGACCCCGCACCGCCTCGGCGGATTCCACGCCGGTGGTGCCCAGCACGCCGGTGCGGAAGGCCGAGACCTGCCGGAACCCGGCGAACTGCTTGGGCATGGCGGAGAGCAGGTGCCGGGTGATCAGCACGCTGTCCAGGGCCAGGGGGCCGATGGCGTCCGGCGTCATGGCGGCATTGCCCAGTCCCACGACTAAGACGGCGCCCTCCGGCGGCAGCAGGGCTTTCAGCTCCGTGCCCACGGCCCGGACCGCCCGCTCGAAAAAGTCCGCCTTCCGCTGCCAGAAGGTGGTGAGATCAATGGTGAAATAGCTGCCCTGGGGCTTGCCCAGGGCTTCCTCCCCCCGGTGGTCCAGAATGTCCACCCGGGTGACGGGGTAGCCCTCCAGCTTTCGTTTGGTGGCCTTCACCCCCATGAGGCGGGTGGTCCGCTCCGCGGACTCCTGCCAGAGTTCCCGGGCCTCCAGGGCCAGGTCTGTACGTTTCGTGAACATCGCGAGCCGCCTCCCAAACACAAAATCTTGTGGTCTGGTCCCTAGGTTTTGCGTTCGGCGGCACGATATACAATTTTGGGCCGAAAAATATAAAAAAAAGCTTGCTTTTTGTGCCGTTCCATGCTAAAATATCATTCTGCATGGTGGGAACTGGTTCCCACAGTCAAATTTTCTGCCTAAGGAGGTGTTTGGTTTGCCGAATATCAAGTCTGCCAAGAAGCGCGTTCTGATCGCCGAAGTGCGCAACGCCCGCAACAAGGCCGCGAAGTCCGAACTGAAGACCGCCATCAAGAAGTTCGAGGCTGCTGCCGCAGAAGGCAATCGCACCGAGGCCGATGGCGCATACAAGGTTGCTGTGAAGAAAGTCGATCAGGCTGTTGCCAAGGGCATCATGCACAAGAACACGGCCGCTCATCGCAAGAGCGCCATGACCCTGAAGCTCAATAAGATCGGCTGAGCATATCGGACTGAAAGGACATCCGCAGGGATGTCCTTTTTTGTTTTCTGGACCGGGGACTTTTCCCGCTCCTGGCCCTTTTCTTTTCCACAATGCGTGTTATAATCGACCATAGAAACAAATCACTTTCCCAAGAGGTGACTGCCATGATGCTGTTTGACACCCATGCCCACTACAATGACAACGCCTTTGACCGGGACCGGGAGGACCTGCTGGACGCCCTGCCCGATGCCGAGGTGGGGGCGGTGGTGATTCCCGGGGTGGATATCGAGAGCTCCCGCTCCGCCCTGGCGTTGGCGGAGGGCCGCTCCTGGCTGTTCGCCGCCGTGGGCTTCCACCCGGAGGACTGCGCCGGCTGCACGGACGGGGACTTTGACACCATCCGGGACCTGTGCCGTTCTGAGAAGGTGGTGGCCATCGGGGAGATCGGCCTGGACTACTACTGGGCGGAGAACCCACCGAAGGAGTTCCAGCAGATGGTGTTCCGCCGCCAGCTCCAGATGGCGCTGGAACTGGACCTGCCGGTGATCGTCCACGACCGGGAGGCCCACGGGGACTGCCTGGAGATCGTGAAGGAGTTCCCCGGCGTCCGGGGCGTGTTCCACTGCTTCTCCGGCAGCCCGGAGATGGCGGAGGAGCTCTTGAAGCGGGGCTGGTACCTGGGCTTCGACGGGCCTGTCACCTACAAGAACGCCCGCCGGGCGCCGGAGGTGGTGGCCGTGACGCCCCTGGATCGGATCGTGGTGGAGACAGACGCCCCCTACATGAGCCCGGTGCCCAACCGGGGCAGGCGGAACGACAGCCGGAATCTGCCCTACATTGTGGAAAAACTGGCGGCGTGGAAGGGCATCTCGCCGGAGGAGATGACGGAGGCCACCTGGCACAACGGCCTGCGGCTGTTCAGGCTGGAGGGGAAGGTATGAGACACCTGCTGCCCGCGGTCCTGGCCTGCCTGCTGCTGGCAGGCTGCGGCGCGCCGGCGGACACCGCCGCAGGAGTGCCGGAGGCCACTTCGGCGGAGATCCTCTCCGCTCCCTCCATCGTGACGGAGGGACAGGCACCGGGGGAGGACCTCGACCTGCCCACAGCCGTCGTCTCCCTGTACGACTGGCAAACTTCCGGAGAACCACTTGCCCTGCTGGCAGAGATCCCAGAGCAGGGGATGGCCCTCTACGGCGCGGCGAGCGGGGATGCGTCCCATGTGCTGTTTCGCTGGGACGATACGCTGGCGGAGTTTCCGGACTGGACGATCGACGCGCCCAAATCCGTGGCACTGGAGCTGCTGGCTCTGGACCTGGACGGCGACGGCTCCGTGGAGCCGGTGGTCTCCTGCTTCCAGGGCGGGACCCAGGTCAGCCTCTATGACCTGCACGTTTTGCAGCGATCCGACGGTGTTCTGACGGATCACCAGCTGCCGGAGGCCCTGTATGAAGCGCAGCTCTCCGATCTGCTGACCCTGGGCGGCAGCGGCCAGACGCTGACCATTTCTCTGGGCAGCCGATCCATCGAGGCGGCTCTTCCGGAAGGGGTGCAGGCGGAGACGCTGGAGCGCCTGTGGACCGGGGCATCGGTCTCCTGGCAGGCGGAGGAGGGGGCCCTATGGCTTGTGGACAAGCCGGCGCTTCCGCCGGAAAGCAGCGCGGCAATCTCCACGGTGTATCTGGCCGTTCTCTCCGCCCGGGTCTCTTTCTCAGACGGCCGATTCACCCTTTCGGATATGACTCTGCGATCTGAACTTTCCTGAGTTTTTCACACAAGGAGCGATTTTTATGGAAAAAGGCTTTACCATCACCTATGAATACGGGGACAACCTGTATGTGAACCCCACCAACCGGTGCAACTTCAACTGCGAGTTCTGCCTGCGGCACAACCAGAGCTCCGGCGGCAGCATCTACACCCACAACCTGTGGCTGGAGCGGGAGCCCACGAAGGAGGAGCTCCTGGCCTCCATCGAGAGCTGGGACCTCTCCAAGTACAAGCAGCTGGTGTTTGTGGGCTTCGGCGAGCCCACCTACCGGTTCGACGACATCTGCTGGGTCATCGACCAGATGAAGGCCCACGGCACCAAGATCTTCACCCGGATGGACACCAACGGCACCGGGAGCCTCATCAACGGCCGGGACATCGCCCCGGACTTCGCCGGCCGGTTCGACATGGTGTCCGTGTCCCTGAACACCGACACGGCGGAGAAGTACAACGCATTGTGCCATCCTCAGCAGGAGAATGCCTTCCAGGCCATGAAGGACTTCACGAAAGAGGTCCGCAAATACGTGCCCAGCGTGATGATGACGGTGGTGGACACCATCCCCCAGGAGGAGATCGAGGCCTGCCGGAAGATCTGCGAGGAGGAGATCGGCGCCACCTACCGGGTCCGGGAATACATCGCGGACTAAAAAATCACGATTTTCCTTGACATTTCCAAAATTTCCGATATAATAATAGGGCTTGCAGTCTGCAGGCGTATCCTTGCTCCCATCCCGAATGGGGGCCATTTGTCCAGAAGGAGGTGCAAATATGGCAAAGGTTTCTGCCAATTATGAGGTCGTGTATATCATCGACCCTGCACAGGGTGAGGAGAACACCGCCGCACTGGTGGCCAAGTTCAAGACCCTGGCTGAGCAGAATGGTTCCGCTGTGGAAGTGGAAGAGTGGGGCAGCCGCAAGCTGGCTTATCCCATCAACTACAAGACCGAAGGTTACTACGTCCTGATGAGCTTTACCAGCGAGCCTTCTTTCCCGAAGGAGCTGGACCGCATTCTGCGGATCACCGACGGCATCATGCGTTCCCTGATCGTCTGCAAGGGCGAGTGAGGAGGCATCCGCCATGCTCAACAAGATCATCATCATGGGTCGTCTGACCCGGGACCCTGAGCTGCGCCGTACCGGAAACGGCACCGCTGTCACGTCCTTCTCCCTGGCCGTGGACCGGGACTTCAAGTCCCAGAGCGGCGAGAAGGAGACCGATTTCATCGACGTGGTGGCGTGGCGCAGCACCGCGGAGTTCGTCAGCAAGTACTTCACCAAGGGCCGCATGGCCGTGGTGGAGGGCCGGCTGCAGATCCGCGACTGGACGGACAAGGACGGCGGCAAGCGCAGAAGCGCCGAGGTCGTCGCCGACAACGTCTATTTCGGGGACTCCAAACGGGACGGCGCCGGCGATTTCGGCGGCGCACCTGCTTCCTACAGCGCCCCCATGGGCGGCCGCAGCGCGGCGCCGATGGGCGGACAATCCGACTTCGCCGAGATCGGCGAGGAGGACGGCGAACTGCCGTTCTGACTTTTGATAAAGGAGGAACCATTTCATGGCTTTTGATCGTGAAGCGAGACCCGCTCGCCCCAACCGCGGCAAGCGCCGCAAGGTCTGCCAGTTCTGCGCGGACAAGTGCGAGCATATCGATTACAAAGACGCCGCCAAGCTGCGCCGCTTTGTCTCTGAGCGTTCCAAGATCCTGCCCCGCCGGACCACCGGCACCTGCGCCATGCATCAGCGTCAGCTGACTGAGGCCATCAAGCGCGCCCGGCAGATCGCTCTGCTGCCCTACGTCACCGACTAAGGCAGATCTGATGGATCCATGAACGCCCCCGTCCGTTGGACGGGGGCGTTTTTCTGCTTTTTTAACAAAATCTGAATCTCCCGGTTGTTTTTCCCGGCAGACCATGGTAGGATAAAAGCCGTGCTTGTTTTAGGGAGGAAATCAACTCATGGTCTTACTGCTGCTTGAACAGATCGTACAGCTCTTTCTGTGCCTCATCCTGGGCTGGCTGCTGGTCCGGCTGAAGCTGCTGAAGCCCACGGACAGCCGGGTGATCTCCGTGGTGTGCCTGTACCTCATCATCCCCTGCGTCATCGTCACCGCCTTTCAGATCGACAGCACCCCGGAGCTGCTCCAGGGCCTGGCCCTCTCCCTGGGGACGGCCATCGGCATCCACATCCTGTTTTTCGTCTTCACCGCCCTGCTGCGGCGGCCGCTGCATCTGACGCCGGTGGAGCAAGCCTCCGTCATCTATAGCAACTGCGGCAACCTGATCATCCCCCTGGTGACCGCCACCCTGGGGCCCCAGTGGGTGGTCTTTTCCAGTATGTACCAGCTGGTGCAGCAGTTCCCCCTCTGGAGCCACTGCCGCATCCTGCTCAGCGGGGACCGCTCCATCTCCTTGAAAAAGATCTTCCTGAACGTCAACATCCTCTCGGTGTTCGCGGGCGTGCTCCTGTTCGCGCTGGGCATCTCCCTGCCCACGGTGATCGAGGGCACCATGGACTCCCTGGCCTCCATGGTGGGCCCCCTCAGCATGATCGTGGCCGGGATGCTCATGGGCGACCAGGACATCCTGGCGGTCCTGCGGATCCGCAGCATCTGGAAGGTGGCCTTCCTGCGGCTGATCGCCGCGCCGCTGATCGTGCTGTGCATCCTGAAATTTTCCGGTCTTGCCTCCCTGGTCCCGGACGGAGCGTCCATCCTGCTGATCAGCCTGCTGGCCGCCAGCGCCCCCGCTGCCTCCAACGTCACCCAGATCGCCCAGGTCTACGGGCACGAGGGAGACTACGCCAGCGCCATCAATGCCATCACCACCCTGCTGTGCATCGTGACCATGCCGCTGATGGTGCTGCTATATCAGCTGTGAGCCGCTGCGGACCCTGCTTCCGCGAAAAAGAGCCGCCCGGTGGGCGGCTCTTTCCATTGATATGGCCTTGCGGTTTACCGCTCCTCCACTTCCTGCAGGCGGTCCACAAAGGGGCTGGCGGTGCTGCTGACCTCCACGGCCTCCTTCTTGAATTTCTCCACATTCATGGTGCTCTCCCGCACGGGGGTGATGGTGCCGGCGCCGGCCACACAGCCGCCGGGGCAGGCCATGCCCTCCAGCAGATAGCCATTGCGCTTGCCGGCCTTGGCCATCATCAGCATCTTCCGGCACTCCCGCAGGCCGTCGCCGTACTCGATCTGGACTTCCCGGTCGGGGGCCATGTGCTGGATGGCCTCCTTCACCGCGGCGGCCACACCGCCCACCACGGCAAAGCCGCGGCCCATGGCGGTGCCCTCGTTCAGGCCCTCCGCGGGGTCGGCCTCCAGGGTGCTGAAGTCGATGCTCTTGGCGTCGAACATCCCCTGGAGCTCCTCAAACGTCAGCACGTAGTCCACATCGGAGCGGACAGACTTCCGGTTGGCCTCCAGCTTCTTGGCGGCGCAGGGGCCCACGAAGCAGATCTTGGCGTCGGGATGATCCTTCTTCACCATACGGGCAGTGATGACCATGGGCGTCAGGGCCATGGAGATGCAGTCCTTCAGCTCCGGGAACAGCTTCTTGGCCATGACGGACCAGGCAGGGCAGCAGCTGGTGCCCATGAAGGGCAGCTTCTCCGGGACCTCCTCCAGGAAGTCCTTGGCCTCCTCCACCGTGCACAGGTCCGCGCCGATGGCAACCTCCACCACGTCGTCAAAGCCCAGGAGGTGCATGGCGGCCTTCAGCTTGGCGGGGGTGGCGTTCTTGCCGAACTGGCCCACAAAGGCGGGGGCCACGCAGGCGATGACCTTGGAGCCCCGGTTCATGGCGGTGATGACCTGGAAGATCTGGCTCTTGTCCGCGATGGCGGCGAAGGGGCAGTTCACCAGGCACATGCCGCAGGAGACGCACTTGTCGTAGTTGATCTTGGCCCGGCCCAGCTCATCGGACTCGATGGCGTCCATGCCGCAGGCGGCGGCGCAGGGGCGCTCGATCTTACTAATGGCGTGGTAGGGGCACTGGTTGAAGCAGCGGCCGCACTTGATGCACTTCTCCTGGTCGATGTGGCAGTGCTTGTCCTTGTCCAGATAGATGGCATCCTTGGGGCACACGTTCATGCAGGGGTGGGACAGGCAGCCCTGGCAGCTGTCCGTGATGCGGATCTGCTTGGGAGGGCAGGCATTGCAGGCAAAGGGGATGATGTTGACCAGGGGCTCCTCAAAATACCGCTGGTCCGTGGCGGCCTCGTCAATGCTGGCGGAGACGGGCATCTGCTCCGAAGCCCGCTGCAGATTCATGCCGAGGGCCAGCCGGACACGCTCCTGGACGATCGCCCGCTCCAGGAACACGTCGTGGCGGTGATGGGCCACCTCGCCCTGGATCATCTTGTAGGGGATCTCGTCGACCCGTTTCAGGTCCCCGCCCTCATAGGCCAGGCGGGCCACCTCCGTGAATACGTTGCGGCGAATATCGTCTACCGCGCTGTGTACGCCTCTCATTCTTTTTTCCTCCATATTTCACCGGGCAGTCGCATTCTGAACCCGGCTACTTAGAATTGCGGAAATATTATACCGGAACTTGGCGGTTCTTGCAAGGAAAAGTTGCCGGAAAGTCCTGGAATCGTCAATTTTTTATAAGAATTTTACGGAAGACAGCATACGGCGGAGGACATCCTGGTCAGGGACGCCCTCCGCCGCACGCAGAGAGAAAGGAAATGAAAAATGAAAAAAGAGAGGGGGTATCAGCAATCCTTTTTTGGAGGATGTCTGTATCATACCCCGGAAATCTAAAAAGAACCTTGAAAAACTTTGAACAATTTGTAAAGTTCTGTTCATTCTTTCAGATAGGTTTCAGTTTCCCTTCTTATACTGTGAGGGCTGACAGAGGCGGGCCGCGCCTGCTTCTATCCCTGAAGGAGGTTGTTTGTGTGATCGAGGTCAAAAATCTGGTGAAGCGGTATGGGGACCACTACGCGGTGGACCACCTGAGCTTCACGGTGGAGGACGGCCAGATCTTCGGCTTTTTAGGGCCGAACGGCGCCGGAAAATCCACCACCATGAATATCATGACCGGATACCTGGCCGCCACAGAGGGCCAGGTGCTGGTGGAGGGCCACGATATCCTGGAGGAGCCCGAGGCCGCCCGGGCCTGCATCGGCTACCTGCCGGAGATCCCGCCCCTGTATCCCGACATGACGGTGGATGAGTATCTACTCTTCTGCGCGGAGCTCAAAAAGATCCCCAAGGCCCAGCGGGAGGACCAGCTGGATCAGGTGCTGGCCCTGACCCACCTGGAGGATATGCACGCCCGGCTGATCCGGAACCTGTCCAAGGGCTACCGGCAGCGGGTGGGGCTGGCCCAGGCCATCCTGGGCTTTCCCAAGATCATCATCCTGGACGAGCCCACGGTGGGCCTGGACCCCAAGCAGGTGGTGGAGATCCGGGATCTGGTCCGGCATCTGGCCAAGGACCACACCGTCATCATCAGCTCCCACATCCTCTCGGAGATCCGGGCGGTGTGTGACCACGTGCTGATCATCCGCAAGGGCAGGTTCGTGGTGTGCGACACCCCGGAGGATCTGGAGGAGAAGCTCTCCTCCGGCAGCTCTCTGGAGATAACGATCAAGGCCGCGCCGGAGCGGGCGGAGGCCGTACTGCGTCAGGTGCCCGCCGTCAGCGGCTGCACGCTGCTGGGGCAGACCGACGACACAGCCCGCTTTGAGGTCCGCATGGACGGCGACGCCCGGGAGGCGCTGTTCTACGCCTTCGCGGAGGCCAAGTGCCCCCTGGTGGAGCTGCGGCCCCGGATGGCCTCTCTGGAGGAGGTCTTCCTGGATCTGACAGATGACGACGACACGGTGGCGGCCCAGGCGGCCGCGTTGTTCCAGGCGCCCGCCGCGCCTGCGGAAAAGGAGGGAAGCCGCGATGAAGGCGATCTATAAGCGGGAGGTCAGCTCCTATTTCAACTCCATGATCGGCTGGATCTTCGTGGCGGTCCTGACGGTCTTTATCGGCATCTATTTCTTTGCGTACAACCTGTTTCAGGGATACCCCTATTTCTCCCTGGCCCTGGGGTCCTCGCTGTTCATCTTCATGGTGGTGATCCCCATCCTCACCATGCGCTCCATGGCGGATGAGCGCCACACCAAGACGGACCAGCTGCTGCTGACGGCGCCGGTATCCGTCACCGCCGTGGTGCTGGGGAAGTACTTCGCCATGCTGACGGTGTTCGCCGTTCCGGTGGCCATCGCCTGCCTGTGCCCCCTGATCATCGCCCTGAACGGCACGGCCTTCCTGCTGGCGGACTACGGCGCCATCCTGGCCTTCTTCCTGCTGGGGGCGGCGGAGATCGCCGTGGGCCTGCTGATCTCCTCTCTGACGGAGAGCCAGATCATCGCCGCGGTGGGGACCTTCGGGCTTCTGCTCCTGCTGTACCTGTGGGACGGCCTGGTGGGCTTCCTACCCTCCACCGCCGAGGGGTCTCTCATCGGCCTCTTTGTGGTGCTGATCCTGCTGTGCTTCCTCATCAACGCCCTGTCCGACAACTGGAAGGTCACCGCCGGGGTGCTGGTGGTGGGCGCCGCGGTAATCGCCGCCTTCTACCTGCGGGATTCCAGCGCCTTTGCCAATCTCCTGCCGGACGTACTGGGGAAGTTCTCCCTGCTGTCGGCCTTTGACAGCTTTTCCACCGACCACGTCTTTGACGTGCCGGGGATCCTGCTGTACGTGTCCATCAGCGCGCTGCTGGTATTCCTGACGGTCCAGGTCATCCAGAAGCGCCGCTGGAGCTGAGAGGAGGCGAAGGAACATGGAACATATGGATTGGAAACACAGTCTGCGGGAGGCCGCGGGACGCCATTCCTCCCGCCGGGGCGCCTTCTCCGCCGGACTGACGGCCCTGGCCGTGGTGGCGGTGCTGGTGTTCAACCTGCTGCTGGCTCAGCTCCCGGAGCAGTGGGCCCAGATCGACCTGACGGGCAGCGGCATCTACAACATCTCCGACACCTCCCGGGAGTACCTGGCGGGGCTGGAGGATGACGTGGTGATCCACGTGCTCACGAACAAGGACACCCTGGACACCCGGATCGTCCGTTTCCTGGACATCTACACGGACCTCAGCGGCCGCCTGTCCCTGGAGTACACGGATCCCACGGTCTATCCCTCCGTGCTGTCGGAGTACGGCGTGGAGGCGGACACCATCGTGGTCACCTGCGAGGCCACCGGCCGGCAGGAGTCCTTTGACATCAGCGATATCATCGGGTATGATATGATGTCGTATTACTATTACGGCACGTACACCGAGACAGACTTCGACGGCGAGAGCCTGCTGACCTCCGCTATCGACGGCGTGCTCACCGGCACCACCCGGACCATCTATGAGACCACCGGCCACAACGAGACCGCCGTTCCCATCAGCGTGGGCGAGCGGTTCACCCGGCTCCACATCTCCCTGGAGCGAATCAACCTGCTGACAGACGGCGGCATTCCGGACGACTGCTCCCTGCTGATCATCAACGAGCCGGATGAGGATCTGGCGGATGACGAGCTGGACATGATCCTGGAGTATCTGGCAGAGGGCGGCCAGGTGATCTACAACATGGCCGGGGAACTGGTGGACCTGCCCAACTTCAACACCCTCTGTGAGACGTATGGGATGTCCGTGGTGGACGGCATAATCGGCGACTTTGTTCAGGGGTACCAGAAAAATCCCACATTGTTCTTCCCAGAAGTTAACACCTCTGTTGACTCTGCTAATAATCTCATGAGTAATTCTATGATTCTATTCAATTATTCAAGAGGATTTACCTTAACGGAGCCATCCCGAAATACAATTAAAGTCCAGTCATTTTTAACAACCTCTTCAGACTGCTACGCGGTAGTGGATAAAGACCATATGATCCAGGGCTCCTACGTGGTAGGCGCCGTGGCCACGGAGGAGATCGACGAGGACACCACCGCCCGGCTGACCGTGTACGGCGCCGACTCCCTCATCAACTCCGATATTTACAATGGTTTCTCAAATGTAGACAACGTGGACCTCTTCATCCACTCCGCCACCGTGGGCTTTGACGATGTGTCCGCCATCTCCATCGAGCCGGTGAGCCTGCTGACGCCCACCAACACCATCACCTCCGGCGGCATCTGGGGCCTGCTGTTCATCCTGGTGATCCCCGCGGCCCTGCTGATCTACGGCTTTGTCCGCTGGATGCACCGCCGGAAACTGTAAGAAGGAGCACACAAGCATGAATCGTTCGCAGAAAAAGACGCTGTTCCTCCTGGTGGGGATCATCGTGGTGCTGGCCGTCATTCTGGCGGTGGTCACCGCCGTCCGCCGCTCCAATGAGGAGCGGGCCGCAGAGGAGGAGGCCGCCCAGGACGCCGCCAGCGTCATCACGGAGACCGAGGCCACCTACTCCGCCCTGTCCTATGACAACGGCACCGCCACCCTGTCCTTCCACCTGGACGAGTCCGGAAAGTGGGTCTGGTCCGATGACCCGGAGTTCCCCCTGGACGACTCCACGATCCAGTCCATCCTGTCGCTTCTTACCAACCTCAAGCCCCAGCAGACCATCACTGAGGGAGACACCCTGGAGGCCTATGGCCTGGACCAGCCCGCCGCCACCCTGACGGCCACGAAGCCGGACGGCGGCACGCTGACCATCGCCCTGGGCAACACCACCACCGACGGCAACAGCTACTATATGCTGATGGACGGCCAGGAGAGCCCGGTGTATATCATCTCCAACTCACTGTACACGGAGATGTCCAAAACCATCTATGAGATGTGCGACCTGCCGGAGCTCCCGGCCCTGACGGAGGAGAACATCCAGTCCGTCACCGTGGAGGGCGCCGCCAGCACCCTGCTGCGGCCCATTGACAAGGAGACCTCCACCGACGAGGAGACCGGGGAGGAGACGGTCACCGTCACCTGGGCCGCCGGCGGCGAGGATGTCACCGGCAACGCGGATACCGCCTCCCTGCTGGCTGAGCTGGGCGCCCTGGCAGTCACCAAGTGCGTGGACTACAAGCCCACGGACGAGGCGGCGTCCCTGTGCGGCTTCGATTCCCCCCAGGCCACGGTCACGGTCCTCTATTTGGACGAGACCGGCCAGGAGCAGACGCTGGTGCTGACCTTCGGCAGTGAGAACCTGGACCAGACCGGCTACTATGTCTGTGTCGGCGAGGACACCACCATCTACCAGATGGACACCGCCGCCGTGGACACCATCCTCTCCGTGGCGGAGAGCGGACTGGTCCCGGCGGACAGCGCCGCGCAAGAATAAGCATTGTCCTTTTTCCTTCCCGTATGGTACAATGGCTGCAGAGCAGCCATTGTACCACTTGGCAGGACGTCCGGTCTCGCCGCAAAGCGGCGGGAGGACGTCTTCCATTGCCGAGATGACACCCGGCTCGTCCCTGCGGGACAACCGCCGGGATGTCAAAGTACCATGTCCGCTTGCGGACATGGTACAATCAGAGGGGGGAGCCCCCGGGGCTCCCCCCCTTCTGCATCCCCCGGACCTGCGGTGTCCGGGGTCCCAATGGAGGTGATCTCATGCGTGTACTGGTGGTGGAGGATGAGGTCCGCCTGGCGGCCACGCTCCAGGACCTGCTGGAGCTGAACGGCTACACGGTGGACGTCTGCCACGACGGGGAGTCCGGCCTGGACAACGCCCTGACGGCCATCTATGATGTAATCCTGCTGGATGTGATGCTGCCCAAGCTGGACGGCTTCACGGTCCTGCGCCGGCTCCGGGCGGAGGGCAGCACCACGCCGGTGCTGATGCTCACTGCCCGCTCCGACCTGTCCGACCGGGTGAACGGCCTGGACTTCGGCGCGGACTACTATCTCACCAAACCCTTTGAGCCCAAGGAGCTGCTGGCCTGCGTCCGGGCCCTGACCCGCCGCCAGCCGGAGCTGCGGCAGACCGACGCCCTGGAATACGGGGACCTGCGGCTGGAGAAGAGCTCCTTCACCCTCTTCTGCGGAGACCGCTCCGTGCGGCTGAGCCGGAAGGAATTCGACATGATGGAGATGCTGATGCTGAACCAGAAGCTGGTCATCACCAAGGAAAAGCTGCTGCTGAAGGTCTGGGGCTACGAGTCCGACGCGGAGGACAACAACGTGGAGGTATATATCTCCTTCCTGCGGAAAAAGCTGGAGCATCTCCACTCCCAGGTGAAGATCCGGACCATCCGGATGGTGGGCTACTGTCTGGAGACGCCGGAGGAATCCTAGTTTTCCACAAACTTCACATTTTTCCACTTTTCCACAGAGTTTTCGACAGAAGGGGAGGTGATCTCCCATGATCCGAAAATTACAGATCAAATTCGTGGCCATGTGCATGGTGCTGGTGACGGCGGTGCTGGCCGTGGTGTTTGTTGCGGTGTTCTTTTCCGCCAAGCAGAACACGGAGGTCATCAGCCACCAGGTGCTGGAGCGGGTCATGCAGGAGGACACGCTCAGCGGCCGGCCGGACCTGGGGCCCAACCGGGACGGGGAAGATGTCCTGCTGCCCTATTTCACCGTGAATCTCTGGGACAGCAACGGCGTATACCGGGCCTTCGTCACCGGCGGGACGTATGCCAATCTGCAGGACACGGCGGAGCTGGAGGCCATCCTCTCCGACTGTCTCCGGCAGAACCAGCCGGAGGGGACCATCCGCAGCTATGGCCTGCGGTATATGCGCCAGGACTACGGGCTGTACCAGCGCATCGCCTTTGTGGATATGTCCATGGAGCAGGCCACTCTCCAGGAGCTCATGGGCTCCTATCTGCAGATCGGCCTGGCGGCGCTGGTCCTGCTGCTGGGGGTCTCCATCCTGCTGGCCCGGTGGGCCACCCGTCCGGTGGCCAAGGCCTGGCAGCAGCAGCGGCAGTTCCTGTCGGACGCCTCCCACGAGCTGAAAACGCCGCTGACCGTCATCCTCTCCAACGCGGAGCTGCTGGAGGCGGCGCCGCTGGATCCCCGCCCGGCCCGGTGGGCGGACAACATCCGCTCCGAGGCCAAGCAGATGAAGTCCCTGGTGGAGGAGATGCTGACCCTGGCCCGGGCGGACAACGCGGCGCCCACGGCGGTGATGGCAGAGGTCTCCCTCTCGGATCTGGCCACGGACTGTGCCCTGGCCTTTGAGCCGGTGGCCTTTGAGGCGGGGAAGCCCCTGGAGAGCGACATAGCGCCGGACGTGACGGTCACCGGCGACGGGGACAAGCTGCGCCAGCTGGTGGGCGTGCTGCTGGACAACGCCATCAAGTACGGCCGGGCGGGCGGCACCATCACCCTGACCCTGCGGCGGACGGACCGGCAGGCCCGGCTGACGGTCTCCAACCCCGGGGACCCCATCCCGCCGGAGCAGCTGGGCCGCCTGTTCGAGCGGTTCTACCGGGCGGACGCCTCCCGGGGGGAGCAGTCGGGCTTTGGCCTGGGGCTGCCCATCGCCGCCGCCATCACGTCGGAGCACAAGGGGACGCTGAAGGCGGAGAGCGACCAGGTCTCCACCCGGTTCCTCTTCACCATGCCGCTGAAAAAATAGCGCCATCAAGAAGGGCTTTCCTGCCTGGGAAGCCCTTCTTTTCTGCCGTTTCAAATCGTAAGAAATCTGTAAGGAATTTGTCCGGGTCTTTGTAAGAAAGTCCCGGTATGCTATGATCAGCTCAAGGAGGGATCGAGATGAATGACTGCGTCCTGGTGGTGGACGACGATCCGGAGATCGTGGGGGCCATCGCCATCACCCTGGAGCGGGAGGGATACCGGGTCCTGCGGGCCTACAACGGCATGGAGGCCCTGGACCTGGCCATGGATCCGGCGGTGCGGCTGATCCTCATCGACGTGATGATGCCCAGGCTGGACGGCCTGTCCGCCCTGCTGCGCATCCGGGAGAAGCGGAATCTGCCGGTGATCGTCCTCTCCGCCAAAAGCGAGGACACGGACAAGATCCTGGGCCTGTCCATGGGGGCGGACGACTATATCACCAAGCCCTTCAACCCCCAGGAGCTGGCGGCCCGGGTCCGGAGCCAGCTGCGGCGGTACACCCTGCTGGGGGACGTCCACGCGGAGGAGCGGCGGGGCCTCATCGTCAACGGCCGCCTCACCTACGACCCGGACCGCCGGGAGCTGCGGGCGGACGGAGAGGTGGTGAGGCTCACCGCCACGGAGACCAAGATCGTGGACCTGCTGATGCGCAACCCCGGCCGTGTCTTTCCGGCGGAGGAGATCTACCGCCGGGTGTGGGACGAGGAGGCGGCCTACGCCTGCGAGAACACGGTGATGGTCCACATCCGGCGCATCCGGGAGAAGATCGAACTCAATCCCAAGGAGCCAGATTATATCAAGGTGGTGTGGGGAATTGGATACAAAATGGAACAGCACGGGTCCTGACGACGGCCTGGAACAGATGGTGGCCGGCCAGGTCCAGGAGGCCCTGGCCGGCGCGGAGGACGCCCCCGGCGTGGTGAAGGTCCGGGTCCCGGGAAAGACCGCCGGGAGACTGCGGGCGGCGGCCGGGCTGCTGGCCCTGGTGCTGGGCGTCAGCCTGGTACTGGGGAGCCTGGGGCAGACGGCGGGCCGCCTGGCCAGCGGGGCGGACGGTGCCTCTTTTGGCACCGGGTGGTGGAGCGCCGACTGGCAGGAGACGCCCGCCTTCCGGCGGGAGATCTCCCAGCGGCTGCGGGCCTTTCTGGTCATGGCCACCGGCGGTGAGCTGGACTGGTGGGACGCCGCTTCCGGGGATTCCTATGTGATCTCCGAATCCAGTGGCGTCTGGTACACCTGGGGCACCACGGATACTGCCACGGAGGATCTCACCGTCGAGGATAGCGCCGCGCCGGACGCGGACTATGCGGCGGACAAAAATCTCCTCTACCGGGTCCGGGGGACAGGGGAGGACGCCTCCTACAGCAACGCACCGGCGGATCTGATCCTCTCCTCCAGCTGGACCGCGCCGGAGGGCTACAACTTCCTGCTGACCTTCCAGGACGGCACCGTCACCATCACCAAGGACGGGGAGCCGGTGGACGTATACGGCGGCGGGTTTTACACAGAGGATTCCCTGTGGGACGTCCCCGGGTATGAAAATTTCACCGCCGGGGAGGACGTGGCCGGCGTGACCGTCTATATGGCTGTCCGGCAGGAGCCGGTTCCCTATGTCCAGCTGACCGGCGACGGGGCATCCCGCTCCTATGACGACCTCTACGGCCTGTACCAGCGCATCCAAGAGATGCAGAGGTTTTACCTGCTGCGGGCTGTGCTGTGCGTGCTCGGCATTGCGTATTTGGTGAGCACCCGTCTCCTGCGGGCGGACCGGCGGCGGGCGGAGGCCCGGCTGGCCGCCCTGACCCGGCACGTGCCCGGGGAGATGTGGTGGCTGGCGGCAATTCTGGCCCTTCTCACCATGGTCTTTTCCGGAGGATACAACGGCGACTCGCCCTTTGATCTCTGGTACTACGGCTGGATGGGCTCCTCTCTGACGGACGCCCTGCGCCTTCTGGCGCTGCTGACCGCCAATACCCCGGCTCTCCTGGTGCTGGTGTGGGCCCTGTGGCTCCGGCACATCACCCGGAAAAACACGGAGCCGGACCAGCGGTGGAGCCTGCTGGGGGCGCTGAAAAATGCTCTGCTGGCAAGAGATCTAAAGCTGCCGGTGCAGAAGCGGCTCCGGCGGTGCGCTGCGGCTGGAATTTTCTCTCTTATCCTGATTCCAATCGGTGCGTCTCCTGCGATCCTCTCTATTTTGGATCGTGTATTTTATGCTTCCTATGCGCCAGTCTGGTATGTTTTGCTGCTTTTCTTTCTTCTGCTCTATATTCTCCTCTTTTGCTGGACCATTTTTTCCTATCGACACATCACAAGGACTGCCCGGGACATCGGCCTGCTGGCGGACCAGGTGACGGCCATCCGGGACGGAGACCTGGAGACGCCCCTGGACCTGCCGGCGGACGCGGACCTCCGCCAGACGGCGGAGCAGCTGAACGACATCCAGGCGGGCCTCCATCGGGCCCTGGCGGAGCAGACCCGCAGTGAGCGGATGAAGGTGGAGCTGATCTCCAACGTGTCCCACGACCTGAAAACGCCCCTGACCTCCGTGCTCTCCTACGCGGAGCTGCTGCGCCAGGAGCCCCTGGAGGGGGCGGCGGCGGACTACGCCCGGATCATCGACGAGAAGGCCCACCGGCTCTCCGCCATGGTCCAGGACGTGTTCGAGGTCAGCAAGGCCGCCTCCGGCCAGCTGCCGGTGCAGCTGGAGCGGCTGGACTTTGCAAAGCTCCTGCGGCAGACCCTGGCGGACCTGGAAGGGCCCATCTCCCAAAGCGGCCTGACCTTCAAGGTGGACCTGCCGGAGCAGGCGGTGATGATCACAGCGGACGGCCGGCGGCTGTACCGGGTGTTCCAGAACCTCATCGACAACGCCCTGAAATACGCCCTGGAGGGCAGCCGGATCTATTTGACGCTGAAAACGGCGGAGGGCCGGGCGGTGGCCAGCCTCCGGAACACCTCCCGGGAGGAGCTGCCCGACGGTGTGGACCTGACGGCCCGGTTCGTCCGGGGCGACGCCAGCCGCACCGACGGCGGCAGCGGTCTGGGCCTCTCCATCGCCAGCTCCTTCACCGAGGCCTGCGGCGGCGCATTCCGGGTGGAGACTTTGGCGGACCTGTTCACCGCCGTGGTGTCCTTCCCCCTGGCGGACGGAGAATAGACGCCGATCGCAAAAAATCCCCCGTCCGATGGACGGGGGATTTTGATTCACGATCAGGAGGCAACGCCCGGTCGTCTCCCCAGACACCAGGCCGAAGGGACGCGCCGGCAGCCGGGGAACAAGAGGATCGGCTCCGGTCCTCCGCAGGGGATCGTGATAGAGTCGTCTTCTCGTGATTAAGCATAGCAAATCTTTTCCACAGTGACAAGGAGGATGGTGTATAAGATTTTTTTCGTTTTTCCAAAGCTCCTTGGAATAGTTGTCAAATCATTAACGATTTGTGAATCACTCCATGCTTCCCGCGTCGGTAGGCTCCACTTCTTCCGATGTGACGGGGGCGGCGAGAAAGCGGCCGGGGTCTGTCTCCAACGCCTGCTGAAGATCCAGCATATGCTCGCAGGTCACGACGGTGTGATCCACCGCCCGCTCCACATACGCGGGACTGGCGATCTGGGCCAGGTGGGCGTAGCCAACGCCCCGGGGGCAGGCGATCCGGTATTCCGCTTCGCCGGGCCCCTCCAGGATCACGCCCCATAAAACGCCGGTGAAGATCCGATGGGTCGCCACGGTGGCTCCATCGGGGAGCGTGGTTCTATCCGCCGGGCCGTCGGCCTGATCCAGAGGAATCTCCACCGACACAGGGTCGGAGATCTCCAGATCCTGCACCAGCTCCCCCCGGGTGATCTCCACCGTGCCGGTGAGGTCGCCCGCCATGGAGCACCCGACAGGCACCTCCCAGAAGCAGACGCCCTTGAGGGGGCCGAAGGGTTTTGCGACCGTATAAGCGTGGGATTTGCCGCGCGCCCCCTCTTCGGTCTGGTTCCAGGCCGCCGCAGTCAGATTCGCCACCAGCTGGGAAATGCGGTCAAACTGCGCCGTTCCGTATTGCGCGACCGCCGCCTCCATCAGGAGCTCATAGGCCTCTGCCGTGTGATCCGAGAGGTCCGCCCCGAACATTTTTTCCACCATACGGACTTCCGCTTCGTATGTATCCAGGATCTCCCTGGCGGTCTCCGCGTCCAATGTGGGTTCGGTCTCGTAAAAACCGGGTGCGCAGCCCAGACAGCTGCTGACCAGGAGCAGCCATGCCGAAAAGACCGTCCATTTCTTTTTCACGGGACACCTCCTGTCTCCGGATCTCCTCCCATGGGCATTTTCTGTACTTTATTTTATCCGGTCTTTTGATCAAAGTAAATCACCCGTATGTGACAAATGGGCAATCACAGGTTGCGCGGGGACGGTTCTGGAAGAGCCCATTGCCCCTGCGCAGTTTTCCACAGCCATATCGAAAAACTCCCTGTCCCAGCGGACAGGGAGCGTTTCCACACAGGGTCATCCATCCCCAGCGGAGGTCATTTCCCCATATCGATGAGATACTCCGCCATATTCTGGGCGAACAGCCGCCCCGCCAGGGCCGCCTCCTCCGGGGAGTTGCCTGCCGCGCCCACCTCCACCAGCAGGGAGCCGGTGGTGGCGTGCTGGTTGTACCGGGAGTTCCGCAGCAGCAGGGGCCGCATCAGGGTTGGGTAGCTCTGGAGGAGGTCGTCCTGGAGCGCCACTGCCAGCTTCAGGTTCTCCATCCAGCGGTCATGGGGCAGGCCGCTGCCGTCGCTGCCCATCACCAGGGTCATCTGGGCGGCGGTGCCCACGCCCTCGATCTGGGAGACCACCTTGTACTGGTTGCCCTCTGCGTCCGCGATGGCGTCCCGGTGGACGTCCAGAATGAACCGGATGGAGGGATACTCCGCCAGATACGTCTCGATGGCCGCCAGGGCGTTGTTGTAGGCGTCGTTATAGGAGGCGTAGTCATACAGCGTCCGGTCGTGGAGGACGGAGATGCCTGCCTCCGTGAACACCTCCGCCATCTCGTCGCCCACCCCCACCACGTTGTAGCGGGAGTCCGTAGTGCGGTAGTTGCCGGACCAGACCACATCCGTGCCGGCAGGCGGGGTGTAGGCCTCGCTGCCATGGGTGTGGAGGATCAGGATCTGGGGCTCTCCGTCCGTCAGTCTTGCGTCAAAGGAGGCCGTCAGGTCCGACACGGACAGGGCGTGGTCCGTGGAGTTGGAGATATACACCCGCCCGCAGACCGTGTAGCCGCTGGGGTCCGTGGGCACCAGGGTCCGGGCCGGGACGCCGTTGTCCGTCTCCTCCGTGGTCTCCAGAGGCGTCTCCTCCACCGGCTCCGTGACGGTCTCCTCCCGGCCGTCCGCACCGGACTCCTCCGTCCGCTCGGTGGACCACAGCTCCGCCACCGCCGCCCGGGCGGACAGCAGAAGGGGCGATTCCCCCAGCGTCATCACCGCGGCAGGGGAGAGGCCGTCCTCCGCCCACAGGTCTCCCAGCTCCCACTTGAGAGCGGCCAGGGGAGAGGCCTCCCGCAGGGCGGCCCAGGCGGCGGCCGCGCTGTCGCTGCCGGCGGTGACCACGGCGGCCCAAAGGGTCCCCGCCGCCAGTCCGGCCGCCCCCAGACGCCGGACCAACCGCCCCAGGCGCCCGGATGATGGTTTCCTCATATTGCTCACCTCTGGGACAACCTTATGCGGCCAGGGGGAGAGATATGCCCGGACACGGCAAAGCGCGGGCGTAACCGCCCGCGCTGGAATGCATTCCCTTATTTCTCCGGGTTTGCCACCTTCTGGTCCATCAGCGCTTTGTCCACGCAGAAGAAGGTGAACTCTCCCGTGGCCAGCAGCTTGCCGTCCTCGCCCGTGATGTCCACGGCAGTCAGGACCGTAGATTTCCCCCGGTGGCGGACCCAGGCAGTGGCCCGGACCGTGCCACGGGACTGGTTCCGCAAAAAGTGGAGGGCGCTGGTCTGGGTGACATAATACCGTCCATCGCTGTGGGCCGCCGTGCCGGTGGCGTTGTCCGCCAGGGTGTAGATGGCGCCGCCGTGGATCATGCCGTAGGGGTTGCAGCTCTCCGGCCGGATGTCCAGCTTGAACACCGCCCGGTCCTTATCCACAGATTCCAGCTCGATGTGGTTGTGGAGCATAAAGGCGTTTTTCCGCATCCTCTGCTCCGTATTCTGCCGAATCTGCTCCGTTGATTCTTCCATTGTCCAGTTCCTTTCCATTTTTCACAAGTTGTCTCTATTTTATCGGATGGCGGAAATTTGTCAAGAGAGCGAAAGATGTGTTCCGCCGGAGGCGGAACGATTTGAATTCGTCCGGCTTCGCCGGACACCACAACTCCTAATTCTTAATTCCTAACTCCTAACTGCTCTTCACTCTCCACTCTCAACTCTTCACTCTAAAAAAGAGGCGCTTGCGCGCCTCTTTTTTATTCCAGCGTCTCCAGTTCTGCCATCCACAATGCGGCGCTTGCGTCCGACGGCATCCGCCGCGTCGTCGCAAAGTCCGCTTTCCTCCGCTTCCGCCTTCGGCAAAAGCTCCGGACGCTCCCTTGCTCCTCCTTTCCCCACAAAATCTTCGATTTTGCGGGGACCCCATTGAGGCGACTGGCTCATTCGTTTCAAATCACTCCAGCGTCTCCAATTCCGCTATCCACAATGCGGCGCTTGCGTCCGACGGCATCCGCCAGTCGCCGCGGGGGGAGAGGGCCACGGTGCCCACCTTGGGGCCGTCCGGCAGGCAGCTGCGCTTGAACTGCTGGGAGAAGAACCGCCGGTAGAAGGTCTTGAGCCACTTCAAAATCACGTCCCGGCTGTAGGTCTTGCCCAGGGCGTACACCGCCAGGCGGTAGATCTTCCGTGGCGGGAAGCCCCAGCGGAGCAGGTAGTACAGGAAGAAGTCGTGGAGCTCATAGGGCCCCACCAGGTCCTCCGTCCGCTGGCTGATCTCCCCCTGGACGGCGGGCAGCAGCTCCGGGGATACGGGGGTGTCCAGAATGTCCTCCAGCACGTCGTGGAGGGCCTGGTCCTTCTTTGCGTTGTCCCGGGCCAGATAGGCCACCAGATGCCGCACCAAGGTCTTGGGAATAGAGGCGTTGACGGCGTAGTTGCTCATGTGGTCACCGTTGTAGGTGCACCAGCCCAGGGCCAGCTCGCTGAGGTCGCCGGTGCCGATCACCAGGCCGCCGGTCTGGTTGGCGATGTCCATCAGCACCTGGGTCCGCTCCCGGGCCTGACCGTTTTCAAAGGTGACGTCGTGGTTCTCCATGCTCTGGCCGATGTCGGCGAAGTGGCGGCGCACCGCCTGGGAGATGTCCACCACCTTCAGCGTGGCGCCCATCCGCTCCGCCAGCAGCTCCGCGTTGGAGCGGGTCCGGGCGGTGGTGCCGAAGCAGGGCATGGTGACGGCGATGATGTCGCTGGCGGGCCGGTTCAGCATCCCCATGGCCAGGGCCGTGATCAGCAGGGCCAGGGTGGAGTCCAGACCGCCGGAGAGGCCCACCACAGCCGTCTTGGCACCGGTGTGCTCCAGGCGCTTTTTCAGGCCCAGGGAGGCGATCCGCAGGATCTCCTCACACCGCTCCGCCCGGCCGGCATCATCCTCCGGCACGAAGGGGGAGGGGGAGACGTACCGGGTCAGCCGGGTCTCCTCCACCGGCAGGGAGAAGGAGACCCGCCAGATCTCCGGCGGCTCCTTGCCGAAGGTGAAGGTATTGGTCCTGCGGCGGTCGTAGGCCAGCCGGTCCACGTCGATCTCACTGACCGTGAGGCCAGTGGCGAACCGGCGCTCCGCCAGCAGGGTGCCGTTTTCCGCAATCAGGTTGTGCCCGGTAAAGACCACATCTGTGGTGGACTCTCCTTCGCCGGCGTCTGCGTACACATAGCCGCACATCAGCCGGGCAGACTGGCCTGTCACCAGGGCACGGCGGTAGTCCGCCTTGCCCACCAGCTCGTTGGAGGCGGAGAGGTTCAAGATCACGGTGGCACCCTTCCGGGCCAGTTCCACGGAGGGCGGCGCCGGGGCCCACAGATCCTCGCAGATCTCCACGCCGACGACGAGGTTGGGCATGGTGTCGCAGGCAAAAGTCTGGTTCGTACAGAGGCTCACATGCTGTCCGCACAGCTCGATCCCATGCTCCACGCCGCTGCCGGAGGCGAACCACCGCTGCTCATAGAACTCCCCGTAATTGGGCAGATAGGTCTTGGGGACCAGCCCCAAGATTTCTCCTTTTTGTATAACAGCTGCGCAGTTATACAATTTGTTGTCCCATTTGTCCCACACGGGCAGTCCCAGGGCCGTCACGATGTCCAAATTCCGAGTGGCCTCCAGGACCGTTTGAAGGCCCTCCTCGGCTCCCCGCAGCAGGGTGTCCTGCAAAAAGAGATCGCCGCAGGTATAGCCGGTGAGGCACAGCTCAGGGAGCGCCAGGATCTTGACGCCCTGCTTGTCTGCCTCCCGCATCAGCGTAAAGATCTGCTCCGCATTGTAGCGGCAGTCCGCCACCCGGATCTTGGGGGTGCCGGCGGCCACGGAGATAAAACCGTCTCTCATCTTGAAACGCCTCCTTGATGGAAAAACCTGTATGCCTTATTCTACACCCCGCCGCCCGGATTTACAAGAAAGGCGCTTGCTTTTTTACAGGCGGTTGGCATCCTTGCCGAAAACACACAAAGGACCGCCGATGGCGGTCCTTTGTGCTGTGTGTGTTTTTAGGAGGGAGAAAACGCATCGGGTTTGGGAGGACCCTTTGCTTGATTATAAGATACCCGATATTTTTTTCTAAATTATGTTTTTCTTATGAACAGATTGTAAATGATTCCTTCTGTTCAGGTAAATTTTTAGAAAAAGTTGTCTCATTCTGGAAATTTACCAAGCTCCCTCCGTTTTCAGGGCTTAAACTTCTGGCTCTCTGCCACCGAAAGCTCGTCGCAGCGGTTGTTATACGCATTCTCCGCATGGTTCCCCATCCGGTTTTGCCGGACGGGGGCCCCTCATTTGATTTTGCTCGGCGGAACTGAATTCCACCTCCCCAAGGTTTTGCCTGTGGCAAAACGCTTGTACGGCGCAGGCGCCGCCCCGCTTTGCGGGGCCCCTCAAGGGCCACGCTTCCGCTTATTTGTATTTCTGGCTCTCTGCCACCGCCAGCTCGTCGCAGCGGTTGTTATACGCATTCTCTGCATGGCCCTTGACCCAGTGGTAG
Organism: Candidatus Oscillibacter excrementigallinarum; assembly: GCA_019118245.1. Classification (GTDB taxonomy): domain Bacteria; phylum Bacillota; class Clostridia; order Oscillospirales; family Oscillospiraceae; genus Oscillibacter; species Oscillibacter excrementigallinarum. The sequence continues at coordinate 36,762 of DWZJ01000051.1, forward strand.
CGGAGGGAGTGGACCTCCGTCAGGGCCAGCAGGCGGTCCCACAGGTCCGGGTTCAGAGCGGGCTTCTTGTCGGCCTTTTTCCATCCCCGGGCCTTCCAGCCCTTGGCCCAGCCTTTTTCCAGGCCGTCGATGACGTATTTGGAATCGGACCACAGGTCCACGATGCAGGGCTCCTTCAAAAGGGACAGGGCCTCGATCACGGCGGTGAGTTCCATCCGGTTGTTGGTGGTGTTGGCCTCGCCGCCGGAGAGCTCCCGCTTGTGGGGGCCGTACATCAAAATGGCGCCCCAGCCGCCGGGTCCGGGGTTGCCGGAGCAGGCGCCGTCGGTGTATATGGTGACTGTTTTCATGGTTCTCCTTTTCAACAGGCGTCTGCCTGACAATGCTTGTTTTCCCAGAGCGATGATGTTCTCCTGGTTGTCGTATATGTCTTCCCAGGCGCGATTTTTCCACATCCACCTTCGCCCATATCGTACTGTCATGATACAACAAACAACTGTGAAATACAACAGAAAGACGCCCACCGGGAAAAGCACGACAATTCGGAGAATTTTCACAATACCACCTCATAGGTAGCATTGTAACACAATTTATTTTATTTTACACACTATTAGTGTGTATTTGCACTTTTTCAGTTTGCTAACTTTTTATTGGCACCTGGTTAAAATATCTATAGAG
>DWZJ01000005.1 GCA_019118245.1 Candidatus Oscillibacter excrementigallinarum
GGATGCGCCCCCCATTGTCGTCGTCGCAAAGTCCGCTAAGCTCCGTTTCCGCCTGCGGCGAAAACTGCGCCCGCTCCCTTGCTCCTCCTCTCCCCACCGCGCGGGGCGCGGCGGGGGCCCCTTTTGGTTGCGCCAAAAAGAAAATGCGCCGCGCCCGGTGGAAAAGAAAAAATGTTGAGCGCAAACTTGCACGTTCGTGCAAGTTTGCTTAAATACGAGGGTCGGCGTGAGATGGTGCCTGCGGGTTTTCGATGACCTTCCGACGGGCGCGGCGGGGTGCGGTGGCAACTTGAATGCTGATTCCCGCGGCGCGGGTGCGGTGGTCAACGGGGTGCAAGAACGCATTTGACCTGCTTCTCTTTCCGCGCGTTCCGCTTCGCTACGCGCTCCCCGGGCGGTTGTGGCGGCGTGCAGCACTACACAGGGCCGAAAGCCTTCCGCGTTCCTGTAGGGGCCGATGCCTTCATCGGCCCGTTGCACCAGCTCCCGCGCGGGACAGCCAGCGGCAGCGAAAAGCGGCGCAGGATGTATCCCTGACTTCCCCGGGCCAAAGGGTCCCCCAAGGGTAACGCGTTTCCGTCCCTGACTACCGCGCGGGACCGCCAACCATCCCCCGCCGGCGGCAGGAGGTCTGCGCCTGCGCAGACCGACCCGCCGAAGCGCTTTTTCTCTTCCACCGGGCGCGGCGCATTCTCTTTTTGGCGCAACCAAAAGGGGCCCCCGCCGCGCCCCGCGCGGTGGGGAGAGGAGGAGCAAGGGAGCGGGCGCAGTTTTCGCCGCAGGCGGAAACGGAGCTGAGCGGACTTTGCGACGACGCAATGGGGGGTGCATCCCGCTGGACAAGCCCCCTGGCGGGAGCCAGACCCCCGAGGTCGCCGTCCGGCGGCCCGCCGATCAACCCCGCAGCGCAAACTCTCCACATTTCCATGCTTTTCCGAGATTTTCTCTTGAAAAACATCCAAAACTAGAGTATAATACCCCTGCTGAATTTTAGAATTAGAATTGGAGGAACCTCTGATGATCGAGATCAAGAAGGACACCATCATCGGTGACATCCTGGACGTGGCCCCCCAGACCGCGCCCATCTTCCTGTCCATCGGGATGCACTGCCTGGGCTGCCCCTCTTCCCGGGGCGAGACCGTGGAGGAGGCCTGCATGGTCCACGGCGTGGACTGCGACAAGCTGCTGGCCCTGGTGAACGAGGAGGCCAACAAGAAGGCGGAGTGATCTCCGCATCTGCGGGACGCATACGGGTGACTCCGTATGCGTCCTCCGCCGCAAGCCGGAACAGGAGGGAGCCATGGCAAGACATCTGGAACTGACGCCCCGCCTGCGGCAGATTGCCGCCTGGGTCAGCCAGGGCGCGCACCTCGCTGATGTTGGCACGGATCACGCCTATCTGCCCGTGTGGCTGACGCTGCAGGGCCGCGTGGCCTCTGCCATTGCCAGCGATCTGCGCCGGGGCCCCCTGGACCGGGCCCGGCAGACCGGCCGGCGCTACGGCGTGGAGGACCGCATCACCTACCGCCTGGGCAACGGCCTGGCGGCGGTGAAGCCGGAGGAGTGCGACACCATCGTCATCGCCGGCATGGGAGGCGAGAACATCGCCCAGATCCTCCAGCGGGCGCCCTGGACCGCGGACGGCGGCCACACGCTGCTGCTCCAGCCCCAGAGCCGGGCAGAATCGCTGCGGGCCTTCCTGGCGGAGAACGGCTATGCCATCCGGCGGGAATCGCTGGTGCGGGACCGGGGCTTCCTCTATCCCGTGATCGAGGCCGGGGCAGGGGAGATGCACCTGACCCTGGGCCAGCAGTGGGCCGGGGCGGACCTGCTCTACGACCCTCTGGGGGACCGGTACATCATCGAGAAGATCATCCAGCTCCAAGCGGCGGCGTCCGGGTCCAACCGGGCGTCGGCGCCAGAGGCCCGGGCGCGGGGCGACTACGCCAGGGCCGTCATCACGGAGCTTCTGCAAATGAGAGAGGAGTGGCGTCATGCCAACGGTCCGGGAAATTGAACAGGCTCTGTTCCGCCTGGCCCCGAAAGAGGGGGCCCTGGACTGGGACAATGTGGGCCAGCTGCTGGGAGACCCGGACCGGGAGATCCGGCGGGTCCTGGTGGCTCTGGACATCACGGAGGCTGTGGCGGACGAGGCCATCGCCCAGGGATGCCAGCTGATCGTCAGCCACCACCCGGTGATGAACTGCAAGTGGCTGCCGGTGCAGACCGTCCGGCAGGACACGCCCCAGGGACACCTGCTGCTGAAGATCCTGAAGAACGACCTGTCCGCCATCTGTATGCACACGAACCTGGACGTGGCTCCCGGCGGCGTCAACGACGCCCTGGCCGCCGCGCTGGGGCTGGAGGACCCTGGGCCGCTGGAGGGCACAGACGGGATCTGCCGGGTGGGACACCTGTCAAGTCCCATGCCTTTTCAGGCATTCGCCCAGCATGTCTGCCGGTGTCTGCGGGCCAACGGCGTCCGGTACGCCGGGGCGGAGGGCCCGGTGCAGAAGATCGCGGTGGGCGGCGGCGCCTGCGCCGACTACGCGGACGCGGCCATCGCCGCGGGGTGCGACGTGTTCGTCACCTCGGACCTCAGCTACCATGAATTCCTGGACGCGGAGGGGAAGGGCATCCGCCTGATCGACGCGGGCCATTTCCCCACAGAGGACCCGGTGTGCGCCGTGCTGGTGGAGTATCTGCGCGGCCAGTTCCCGGGCCTCGACGTGTCCAAGTCCGCCTCCCACCGGGAGGTCATCCAGTATTACGTAGAAGGAGAGTAATATACCATGTCCGGACATTCCAAGTGGCATAATATCCAGAAGACCAAGGGTGCGGCCGACGCCAAGCGCTCCGCCGCCTTCACCAAGATCGCCAAGGAGATCATCGTGGCCGTGAAAGAGGGCGGCGGCTCCGGCGACCCCAACAACAACTCCCGGCTGGCTACGGTCATCGCCAAGGCCAAGGCCGTGAACATGCCCAACGACAACATCAAGCGCACCATTGACCGGGCCCTGGGCGCCGGCAGCACCGACAACTACGAGGCCGTCACCTACGAGGGCTACGGCCCCGGCGGCGTGGCCGTCATCGTGGAGGCCCTGACCGACAACCGCCAGCGCACCGCGCCGGAGGTCCGCCACGCGTTCGACAAGTGCAACGGCAACCTGGGCGCCCAGGGCTGCGTGTCCTGGTCCTTCGACAAGAAGGGCGTCATCGTCATCGACAACGAGGAGGGCGAGCTGGACGAGGACACCGTCATGATGGACGCCCTGGAGGCCGGCGCCGCCGACTTCGAGGCCGACGGTCCCGCCCTGGAGATCACCTGCGATCCCGACGCCTTCAACGACGTGGTGAAGGCTCTGGAGGGGAAGGGGTACACCTTCGCCAGCGCGGAGATCGAGATGGTGCCTCAGAACTACATCACCCTCACCGGCGAGGGAGACGTGAAGAACATGGAGAAGCTCATCGACATGCTGGAGGACAACGACGACGTGCAGAACGTCTGGCACAACTGGGACAACGACTGAGCATCGCTGGATACGGAGAGGACGGGGAGACCCGTCCTCTTTTCGTCTCCTAAAAAATAAACAAAACTTAACTTTTGTGCATTTTCGAGCAAGAGAGGACCTGTGTTTTCACATGGCGAAGGGGCCGTCCCATTGGACGGAGAATTTCAGCCATGCTGATGGCTGGGCAATGCCCCCCCCATTTCTCTTTTGGTCTTGCCAAAAGAGAAACGGGCCGTGCACGGTCCAAAGAGAAAAAACGCCTCGGCGGGTCGGTCTGCGCTTGCGCAGCCCTCCTGCCGCCGGCGGGGGAAGGTTGGCTGCCCTTTGCGGCAGTCAGAGACGGAAACGCGCTGCCCTTGGGATGACTTTTGGCCCGGGGAGGTCAGGGATACATCTTGCGCCTCTTTTCGCTGCCGCTGGCCGGTGGTTGATGGGGCTTCTGCAACGGGCCGATGAAGGCATCGGCCCCTACGACCGCCCAGGAAGCGCGTAGCGAAGCAGAACGCGCGGAAGGAGGAACCAGTGGAACACTGGTGACGGAAATACTGGGAGCGCCGCAGCGCGAGACAGTAAAAGAGAAGCTGGTCAAATGCGTTCTTGCACCCCGTTGACCTCCGTACCATCCGCCACGGGACGGCAGTATCGACCTCGCAGAAGAGAATAGCGTGCCCGAAGACAAGGCCAAATCGAAGCAGGCACTGATACGTCGACCCCGTCGCGCGCGGAGGGCCACTGCACCGGAGCGCGCTTAGCGCCGTTTTCTCTTCCACCGGGCGCGGCGCATTCTCTTTTTGGGCAAGACCAAAAAGAGAATGGGGGGCGCATCCCCCGTGGAAACGGCCCCCTGCGGGAGCAGACATCCCTCTCTACCGCTGGTCGGTTGCCAAAATCCGATGATTCGGGTACACTGGACCCGAGGTGATACACATGAACAAGGAGCGGCTGGGGAATTTCATCAGCGGCGAGCGGAAAAATCTGGGCCTGACCCAGAAGGACCTGGCGTCGGCGCTCCACGTGACGGACAAGGCCGTCAGCAAGTGGGAGCGGGGGATGAGTTACCCCGACGTGACGCTGCTGGAGCCCCTGGCGGCAGCCCTGGACCTGACGGTGGAGGAGCTGATGGCCTGCCGGCGGCAGGCACAGCCGGAGCAGAAAGGAGCGGAAGAGACCATGCAGAACCTATTGGACATCTCCCGGGACAGCGTGCGGCAGGAGCAGCGGCGGAGCTGGAAGCGGATCGCGGCGGTGCTAGTGCTGCTGGCCATCACCGCCGCCGTGGTGGCGTGGACGAAAATCGTGGTGCCAGAGGACGGATATTACAGCATCGTTCTGAAAGAGACTGTGAATGGCAGGAACTACATCTATGTAGAGGACCGGGGACACCTGATTCGGCTGAAGTGCGGGGAGGACGTGGACTTTGACGCCCTCACGCTGCGGGACGAGTGGGGAGACACCATTTCCTATCAGATGGACTATCAATGGAACCGGCTGACCCGCACTGGTACGGTGTCTGCCTGCGAGGACACTGGCGTCACTGTTCTGGGAAGTACCATGGATGCGACCTATGAGGGGGACTCCGGCAGTGTGCCGCTTCTCTTCGGTTACACCAGTGTCCAGTATCTCCGGGACGGCTACTACCCGGACCCCTACGCAGAGTCCGAAAATCTGGTGTTCTTATGTGACGTCCGGTATTGGCCCTATGATCCGGAGGAGCCGGCCCCCACCGGCGTCAACACCCGGGCAATCTTGGAGATAGAGGACTGCATCAACGCCGAGGCGCTGGACGTGGATGGGGACGGAGAGCCGGAGGTGGCCGTCCGCACCCGCTGGCCGGAAAAACCCTACACCGTTTATGACTATGTGGACGGAGAGATTGTGGAGACATGGCCGGACACTCTGCCGGAGGAGATTTTGGAACAGATGCGGGCCCCGTGGGAAGGGCGGTGGTGAGGTGCCGCCTATGGAAACTCCTGCGTATCCCCTCTGGGAGCTGTGGGTGGACCCGGTGCGGCGGGTGGTCTCCTTCCACCCGGAGGCAGGCGGGCAGTATCTGGCCTTCCGGAGCCGGGAACTGTTTCTCCGCTGCATCGACCAGTACACCGCGCAGCAGTACCGGTATCAATAGGGACAAAAAGAGGCCCTGGCGTTCGCCAGGACCTCTTCTTGTACGAGCAAGACTGTAAGCCGGGTTCTGTATCAAACAGTCATCTATCTCGACGCATCGTTGCCGATACGCTCCAGCCACCCCGGGAGCGGCCGGGCCAGCCTTGGGGGTCGGGCCCCCAGCTCCCATACCGGTGTTGCTCCGGATAGAGTTTACAGCGACGGACAGTCTCCAGCCGTCGGGTGCGCTCTTACCGCACCTTTCCACCCTTACCGACAGAGCTACTCTCTGTCGGTAAGGGTGGCTTACCGCTCCCTGCGGGAGCGGCCGCTGCGGCGGGCTGATTTCAATCGCGAAGAGGGACCCTTCGTCCCTCTTCACACAACACCCCTGCGCTGTTCCGCGCGGGGGCGATTGCGCTGTTCGGGGAAGTTTCCCTCGCCCCGCTCCGCGGGGCATCGTGTTCAGCCGTCGCTGTTTCCCTGACCGATACAGAGTAACTCTGCCGGCGGTTTATTTCTGTTGCACTTTTCCTGAAGTCGCCTTCGGCGGGCGTTACCCGTTATCCTTGCCCTGTGGAGCCCGGACTTTCCTCACGGACGGCCTTTCGGCCTGGCCGCGCGACTGTCTGTCTTACTCGCCCGTCTATTTTACCGGAATCCGGCGGGATTGTCAACGCCCGGTTACTCCGCGGCCTCCACATCGGCGGCCGTCACCAGGGCATCCCGCTGGAGATACCGGATGGCCCGCAGGGAGGCCGCGTGGGCCTCCGGATCAGAGCCGGCCACCGCGTCTGTCACGACCCGGATATGGTAGTCCCACTGGTGGGCGTCCGCGGCGGTGTAGTGGATGCACACGTCCGTCAGGCCGCCCACCAGCACCAGCGTGTCCACGTGGAGGCCCCGCAGCAGGATCTCCAGATCCGTGCCGAAGAAGGCGCTGTACCGCCGCTTGACCACCCGGTACTCCCCCGGCAGGGGGTAGGTGAGCCAGGCGAAGTCCGTGCCGGGGCTGTCCTCCAGGCAGTGGAGGCCCTCGGCGCCGTCCAGCTCCCGACCGAAATCCACATGATCCGCCCGGTGGGCCTCCTGGATGTGGATCACCGGCAGGCGGCGGGCGCGGAACACGTCCAACACCCGCCGGGCACTGCGGATGCAGTCCCAGGCGGGGTCCCCCAGATTGTCAACGGTCATGGTTTGAAAGTCCTCCTGCTGGATATCGACGACCAACAGAGCACAGTTGGTTCCCAGCTTCATGGCTGTCACTCCTTTTTGATGATCTCAGAAGGGGACAGCCGGGTTCAGTCCCGGTCGAAATTGACACCAAGGCTCATTCTCATCACAGCGGCACTCCTTTCCGGATACTGAGGCCAGTATAACAAACCGTTCCCTTCCGAGCAACCCGGAGAAAAACCACCAGAAGAGGGACGGCCTGGTTGTAATTTTCCCCGGAGTGCGGTATAATTTTTATACCTGTTGATTTCTGCCGCCTGCGCGGCGTGAGGAGCGTACCCATGAAGTTTGAGGAATATCTGGATTCCCTGCGGGGCAAGTCCGTGGCCGTCATCGGCATCGGCGTCAGCAACCAGCCCCTGATCCGGCTGCTGCTGGACCGGGGCGTGGCGGTCACCGCCTGTGACAAAAAATCCCGGGAGGCCCTGGGGCCCCTGGGCGACGAGCTGGAACAGCACGGCTGCCGCCTCCAGCTGGGGGAGGACTACCTGAAGGACCTGACGGAGGACGTGATCTTCCGCACCCCCGGCCTGCGGCCCGACGTGCCGGAGCTGTCGGCGGCGGTGGAGCGTGGGAGCCGGCTCACCAGCGAGATGGAGGTCTTTTTTGAGGTCTGCCCCTGCGGGGAAATCGCCGTCACCGGCTCCGACGGCAAGACGACCACCACCACCATCATCGCAAAGCTGCTGGAGGCCGCCGGACGCACCGTCCACCTGGGGGGCAACATCGGCCACCCGCTGCTGTGCGACACGCCGGACATCCATCCCGGCGACCTGGCGGTGCTGGAGCTCAGCTCCTTCCAGCTGATGACCATGGAGCGGAGCCCCCACATCGCCGTCATGACGAATCTGTCCCCCAACCACCTGGACGTCCACAAGAGCTACCAGGAGTATATTGCTGCCAAGGAGAATATCTTTATACACCAGACGGCCCAGGATATTGCAATCTTCAATGCCGACAACGAGGGGACCTGCCGCTGCGCGGAAAAGGCCCCGGGCCGGGTGCGGTGGTTCTCCCGGAAGCGGGAGGTGGCGGACGGCGTGTTCCTCCGGGGCACGTCCATCGTCTGCCGGGGTCCCCTGGGGGAGCGGGTGGTGCTGGACACCGCCGACATCAAGCTGCCCGGCGTCCACAACATCGAGAACTACATGGCCGCCATTGCCGCCGTGGACGGGATGGTGTCCGATGAGACCATCCGGGACTTCGCCCGGACCTTTGGCGGCGTGGAGCACCGGATCGAGCTGGTGCGGGAGCTGGACGGGGTCCGATGGTACAACGACTCCATCGCCTCCAGCCCCAGCCGCACCATCGCCGGGCTCCGGTCCTTCCCCGAGAAGGTCATCCTGATCGCCGGAGGCAAGGACAAGGGCATCTCCTATGACGCCATCGGCCCGGAGATCAACGAGCACGTGAAGGCCCTGATCCTCTGTGGCGCCACCGCCGGGGTCATCCGGGCCGCCGCGGAGAAGGCCGCCAACTTCACCGGCCTGCCCATCACGGAGGTGGACAGCTACCCCGCTGCGGTGGAGCTGGCCCGCGAGACGGCGCAGCCCGGCGACGTGGTGCTGCTGTCCCCGGCCAGCACCTCCTTTGACCGCTTCGCCAACTTCATGGAGCGGGGCAAGGTCTTTAAGGACCTGGTGAACGCCCTGAAATAAGGCCAGGCCGCCCCCGCATACAATGGCAGGAAGGGGGTGGCGCCCATGATCTGGCGCGGATTTTACTTCTACCGCCGGCGGATGGACCGGCGGAGGGTGCTGCGGGCCCTGCTCTTTCTCACCATGGCCCTGCTGCTGACGGTGCTCTTCATCGCCGCCACCCAGATGCGGCCCCTGCTGGAGAGCATGGCCACCACCCGGGTGTCCAACACCGTCACCCGCATCGTCAGCGAGGCGGTGTACGAGGCCATCGAGCAGGGGGAACTCCAGTATGACGGCCTGGTGGCCTTTGAGAAGGACACGGAGGGCCACATCACCGCCGTGCGGAGCAACATGGCGGCCTTCAACCACCTGCAGGCGGAGATCCTGGACACCGTCCTGACCCGCATCAGCCAGGTGCCTACCGGGGATCTGTCCATTCCCATCGGCAGCCTGACGGGCTCGGCCCTGCTGGCGGGGCGGGGCCCCCGGATCAGCGTGCGGATGGAGTCGGTGGGCTCGTCGGAGGCCAACTTCCGCAACGCCTTCACCTCCGCCGGCATCAACCAGACGAAACACCAGATCATTTTGACGGTGGATGTCTCCGTCAGCATTCTGCTGCCGGGATTCCGCACCGCCACCAAGGTGTCCAACTCCTTCATCGTGGCGGAGACGGTGATCGTGGGAACAGTGCCGGACACCTACACCTATTTCTCCACAGACCCGGATACCTATGAAGAGGATCTGAAGGACTATATTCTGAACAACAGCTGAGAAGGGAGCTGCCCTATGGACTACCGCGAGGAAATGAAGCAGCTGCGGGACTTTCTGAACCAGCAGAGCTATTTGTACTACGTCTTGGACGCGCCGGTGATCCCGGACTACGAGTATGACCGCCTGAACCGCCGGCTGGAGGAGCTGGAGGCGGAGCACCCGGAGGAGATCACCCCGGACTCCCCCACCCAGCGGGTGGGCGACAAGATCCTGGAAGGCTTTGAGACCTACGAGCACCCGGTGCCCCTGGAGAGCCTCCAGGACGTGTTCAACGCAGAGGAGGTCTCCGAGTTCCTGGGGCGGATGAACGAGGCCCTGGGAGACGGGGCTGCCTACTCCGTGGAGCCCAAGGTGGACGGCCTGTCCGTGGCCCTGGAGTACCGGGACGGCGTGTTCGTCCGGGGCGCCACCCGGGGCGACGGCCGGGTGGGGGAGGACGTGACGGAGAACCTCAGGACCATCCGCGCCATCCCCATGCAGCTGCCGGAGAAGCTGCCCCGGCTCATCGTCCGGGGCGAGGTCTACATGTCCCGGGCGGTGTTCGCGGAGCTCAACGCCAAGCGGGAGCTGGAGGGCAAGCCCCTGATGGCCAATCCCCGGAACGCGGCCGCCGGTTCCCTGCGGCAGCTGGACCCCAAGATCTGCGCGGAGCGGAAGCTGGACATCCAGGTGTTCAACCTGCAGCTGGCGGAGGGCAAGACGTTCCAGAACCACTCGGAGACGCTGGAGTACATGGCCTCCCAGCACTTCAAGGTGATCCCCCACAAGACCCTCTCCGACCCCGGCGAGATCCAGGCGGAGATCGACCGCATCAACGACGAGCGCATGGACTACCCCTTCGACATTGACGGGGCGGTCATCAAGATCGACCATCTGGCGGACCGGGACCGGCTGGGCTCCACCGCCAAGTTTCCCAAGTGGGCGGTGGCCTTCAAGTACCCGCCGGAGAAGAAATACTCCGTGGTCCAGGACATCGTGGTCCAGGTGGGCCGCACCGGCGTGCTGACCCCCAAGGCGGTGCTTTCTCCCGTGCGGCTGGCGGGCACCACCGTCACCAACGCCACCCTCCACAACCAGGACTTCATCACGGAGAAGGACATCCGGATCGGCGACACGGTATTGGTCCAGAAGGCGGGGGAGATCATCCCGGAGATCCTCAGCGTGGACTTTGACAAACGGCCGGAGGGCACCGTGCCCTACACGCTGCCGGACACCTGCCCGGTGTGCGGCGCCCCGGTGGTCCGGGACGAGGACGGCGCGGCCCTGCGGTGCACCGGCGCCGAGTGCCCGGCCCAGCTGCTGCGGAACCTGACCCACTTCGCCAGCCGGGACGCCATGGACATCGACGGCTGCGGCCCGGCGGTCATCCAGCAGCTCATCGACGGGGGGCTGATTGCCAACGCGGCGGACCTGTACGGCCTCCACGCCGGGGACGTGGCCAAGCTGGACCGGATGGGGGACAAGTCCGCGGAGAACCTGATCCGTGCCATCGAGAACTCCAAATCCAACGACCTGAGCCGCCTGCTGTACGGCCTGGGCATCCGGCAGGTGGGGGAGAAGGCCGCCAAGACCATCGCCGCCCACTTCGGCTCCATGGATGCCCTCATGAACGCCACGGAGGAGGAGCTGACGGAGATCAACGACGTGGGCGGCGTCACCGCCCGGTGCATCGTGGACTACTTCCAGGGCGACCAGGCGAAGGACCTGATCCGCCGCCTGAAAGAGGCGGGCGTCAACATGGAGAGCACCGCCCAGCCAGCGGGCGACCTGCTGGCTGGATTGACCTTCGTCCTCACCGGCGAGCTGGAGTCCGCCTCCCGCAAGGAGGCCGGGGAGAAGCTGGAGGCCCTGGGGGCCAAGGTGTCCGGGTCGGTATCCAAAAAGACCAGCGCCGTGGTGGCGGGGGAGGCCGCCGGTTCCAAACTCCGGAAGGCCCAGGAGCTGGGGGTCCCGGTGCTGAATGAAGAACAGTACCGGGTGCTGGTGGAAGAACTCCCCGGCGACAAGCACGCCATCCTGGCCCTGCTGGGCCGGGGCGAGGCGGCGGAAGCGGAATAAACAGGGAAGCGGGGGCTGACGCCCCCGCTTTTTCAGTCGCTCTCCAGGCCCCAGAACAGCTGCCGCTCTAGGGCGTCCTGCATCTCCTTCGCCGTCATCAGGCGCTCCGCCAGGGCCTCGTCCACGGTGTCCGGATAGGTAATGGAGAGAGCACCGTCTTCCAGATCGTAGATGGCGTATGGCTTTTCCTCCCAGCGGGTACGGATCGCCAGTTCCGACTGCCCGTCTCCGTCCCAGTCCACGTTGGCAAATCCCCGGCTGTCCTTTACGGTCAGCAGGCATTCCACCTGCCAGTTATCCCATCCGTTTCCCAGCCAGAAGTTCCAGGTATACAAGGAGGCATTGCCTGTGGGGTCCGGGTAGGCGTCCACATACTCATAGCTGATATCCAGGTAGCCGAATAGGGTGTCCAGGGTCTCCGGGTTGTAATCCATGCCCATACTGCTGCCGACGATATCCATTTCTGTATAATAGGGATAGCCTGTATTTTCACACACCGTGGCGGTCCCCTGATAGGTCAGGCGGTTCCAGCGGTACTCCAGGTGGTATCCGACGGGATACGTCCCCGGAGTCCCCACTTCCTGCTCCGTCTGAATGGCGTCGAAGTCGATGTCCTCGCCGCAGCGGAGCCGCAGCAGGTGGCCCGTGTTGGGGACGTCGATGTAAATATAATTCACACCATCCACTGTCTCCTTCAGGACGATGGAAGAGTACCAGTAATCCTTGTACTCTATCATCAGCGCCCATGCCGCCACCACAGCAGTCACCGCCAGCAGCACCAGCACCGCCCCCAGCCGCTGCCAGGAGCGCCGCCGTTCCTTCCGCACGCTGGCCCGGGAGATCGTCAAAAGGTTCTGCATGGATTCCTCCGCTCCTTTCTGTTCCGCGCGCTCCTGCCGGCGGCAGGCCATCAGCTCCGCCACCGTCAGCTCCAGCGCCGCCGCCAGGGGCTCCAGCAGCGTCACATCCGGGAAGCTCAGGCCCCGCTCCCATTTGCTCACCGCCTTGTCCGTCACGTGGAGGGCCTCCGCCAGCTGCAGCTGGGTCAGGCCACGCGCCCGGCGGTTCTCCGCGATGAATTGCCCGAAGGCGTGCATGTCCATGGTCCTCACCTCGGGTCCAGTGTACCCCAGCCGGGGGAAAAAGGCAATCAACCAGAAGTCGAGAGGGGTTTTTTCCGTGGCATCGGCTTGTCTCAGTTGGGTTTTTGTATTGAATGTATAAAAACATAACAAACTTTTGTGCATTTCATCAATAGTATCAAGGGACCTTCCCTGAAACATTATCCAGTTCGGCCATAGACACAGGCGGCCTGCCGTGGTATCTTTTTTAGGCACCAGCGGGGAGCTGGTAGTTTGATACAGAAAGGATGTGTTTCCCATGCGACTGCGTTCCGAAGCGGACATCGAACAGTTCCTGGACGCCGTCAACCAGTGCGGCGGCGACGTGTACCTGAAGAGCCCGGAGGGAGACATTTTTAATTTGAAGTCCTCCATGTCCCGGTATATCGCCATCGGCCGCCTCATCGAGGAGCAGGGCGATACCCTGGAGCTCTTTGCCGACCGGAAAGAGGATCAGGCCCGCCTCATGCCCCTGGTGGAGGACCTGATGAAGAACGAGGACTGAGTCCCCGCAAAAAGCGCCCGCCCCGAAAGCTCGGGGCGGGCGTTTTCCGTTCACTTGTCAAAGGACGGGTTCACGAAGTACACGTTCTTCTCGTTCATCTTGTCCTTGGCAAGGCGCAGTCCCTCGCCGAACCGCTGGAAGTGGACGATCTCCCGGGCCCGGAGGAACTTGATGGCGTCGTTCACGTCCGGGTCGTCGGAGAGCCGCAGGATGTTGTCGTAGGTGACCCGGGCCTTCTGCTCGGCGGCCAGGTCCTCCGTCAGGTCGGCGATCAGGTCACCCTTCACCGCCATGCTGGCGGCGCTCCAGGGGAAGCCAGAGGCGGCGGTGGGATATACGCCGGTGGTCCGGTCCACGAAGTAGGTATCAAAGCCCGCGGTCTTGATTTGGTCCTCGGTGAGGTCCCGGGTCAGCTGGTGGACGATGGCGCCGATCATCTCCAGGTGGCCCAGCTCCTCGGTGCCGATGTCCGTCAGCAGCCCTTTCAATTCTGCGTAGGGCATGGAGTACCGCTGGCTCAGGTACCGCAGGGACGCGCCCAGCTCGCCGTCGGGCCCGCCGTACTGGGAGATGATGATGGACGCCAGCCTGGGGTTGGTGTTCTTGATCTTCACCGGGTACTGGAGCTTCTTCTCATAGATGAACATCAGGCATTGCCTCCTTCCTCCCAGGGCCACGGGTCTTTCAGCCAGGCGAAGCCGTCCTCCGGCGTCAGGTCCGTCTGCAGCAGGGGACCGTACATCTTCTGGTACTTCTCCCGGCCCTCCCTGGCCAGCTTGATATAGGACCAGTACAGCTGCAGGGCCTCCTGGTCCTGGGCGTGGGTGGTGAGGTACAGCCCCAGCTCGTCGATGGCGAAGTCCAGGGCCATCAGCTCCACCAGGGCGGTGTTGGCCATCTTCGTCTTGGCCTGGATGGCCGCCTTGAAGGGCAGGTCCAGCCCGGGGAACAGGGTGCCGGTCTGCAGGGCCTCCATCCGGCTGTAGCGGACGGGGTTCTCCTCCTGCATGGGGACAAATGGAAACGCCATGGACGCGCAGGTGCCGGGCAGGGAGCCCTGGCCGGGCTGGCAGCCGCCGGACGGCGTGGACGGCACGGACGGCGTCGTGGGCGTGTTGGTGTTGGGTTTCTCCATTCTCGATGGATGCCTCCTTCTGTGGCAGGGGTGCGCATGGAGTCCATGCGCCCATGCCATCCTATGCGGAGACGGGCCGGGAGGAGCCTGCCCTTGATTTCCACCGCCTGAGCCGCTATAATCGGGAATATGGGACCAGCAGGCGGGAATAGGCTTTCCACAGGAGGTGCCGCCTGTGATCATTCTGATCCGTAAGCGCCATGTGGCGTATGCGTTGCTGCTGTGTGGTTTCGTTGCCGGGCTCTTCGCCGTTCTGTGGCATGGGAATGCCGCCTTCACGGCGGCGTTCGCCCCAGGGGAAGAGGCCCCTGTCACCGTGGTGGTGGACGCCGGCCACGGCGGGGAGGACGGCGGTGCCGTGGCCGGTGACGGCACGGTGGAGAGCGGCCTAAACCTCTCCATCGCCCAGCGGGTGCGGGACCTGCTGACCTTCGCCGGGGTGCCCACCGCCGTCACCCGGGAGGGGGAGGACGCCATCTACGACCCCGGCAGCGCCACCCTCCGGGAGAAGAAGGTGTCAGACCTCCACAACCGGGTGGCACTGGTGAACGATATCCCGAATGCGATCCTGCTGAGCATCCACCAGAACAGCCTGCCGTCGTCGCCCTCCACCCAGGGGGCCCAGGCCTTCTGGAACCGGCAGGAGGGGGCGGAGGAGCTGGCGGAGTCCGTCCAGACGGCCCTGAACGGCACCATCAATGCCGGAAATGAGAAGAAGGCGACCCAGGTGCCGTCCTCCGTGTACTTGATGAAGGAGATCACGGTTCCCGGCGTGCTGGTGGAGTGCGGCTTTCTCTCCAACGCCGCGGAGACGGAGCGGCTGAAGGACCCGGGGTATCAGACAAAGCTGGCGGCGGCCATCGCGGCGGGCGTACTGACAATTAGAAATGAGGAATGAGGAATTTTGGTGTCCGGCGGAGCCGGACAAATTGAAATCGTTCCGCCTGCGGCGGAACACATCAATTTCTAACTCCTAATTCCTAACTCCTAACTCACCATGGGAGGTTGCAATGAAGCCAAAGACCCTCTTCTACTGCACGGAGTGCGGCAATGAGATGCCCAAGTGGGCGGGGAAGTGCCCGGCCTGTGGAGCGTGGAATACCATTGTGGAGCAGCCCCAGGCCGCCAAGGCGGCAGGGAAGGGGGGTGTCTCCCGTCCGGCGGGAGGGGGGACCCTCCGCCGGGCCCGGCCGGTGACGGAGCTGGAGGCGGATGAGGAGATCCGGTTCCCCACCGGCATGGGGGAGCTGGACCGGGTCCTGGGCGGCGGCGCCGTCAAGGGTTCCCTGGTGCTGGTGGGCGGCGCGCCGGGAATCGGCAAGTCCACGCTCATGCTCCAGATCTGCGAGAGCCTGTGCCGGGAGAACAAGGTGCTGTATGTATCCGGCGAGGAGTCGGAGCACCAGTTAAAGCTCCGGGCCCGGCGGCTGAACGTCCAGAGCGAACGGCTGTTCGTCATCTCCGAGACCAGCCTGGGGGACGTGCTGGAGTCCGTGGCGGCGGAGACGCCGGACGTGCTGATCGTGGACTCCATCCAGACCCTTTACAACGACGCCCTGGAGTCCCCGGCCGGCAGCGTCAGCCAGGTGAAGGACTGCACCATGGCTCTCATGCAGCTGGCAAAAGGGCAGGGCATCACGGTGTTCGTCATCGGACACGTCAACAAGGAGGGCTCCATTGCCGGGCCCAAGGTCCTGGAGCACATGGTGGACTGCGTGCTGTACTTCGAGGGGGACCAGCACACCGCCTACCGCATCCTGCGGGCGGCAAAGAACCGCTTCGGCGCCACCAATGAGATCGGCGTCTTTGAGATGCGGGACAGCGGTCTCCAGGAGGTGGAGAACCCCTCGGAAATGCTGCTGTCCGGCCGGCCGGAGGACGCTCCCGGCACCTGCGTCACCTGTGTGATGGAGGGGGCCCGGCCGGTGCTGGCGGAGATCCAGGCGCTGGCGGTGTCGTCTCCGGCGGGAAATCCCCGCCGCACCAGCAACGGCTTTGACTACAACCGGTTCGCCATGCTGCTGGCGGTGCTGGAGAAGCGAGGGGGGCTGAAGGTCTCCGCCTGCGACGCGTACCTGAACATCATCGGCGGGCTGAATCTGGACGAGCCCGCGGCGGACCTGGCGGCGGTGATCGCCCTGGCCTCCAGCTATCTGGACCGGCCGGTTCCGACGGATCTGGTGGCCATCGGGGAGGTGGGCCTCACCGGGGAGCTGCGGTCCGTCAGCCAGCTGGGCCAGCGGGTCAGCGAGGTCCGGCGGCTGGGCTTCACCCAGTGTCTTATCCCGTCCCGCCGGACCGGGGAGCTCCCGGCGCCGGAGGGGCTTCGCCTGATCCCGGTGCGGAATATCGGTGAGGCGATCCGAGCCGCCCTGCGTCCGTCGGGATAAAGTGGACGCAGGCGCCGCCCAGGGCGGGGAGGCCTGCCGCCGCGGCGCTGTCCAATGTGCAGACGCCGTCCTGCTGATACACGCATTGGCTGGTACAGGGGATCCAACTCATCACACATCATCCCAATCTCAAAGGATTTGGGATTAGCTTGACCGGAAACCGCCGGTTTTATGAGTTAGGAATGAGGAACTAGGAATTTCGGAGTCCGGCAAAGCCGGACAAATTTTAGTCGTTCCGCCAGCGGCGGAATACATCAATTCCTAACTCCTAATTCCTAATTGCTCATTGTCAGAGGGAAGGAGGTTTTGCGGGCAGATAGATGATTGAACAAAATAAAAATTTTGTTCAATTTAGGGGGGGCCAGACCGCTCTGGAGCCGTTTTCAGGCCCACGGCTCTGCCTGGGGCCCTCCGGCGGCCGCTCCAGCGGCTGCGCCCGGCATCTGCCTGCATACAAATATCGTTATGGCTGATTACCGCATCGAAGCGCCGCAGATCCTGCGGGATTTTCTCTCGTACCACGAGACCATCAAAGCCCACTCCAAACGGACTGTGGACGAATACTTTCTGGATCTGCGAAATTTCTTCCGCTATCTCAAGCAGTCCCGGGACCCGTCGCTGGCGGACAAGTCTCTGGACGAGATCGACATCATGGACGTGGATCTGGACTTTGTGGCGTCTGTGACCCTGACGGATATCTACGGCTATATGACGTATCTCTCCCGGGACCGCATCCAGCACCAGAACAGCCGGAATTCCGGCTACGGCCTCAACGCCGCGTCCCGGGCCCGGAAGATCGCCACCATCCGGTCCTTCTACAACTATCTCACCAACAAGATGCACCTACTTCGTGAAAATCCTGTCAAAGATATGGATTCACCCAAATTGAAGAAAACCTTGCCGAAATACCTGACTTTGGACGAAAGCATCCAGCTTTTGGATGCTGTGGATGGCAAAAATCAAGAGCGGGACTACTGCATCCTGACGCTGTTCCTCAACTGCGGCCTGCGGATCAGCGAACTGGTGGGATTAAATCTCTCCGACATCCAGGACGACGCATTGCGGGTGCTGGGCAAAGGCAACAAGGTCCGCATCATCTACCTGAACGACGCCTGTCAGGACGCCATCGCCAAATACCTGGCGGTGCGGCGGCCCATCACCGGCCGGGACGCAAACGCCCTCTTCCTCTCCGCCCAGAACGAGCGGATCAGCCGCTCCACCGTCCACGCCATGGTGAAAAAGCGGCTGGGCCAGGCGGGCATCGACCCGGCGGAGTACAGCTCCCACAAGCTGCGGCACACCGCAGCCACGCTGATGCTGCAAAACGGCGTGGACGTCCGGGCGGTCCAGGAGGTGCTGGGCCACGACCATCTGAACACCACGGAGATCTACACCCACATCGACAATGAATCCCTCCGGGTAGCCGCAAAGGCAAATCCCTTGTCACACGTTAGAAAATCAAGAAAAAAGGGGAACGGCTGAGAGGTCTCCCCTCTCAGCCGTCTATTTTGGGATGCGACGTCAGCCCAGCAGGCTGTTCCAGTTCCAGCTCTCCGCCGTGGGCAGGCTGCCCAGCCGCCAGAGAGACACGCCAGTGATGCCCAGGGCCTTGGCGCACCGCAGCTCCGCCTGGATGCTATCGTCGTCCTGGTACCACAGGAAGTACCGGCCGCCGTCCTCGGTGGTGTAGATGGCGTAGGACTGCTGGTAGGTGTCCGACCAGCCGGTCACGGTGTCCGGCTGGGCCAGGCGGGATGCCACGGTCTCCGCCGTGGGATATACCGGCGTCCCGGAGGCCAGATTCCCCTCCCCGTCGATCTGCCAGGCGGTGGCCTTGGCGGAGATGCCCAGCAGTACCTTGTCCGCATCCACCCGGTCCGTCAGGATCTTGAGCCCCAGGTAGACCTGATCCACAGGCGCCGTGGCGGCGGTGCGGTGATAGGTGGTGCCCACGAAATCGCCCATCTCCCGGGCGTCGTAGTCATAGGCCATCAGGATGAGCTTGTCCGCCAGATCGCCGATGGCGGCGTAATCGTAGCCGCTGTAGCTGGCGTCATAGCCCTCGGCCAGGATCGGGGACACGCAGACGTACAGGTCCTTGTCCAGGTCCTCCAGAGCGCCGTCCAGCTCCGTCAGGAAGGCGGTGAAGTCCGCCCGCTGGGCGCTGCGGAGCCCCTCAAAGTCGATGGTGACGCCGCTGTAGGGGTTCTCCCCGATGGCCCGATAGTCCACCGTCACCTCATCCACGATCTGCGCCACCGCCTGGGCCCGGCCCGTGTCGGAGGCCAGCAGGCTCTTCAGGTCCTCCCCCTCCATGAACACGCTCAGGTGCAGGGGGATGTTCCGGCTGGATAAGTAATCGGTTACTTCCTCATAGCCGCTGGGGATGGCGTACTCGTTGCCGTCCGCGGAGGTGGTGCGGAGTGTGGCGGTCTCCCCGTCCCAGGTCATGCGGCTCCACCCGGCGCTGACGGCGTCCATGTCCCCTGTCAAATCCAACTGGCTGTAGGATGAGATGGCGTAGAACCCGTGGACGAAATCCGTGGGGGCGGCGATCTTCTCATAGATCCGCACCAGCATGGCCGCCGCCTGGGCCCGGGTGGCGGTGTTGTCCGGGGAAAACGTGGTGGCGGAGGTGCCGTTGGTCATGCCGATGGTGTAGGCGATGGTGATGTACCCGATCTTGTCCCCGGGCAGGTCCACGAACGGCGTGCCGCCGTGGATGCGGGAATAGGTGGACGAAGCCTCGTTCAGCCGCTCCGCCGCGCTCTTGAGCCCCAGGGCCCGGACCAGCATCTCCGCCATCTCCCCCCGGGTGATGGCGTCGCCGGGCCGGAAGCTGCCGCCGGTGTCGGCCACGTCGTGGGCCGCGGCGGTCTCGATGGCGCTGTACCAGCCCAGGGAGGCGGGCACGTCGCTGTAGGAGGGCGTCTGGGGCGTCACCGCGTCCCAGCCCATCATCCGCACCAGCACCGCCGCGAATTGGGCACGGGTCATGGGGTCGCTGTAGCCGAAGGTGGCGGCGTTGTAACCGCCCATCAGGCCGTGATCCACGGCCTTGGCCACCTCGTCCGCCAGAGCGCTGGAGGCGGGCACGTCGGCAAAGCCCGTCTCCACAGCGCCGGCGGACGGCACCAGCAGGCCCGCCGTCAGCGCCGCTGTCAGCAGGCCGGACAACCACTTCTTCATGGAGACCACCCTCTCTTGTACAAGTTAGTCCCATGATAGCGCAAAGGAGCGGCACCAAAAATGAACGAATTGTAAATTTTCCCCCGCTCACGGCCGGATGGTGCCAAGCATATGGAGGAACCGGATGTCCTGGAAGGTGTAGGTGGACAGGGGCCGGTTGTCGGCGTCGTAGCTGTGGGCGGCAATCAGCACCGTCTCCAGGGTGATGGGGGCCGTCACCCGCACCACCACCGGCGTGTGCTGGAATTCCTGGCCGTTGAAGCTCAGCTGGACCAGGTCCCCGGGCCGCAGGTCCTCCAGGGCGCAGGGCTGGGCCACGGGACCCACAGAGGGCGTGCCGCGGGTCATGAAGTTCCAGAAGTAGGGCACCCCGGTCCAGGAGGGGGACTTCTGGTTGGCGTCGATGTAGTACCAGCCGAAGTCCGGGGTGAAGTTCATGACGCCGCTGCCGGCGAACACGCACTGGGAGGCGAAGTTGGTGCAGTCCCCTCCCAAATTCTCATAGTCATAGAAGGCCGGGTTCCGGCCATAGGCCCACTGGTGGGCGTACAGCACAGCGGCGCTGCGGTCGTAGTCTGCGAAAAAGCGCATGGGCTTCCCTCCTCTTCCCGCCAGTGTATGCGGAAGAGGGGCGTTTGGTCAGTTAGGAATTAGGAGTTAGGAATTAGGAGTTAGGAATTAGGAATTGATGTGCTCCGCCTGCGGCGGAACAATAAAAATGGGTCCGGCTTTGCCGGACCCAGAAATTCCTCATTCCTCATTCCTCATTCCTAATTCCTAATTCACTCCGGTATCGCTCCGCCTGGTCCAGCAGCTCCCCGGCGCTTGCCAGAAGGGCCTCCGTCACGTGGCTGCCGCCGGTGATCCGGGCCAGCTCCGCCTTCCGCTGCTCCCGGTCCAGCAGCACCACACGGGTGTAGGTGCGGCCGTCCCGCTCCCCCTTCTCCACGGAGAAGTGGGTGTCCGCCATGGCGGCCAGCTGCGGGAGGTGGGTGACGCACAGCACCTGCTTGCGGCGGCTGACCTGGGCCAGCTTTTCCGCCACCTTCTGGGCCGCCCGGCCGCTGACGCCGGTGTCCACCTCGTCGAACACCAGCGTGCCGATGGACTCCTGCTCCGCCAGCACGTTTTTCAGGGCCAGCATGATGCGGGCCAGCTCACCGCCGGAGGCGATCCGGGCGATGGGCTTCAGATCCTCGCCGGCGTTGGCGGACATCAGGAAGCGCACGGCGTCGCAGCCGTCGGGGCCCGGCTCCTGCTCGCCGAAGTCGATGGCGAACCGGACCTTGTGCATATCCAGGTCCCGGAGCTCCGACTGGATGCGCTGCTCCAGGACGCCGGCGGCTTCCCGCCGGGCGGCGGTCAGCTCCGCGCCTGCCGCCAGGACGGCCTTCCGGGCCGTCTCCAGCTGCTGCTCCAGCCGGGCCAGGGTGTCGTCCGCCGTCTCCATGTCGTCCAGCTCCGCCCGGCACTTGTCCAGGTAGGCCAGCATCTCCTCCACCGTGGCGCCGTACTTCTTTTTCAGCCGGTACAGGAGGTCGGAGCGGCTCTCCACCGCGTCCAGCTCCGCCGGGGAGAAGTCGAACTCCTCCCGCTTGTCCCGGATGGTCTCGGCAAGGTCATAGGCTTCACAGCGCAGCTGTTCCAAGCGTTTGTACAATTCTCCCATGTCGTCGGACAGGGTGCGGATGCCGGAGACGGCCTCCTCCGCGTCCCGGAGGGCGGAGACGGCGCCTCCTCCCTCCTCCCCGCCGTTCAGGCAGTAGTCCGCGCCGGACAGGGCGGAGAGGTACTTCTCCCCGTTCCGCAGCAGGTCCCGCCGCTCCGTGAGGCTCTCCTCCTCGCCGGGCACCAGCTGGGCCTGCTCCAGCTCGCCGATCTGGAAGCGGAGGCTGTCCATCCGCCGGGCCTTCTCCGCCTCGTCCATCTGCAGGGCCCGGATCTTGCTTTGCAGCTCTGCCATGGTGCTGTAGGCCGCCTGATACCGGCCCAGAGGCGTCTCCGTCCGGCCGAAGCGGTCCAGATAGCTCAGGTGCTGCTCCTCGTCCAGCAGCTGCTGGCCGTCGTGCTGGCCGTGGATGTTCAGAAGCTCCTCTCCGATCCGCCGCAGCTGGGCCACGGTGACGGGCCGGCCGTTGACCCGGCAGAGGTTCTTGCCGTCCCCCGTCAGCTCCCGCTGGAGCAGCAGGTGGCCGTCCTCGTCCGGGGCGGTGCCGGTCTCCGCCAGCCCCGGCAGGCCGTCGGGCACCTGGGAGAACTCCGCGCTGACAAAGGCCCGGTCCGCGCCGGTGCGGATCAGGTCCCGGGAGGTGCGCCCCCCCAGAACGGCCCCCATGGCGTCGATGACGATGGATTTGCCGGCGCCGGTCTCGCCGGTGAGGGCGTTGAAGCCGGGGCGGAACTGGATGTCCGCCTCCTGGATGACCGCGATATTCTCAATGTGCAGAAGCTCCAGCATGGGGGTCCTCCTCTGAAAAAGCGCCCGGCAGGCCCGCCGGGCGCGGTGAAGTCAGCTGATGAACATGGCGTCGCCGAAGGAGAAGAAGCGGTATTTCTCCCGCACCGCCTCCTCATAGGCGGCCAGCACGTGCTCCCGTCCGGCGAAGGCGGACACCAGCATGATGAGGGTGCTCTCCGGCAGGTGGAAATTGGTCACCAGCCCGTCCATCACCTTGAATTTGTAGCCGGGGTAGATATAGATGTCCGTCCAGCCGGACTTGGCCTCCATGTGGCCGTCCTCGGCGGCCCAGGACTCCAGCGTCCGGCAGGAGGTGGTGCCCACGCAGATGCACCGGCCCCCGTTTGCCCGGGTCTCGTTGATCAGGTCCGCCGTCTCCTGGGGGATGGTGCAGTATTCGCTGTGCATGGGGTGTTCCTCGATGGTGTCCTCCTTCACGGGCCGGAAGGTGCCCAGCCCCACATGGAGGGTCACATACCCGATCTCCACGCCCTTCTGCCGGATGGTGTCCAGCAGCTCCGGCGTGAAGTGGAGCCCCGCCGTGGGGGCTGCGGCGCTGCCCAGGACCTTGGAGTACACGGTCTGGTACCGCTCCTGGTCCTGGAGCTCCTCCTTGATGTAGGGGGGCAGGGGCATTTTGCCCAGCCGCTCCAGCGTCTCCAGGAAGATGCCCTCGTAGTCGAACCGGATCAGGCGGCCGCCCTCCTCCAGCTGCTCCACGATCTCGGCGGTCAGCTCCCCGTTGCCGAAGGTGAGTTTCGTGCCCTTGCGGAGCTTCCGGCCCGGGCGGACCAGGCACTCCCACACCTTGTCGCCCCGGTCGTTCAGCAGCAGCACCTCGCAGATGCCGCCGCCGGGCAGCCGCTGGCCCACCAGGCGGGCGGGCAGCACCCGGGAGTTGTTGAGGATCAAACAGTCGCCGGGGTCCAGAAAGTCCGGCAGGTCATAGAAATGATGGTGTCCCGTGGCGCCGCTCACCCGGTCCAGCGTCATCAGGCGGGAGGTGTCCCGCTTCTCGATGGGGGTCTGGGCGATCAGCTCCTGGGGCAGGTCGTAGTAAAAATCACTGGTCTTCATGCTCTTTCCTTCTCGTTACCGGACGCGAATGCCGGTGAAATAAAATTCCAAGATGTCGATGTAGTCGCGGCCCTGCTCCGCCATGGCCTTGGCGCCGTACTGGCTCATGCCGACGTTGTGGCCGCTGCCGGTGCCGGTGATGGTGATGCCGTCCCGGGAGGCAGTGCCGCCCCCGGAGGTCCCGCCGGTCAGGTCCGTCTTGCCGGAGGCGGTGAGGGCGGTGTGGTCCTCCCCCTCCAGGCGGCTGACGGTGCCGCTGCCGGAGATGACGGACGCCCCGTCCAGGCTGGAGAGGGTATTTCCGGCGCTGTTCACCGCGTAGCCGCTGCCGCCCGTGCCGCCGGTGATGGTAAACCGCAGGCTGGGGACGTTCTTGCCCAGGGTGGTGCTGTAGAAGGCCATCCGGGCGTTGTCGCCGGTCATGGTCATCTCACGGCCCCGGCTGTCCACAAAGGTGACGGAATACACATTGCCCAGATCTGTATACTCTGATACATAGGCGTCCACCACGGTGCCGATGTCATAGCCGCTGTTCTGCAGCACCCAGGTCAGCTCGTCCCAGGTGTAGGTGACGGTCCAGCTGTAGTTGGGGATGGAGATCCCAGCCTCGTAGGGGTCCTCCTTCCCCTGGAGATAGGGGATGTCGGTGCCCCAGACGTTCTCCGCGTCCTCGGTGGCGCCGCCGTCGGAGGAGTGGTAGTAGGCCTCCGCCAGCTCTCCGTCATAGTAGAGGCACTCCCCTTCCGTCTCCTCCACCGCACGGTCCGTGGCGGAGGTGGCGGCGCCGACGCCGCTGTACACCTGGCAGTCCGTGGAATTGCACACGTCAAAGCCGTAGGCCGACAGGTGCTTGGTGTTCAGGCAGGCGAAGGTCCGGGCGCAGACCGCCTGGGCCTTCAGGGCCTCCAGCTCCCAGTCCCCCGGCATCTCGGAGGGTAGGACGCCCTTCACGTAGTCCTCCAGGTCCACCATGTTCACCACCTGCAGCCCGCCGCCGCTGACGGTGTACTCGAACCCGCCGCGATATCGGTTCCCCCGGAACCAGGTGATGGGGTCCCGGCCCATGGGCATGACGGCCAGGGTGTCCTCTTCCGTCTCCCACAGGACGTGGTCGGTGCCGGTGACGACCACCTGGATGCCGCCCCGCCTGGCGGGCTCCATGGTAATGGTGGTCTCGTCCGTCTCCCCCAGGGACACGAAGGTCCGGTCGTCTTCGAAATAGCCGAACTCGTAGCCGCGGCCCTGGTCGTTCTCCAGGTTGGCGGAGGACATGACGGAAGAGCCGTACCGCAGCCCCACCTTCACCGTATCATTGGTGACGGCGGAGGCGCTGACGGTACCCAGGGCGCAAAATGTCACAATCAGCGACAGCAGGAACAAGACTTTTTTCATGGAACCTCCCCAAGCCATGCACCTTGACGGGGACACGGAAGTATGCTAATATATGTACAAATGTCCGTGCCGGAAGTACAGGCTTCCATCCTCAATATGGACCATTATAGTACAAACCGGCGCCATATTCAACCAAAATCGACGGAAGGCGTTTCCCTTTTTCCGCCGCAACATGGGAGTAGGAGGCACATAGTATGAAACAGTACAAAGTCGGAATCATCGGCTGCACCGGCATGGTGGGCCAGCGGTTTATCACCTTGATGGAGAACCACCCCTGGTTCCAGCTGGCGGCCGTCGCCGCCAGTTCCCGCAGCGCCGGCAAGCCCTATGCCCAGGCGGTGGAGGGCCGCTGGGCCCTTGATGTCCCCATGCCGGAGGAGGCCAAGGATCTGGTGGTCCTGGACGCGGAGAAAGACGCGGAGCAGCTGGCATCCATGGTGGATTTCTGCTTCTGCGCCGTGGACATGAAGAAAGAGGAGATCCGGGCCCTGGAGGAGAAGTACGCCAAGCTGGAGTGCCCCATCGTCTCCAACAACTCCGCCCACCGGTGGACGGACGACGTGCCCATGGTGGTGCCGGAGATCAACCCGGACCATCTGGAGGTCATCGAGGCCCAGCGCAAGCGCCTGGGCACCAAGCGGGGCTTTATCGCCGTGAAGAGCAACTGCTCTCTCCAGAGCTACGTCCCGGCCCTGCACCCCCTGAAGAAGTACGGCCTGGATAAGATCCTGGTCTGTACCTACCAGGCCATCTCCGGCGCCGGCAAGACCTTCCAGCGCTGGCCGGAGATGGTGGACAACTGCATCCCCTACATCAGCGGCGAGGAGGAGAAGAGCGAGCAGGAGCCCCTGAAGCTGTGGGGCCGCGTGGAGGACGGCAGGATCGTCAAGGCCGAGGGCCCCTCCATCACCGCCCAGTGCTTCCGGGTGGCCTGCCAGGACGGCCACATGGCCGCGGTGTTCATGAAGTTCGCGGACGGCAAGGCCCCCTCCATGGAGCAGATTCGCGCCGACTGGGCCGCCTACCGGGGCGTGCCCCAGGAGCTGGAGCTCCCCTCCGCCCCCAAGCAGTTCCTCCACTACTTTGAGGAGCCGGACCGGCCCCAGACCCGTCTGGACCGGAACCTGGAGCACGGCATGGCCGTGTCCATCGGCCGCCTGCGGCCGGACACCCAGTACGACTACAAGTTCGTGTGCCTGAGCCACAACACCCTGCGGGGCGCCGCCGGCGGCGCGGTGCTGCTGGCAGAACTGCTGTGCGCCAAGGGATACATGGACTAAAGCGGACAGATCCACAAAAGAGACGGCTTGCCGAATGGGCGGGCCGTCTCTTTATCTCTAAATTAGGAATTAGGAGTTAGGAATTGATGTGTTCCGCCGCAGGCGGAACGATTTCAAATTGTCCGGCTCCGCCGGACACCAAAATTTCTAATTCCTCATTCCTAACTCCTAATTCCTAACTGAAAAGGAGCGTGTCATCTTTGAAAAAGCCTCTCTTCACCGGATCCGGCGTGGCCGTCGTCACGCCCTTTACCAAGGAGACCGTGGACCTCCCCACGTTGGGGAAGCTGCTGGACTTTCAAATGAAAAACGGCACTGACGCCATCATCGTCTGCGGCACCACCGGCGAGGCCAGCACCATGAGCTACCGGGAGCGGATGCGGACCATCGAGTTCTGCGTGGACCACGTGGACGGGCGGCTGCCGGTGATCGCCGGCACCGGCTCCAACTCCACGGAGAACGCCCTGGCCCTGTCCCGGGATGCGGAGCGGGCCGGGGCCGACGGGCTGCTGGTGGTGACGCCCTACTACAACAAGGCAAGCCAATCCGGGCTCATCCGCCACTTCCAGGTGATCGCCGACGGGGTGGATGTGCCGGTGGTGCTGTACGACGTGCCCTCCCGCACCGGGGTCACCATCGCGCCGGAGACCTACGCGGAGCTGGCGAAGCACCCCAACATCAACGGCGTCAAGGAGGCGGGGGGCAACTTCTCCAACATCCAAAAGACCCGGAACCTGTGCCCGGAGGACTTCACCATCTGGTCCGGCAACGATGACGAGACGGCGGCCATCTGCATGCTGGGGGGCAAGGGCGTCATCTCCGTGGTGGCCAACGTCCTGCCGGCGGAGATGCACCACTTGACGGAACTTTGCCTGCGGAACGACTTCGCCGCCGCCGGGAAGCTGCAGCTGGAGCTGAAGGATTTCTGCGACGCCATGTTCTGCGACGTGAACCCCATCCCCGTCAAGACGGCCATGAACCTGCTGGGCTGGGACGTGGGCCCCCTGCGCCTGCCGTTGTGCGCCCCATCGGAGGCGGGGCTGGAGAAGATCAAGGCCGCGCTGGAGCAGCAGGGACTGCTGGTGTAACGAGAAAACGCGAGGCGGGAGTTCCCGCCTCGCCGTTTTTTATGCGGTTTCCGCCGCCTGCCGGGCAGCTGTCCGGACCCGCTCCAGGTTCTCCAGGTTTTCCAGGAGAGAGCGGGTCTCGTCATAGGGGCAGAATGCGTCCCAGAGGTCCATGTCCAGCCGGAACGCCGCCCCGCTGCCGCCGGTGCGGAATTCCCCGTCCTCCGTGGAGAGCAGCAGGGTGCTCCGGTCCAGATAGCCGTGGACTTCCTCCAGGAAATCCGCCAGGGCGGCGGCATTGAGATGGTGCCCCTCTCTGCCGAAATTGAGGTCCCAGGTCACGGCGCTCTCCCTCAGGACCTGTTCTGCCGGCTCATTGCTGGCGGGAGAAATGATGTAGGGATGGAACAGCCGGTAGGTGTACTCCCCCCAGCCCTGCCACATCTCCGGCTCGTATTGCAGCAGGTAGTCCTGGCCGTCGATCTGGCAGGCAAACACGCTGGTCCAGCCGGGATGGGACCAGTGGGCCGTCGTGCTCCACAGTTCGGTGCCCTCCTGGCGGGTGATCCGCAGCTCGTACCAGGCCGGGCGCACATCTCCATCCGGAGCTTCCACTGTCACCAGTTCCGTGGTCTCCGGCACACCATCGTGGTCAAAGTCGTAGTCCTCCGAGAGAATCTCGGTTGTCTCCTCCAGCACGGAGCCGGTGAGTTGGCCGCTCTCGTCTGTCAGCAGAGAACAGCAGTATGTATGCGCTTCCTCCCCTTCGCCCCGGCCTAAAGCCACCTCTAAGCTGCTGTCTCCCCTCCACCGGGCCCAGTCCTCCGGGAAAAAGATGTACTCCGGGATGGGGCTGCCGTCCGGTAAGGTAAAGTCCCAGTCCGTCCAGGTCTGGGTGTCCACGATCTTTAATCCGCTCTGGGTACGGGTGGAGTACGCCAGGGCCAGGAATCGGCCGTCCGGGGACCAGGCGGCCCTCTGGGTCAGCTGGCCCGGCATCTGCCACAGCACCCGCCCGGTGGGCACCTCCGTGATCTGGATAGACTCCGGCACAATCCATCCGCTGACGTACTGATCCGTCCGGCCCGCCGTGGCCACCTGCATCTGCCCGGAGGCGGTCTCCCCTTCCACCTGGGCCAGCGGCGTGGCCTCCAGAAGCGCCCGGTACTCCGCCGTCTCCCTCTGCTGTGCCGCCATTTTGGGGTACTCCACTCCCACTGTCACCGCCGTGACCACCGCCAGGGCCAACATGCCCGCCAGTCTCCCCTTTTCCATAAAAGACCACCCCGCAAGCTGTTTTGGCAACAGTTTACAGGGTGGTCCTTTCTTATGTCAACTACAAACCGGTAACAGTTCAGCCCCTCACCCGGGCCAGCATCTCGTCCCGGGCGCCGGAGATATACTCGTCATAGGTGCACATCTTGTCAATGAGCTTGCCGTCCACGAACTCCATGATCCGGTCCGCGATGGTCTGGACGAACTCGTGGTCGTGGCTGGCGAACAGGACCACGCCCTTGAAGTCGATGAGGCCGTTGTTGACGGCGGTGATGGACTCCAGGTCCAGGTGGTTGGTGGGCTGGTCCAGCACCAGGGCGTTGGACCCGAACAGCATCATCCGGGACAGCATACACCGGACCTTCTCGCCGCCGGAGAGGACCTTGACGGGCTTGTACACGTCGTCGCCGGAGAACAGCATCCGGCCCAGGAAGGACCGCTTGAAGGACTCGGTGTTCTCCTCCGCGTTGTCGGCGGTGTACTGGCCCAGCCAGTCCACCAGGTTCAGGTCGCAGTCGTTGAAGAAGGCGGAGTTGTCCAGGGGGAAGTAGCTGGTGGTGATGGTGGTTCCCCACTTGAAGGTGCCCGCGTCCGGCTCCAGCTCCCCCATCAGGATCTTGAACAGCGTGGTGGTGGCGATCTCGTCCTCCCCCACGAAGGCGATCTTGTCCCCGCGGTTCACCCGGAAGCTGACGTTGTCCAGCACCTTCCGGCCGTCCACGGTCTTGGTGAGGCCCTCCACCGCCAGAATCTCCTTGCCCGGCTCCCGGTCCATCTTGAAGCCCACAAAGGGATAGCGGCGGGAGGAGGCGGGCATCTCCTCCACCGTCAGCTTGTCCAGCAGCTTCCGGCGGGCGGTGGCCTGCTTGCTCTTGGACTTGTTGGCGGAGAAGCGGGAGACGAACTCCTGGAGCTCCTTGATCTTCTCCTCCTTCTTCTTGTTCTGGTCCCGGATCAGCCGCTGCATCATCTGGCTGGACTCGTACCAGAACTCGTAGTTGCCCACGTACATCTTGATGCCGCCGTAGTCCACGTCCACGATGTTGGTGCACACGGTGTTCAGGAAGTGGCGGTCGTGGCTCACCACGATAATCAGGCTCTCGCAGTCCAGGATGAAGTCCTCCAGCCACTGGATGGCCTGGATGTCCAGGTGGTTGGTGGGCTCGTCCAGCAGGATGATGTCCGGCTTGCCGAAGAGGGCCTGGGCCAGCAGCACCTTCACCTTCTCCTTGGCGGTCAGGGTGCTCATCTCGCTGTACAGGATGTCCTCGGACAACCCCAGGCCCTGGATCAGGCGGCTTACGTCGCTCTCCGCCTCCCAGCCGTCCATGTCGGCGAACTCCGCCTCCAGCTCGCTGGCCTTCACGCCGTCCTCGTCGGTGAAGTCCTCCTTGGCGTAGAGGGCGTCCTTCTCCTTCATGATGTCGTAGAGCCGCTGGTTGCCCATGATGACCGTGTCCAGCACGGTGTACTGGTCGTACTGGAAGTGGTCCTGCTTCAAAACGCTCATCCGCTGGTCCTTGGAGATCACCACCTCGCCGGTGGTGGGCTCCAGGTCCCCGGAGAGGATCCGCAGGAAGGTGGTCTTCCCCGCGCCGTTGGCACCGATGATGCCGTAGCAGTTGCCAGGGGTGAATTTCAGGTCCACGTGCTTGAACAGGGTCTGTCCGCTGAAATTGAGACTGACGTCGTTGACTGTGATCATACGCGTTTCCTTGTTTCCTCTTTCGTGATTTCGTATTTCATGGAGGCAGCAGGCGCTGGAAACGCCTGCTGTCTGCCAATGATCCGGTTTTCAGCCCTCTTCCGCGATCTTGCGGCCCATGAGGGTGCCCATGACGGAGGCCATCATCAGGCCCCGGGTCCAGCCGGAGCTGTCGCCCAGGCAGTGGAGGCCCTGGAGGCTGGTGTTGAAGTCGGTGTCCATCTTCACCCGGTTGGAGTAGAACTTCAGCTCCGGGGAGTACAGCAGCGTCTCATAGGCGGCGAAGCCCGGCACCACGTAGTCCATGGCCTGGATGAAGTTGATGATGTTGATCATGGCCCGGTAGGGCATGGCGGCGGTGATATCGCCGGCCACGGCGTCCGGCAGGGTGGGCCGGATGTTGGACTGGGCCAGCTCCTTCTGCCAGGTGCGCTTGCCGTCCAGGATGTCGCCGAACCGCTGGACCAGGATCTGGCCGTTGGCCAGCATGTTGGTCAGCTCGCCCACCTTCTGGGCGTAGGCGATGGGCTGGTTGAAGGGGATGGAGAAGTTGTGGGAGCACAGGATGGACAGGTTCGTGTTGTCGCTCTTCAGGTCCTTGTAGGAGTGGCCGTTCACCACCGCCAGGTTGTTGTCGTAGTTCTCCTGGCTGACGAAGCCGCCGGGGTTCTGGCAGAAGGTGCGGACCTTGTTCTTGAAGGGCTTGGGATAGCCCACCAGCTTGGACTCGTACAGCACCCGGTTCACCATCTCCATGACCTCGTTGCGGACCTCCACCCGGACGCCGATGTCCACGGTTCCGGGGGCGTGGGCGATGTTGTGCTCGGCGCAGAGCTTCTCCAGCCAGTCGGCGCCCCGGCGACCGGTGGCCACCACAGTGTGCTTGGCGTAGATCTCCAGATCCGTCTTGCCGTCGGAGATGGCGACGCCCTTGCACACCTCGTCCTCCAGGATCAGGTTGCTGCACTCATAGCCGAAGTACATCTCCACCCCGTGCTCCTGTAAGTACCGTTCAATGGCCAGATAGATGCCCTGGGCCTTCTCGGTGCCCATGTGGCGGATGGGGCAGTCCACCAGCTTCAGTCCCGCCTGGATGGCCCGGCGGCGGATCTCCTTCCGCTCCTCCTCGTGGCCCAGGCCCTCGATGTGCTCGTCCGCGCCGAACTCCAGGTAGATCTTGTCAGCGTAGTCGATGGTCTCCTGGGCCAGGTCCGCCCCGATCAGGGTGGGCAGGTCGCCGCCCACCTCATAGCTGAGGGAGAGCTTGCCGTCGGAGAAGGCACCGGCGCCGGAGAAGCCGGTGGTGATGTGGCAGTAGGGCTTGCAGTTCACGCACTTCTTGGTCTTGTCCTTGGGGCAGTGGCGCTTTTCCACCGGCTGCCCCTTTTCCACCATGATGATCTTCTGATGGCTGCCCTTCTTGATCATCTCCAGGGCGGTGAAGATACCGGCGGGGCCGGCGCCAACGATGACAACGTCTGCGTTCATAGTCTTCTCTCCTCGTTTCTCCTCATTTGGCTGACAGGTCCACCCTGCGGCGCACCAGGGAATCCGGCGGCACCGCCTTGGGGAGATCCATAAAAAATTTCATCTGTGGGTTGCGGGGCTCCTCCAAGGGCTCCCCCGCCTCGTCCCGCATCTCCGGCACGGTCATGGAGAAGGGGCGCAGGTCCGGGCCCACGATCTCCACCGTGTCCCCGGTCCGGAACTTGTTCCGCAGGGACAGCGTGGCGTGTCCGGCGCTGTCGCACTCTGTCACCACCGCCGCCACCTGCCACTCCCGCACATAGCGGGAGGTGGCGTAATACTGGCCCGGCGGGCCGTAGTAGAAGCCGGTGGAGTAGGGCCGGTGGCTCACGTGCTCCACCTCGTCCCGCCAGACCGGGTCCATGGGCTCCCCGGCCGCCGCCGCGTCCAGGCAGTGGCGGTAGGCGCCGGTGACGATTGCCGCGTAGTAGGCGGATTTGGCCCGCCCCTCGATCTTCAGGCTGGAGAGGCCCGCGTCGCACAGGTCCCCCAGGTGGTCGATCATGCACATATCCCGGGAGTTCAGGATATAGGTGCCCTGCTGGTCCTCGAACACCGGGAAGTACTCCCCCGGCCGCTTCTCCTCCATCAGGGCGTACTGGTACCGGCAGGGCTGGGCGCAGGCGCCCCGGCTGGAGTCCCGGCCCGTCATATAGTTGGAGAGCAAACACCGGCCGGAGTAGCTGACGCACATGGCGCCGTGGACGAAGGCCTCGATCTCCAGGCCCGCCGGGGTCTTGTCCCGGATGGTCCGGATCTCCTCCAGACTCAGCTCCCGGGCCAGGATGACCCGGCTGGCCCCCAGATCGTACCAGGCCCGGGCGGTCTCGTAGTTGCAGATGCTGGCCTGGGTGGAGATGTGCCGCTGGCACTTGGGGGCGTACTTCCCCGCCAGGGTGAAGGCCCCCAGGTCCGCCACGATCAGGGCGTCCACCCCGGCGTCGTGCAGCCGCTCCAGGTGCTCCGGCAGGCGGGACACCTCGTCGTTCCGGGGCATGGTGTTGATGGTGCAGTGGACCCGGACGCCGTGGTCATGGGCAAAGGCCACCGCCTTCGGCAGCTCCTCGTCGGAGAAGTTCCCGGCAAAGGCCCGCATCCCGAAGCTCTCCCCCGCCAGATACACCGCGTCCGCGCCGTAGCGCACTGCCATTTTCAGACGCTCCATGTCCCCCGCCGGAGCCAGCAGCTCCGGCTTGTTCCGTTTAACCGCCATATTCGCTGCTGTTCACGAAGGCGTTGTGCTCCGCCAGGGTGGTGGAGAAGTGGTGGAGCCCGTCGGTGCCCAGGGCGTAGTAATAGTAGTCCGTGCTGTTGGGGTTCAGGGCCGCGTCGATGGAGGCCAGGCCCGGGTTGGAGATGGGCGTGGGGGGCAGTCCCGCGTTCTGGTACAGGTTGTAGGGGGAGTCGGTCTGCATGTCCGCGCTGGTGATGGGGCCCGTGTGGTCCGGCAGCGCGTAGAGCAGGGCCGCATCGATCTGCAGCAGGCCGTAGGTCCCCTGCCGGTCGCCGGGGCCCTCCAGCCGGTTGTAGATGACGGAGGCGATGTTGGCCTGGTCGGTGCCGTCGGTCTCCTCCTCGATCAGGGAGGCGATGGTGATGATCTCCCGCAGGGAGTAGTCGGATGCCTCCACCTGGGCCATCCGGTCCTCGTCCATCCGGCTGACGAAGTTCCGAAGCAGCCGGTCCAGGGCGTCCTCCGGGTTGTGGCCCACATAGAACTCATAGGTGTCCGGGAAGAGGAAGCCCTCCAGCCGGCTCAGGTCCTCGGAGTCGTTGTCGATGAAGTCGTAGTCAAAGTCGCCGGTCTGGGCGGCCTCCGTCAGGGCCTCTTCCGTGTTGACGCCCTTCTCCGCCAGCAGGGCGATGGTCTGCCGGACGGTGTAGCCCTCCGGGATGGTGACGGTCACCGTCTCGGCGCTGAGGTTGCCGGAGGAGCTGTGCATCCCGGCGATGAGGGCGTGGTAGTCCATATCGGTGTTCAGGGTGTAGGTGCCGATGCCCACGTCGTCGCTGGCGCCGGTGACGGCGGCGAACAGCCGGAAGAACCACTTGTACTTGATGAGCCCCGCGTTCTGGAGCTTGTCGGCGATGGAGCCCATATCGTCCTCGGCGGTCACCTCGATGGTGATGTCCTGTGTGGACGGGATGTCACGGCTGAAAGCGAACAGATCGCTGGCCAGCAGCCAGCCCACCCCCGCCAGGATGGCGGAGGCCACAAGCACGCAAAGGATATACAGGATCGGGTTGATCCGGCGGCGCCTGCGCCGGCGCTGCTGGGGCGGACGGTGCTGCTGCCCGCCCCCCGTCTGCCCCGCCCGGCTGCGGCGCACCTGGGAAGAATCCCAGCTGGCGGTATCTCCATTTTTGAAATCAGACATAGGAACCTCCATGTTTTTCCCCGGCAAGGGCTGCCGGAACGGTCTGCGGACGCGGGGAAAGTTCGCCGCGTCCTGAATTTTTTCCGCGGCCAGGCCCCATTTGGAGGGCGCGGCGCATAGAATGGTCTCAAAGCGAGGTGACAAGTATGTGCTTCAACAACGGAAACAACAACTGCTCCTGCCTGTGGCTCATCATCATCGTGGTGCTGATCTGCTGTTGCTGCGGCAGCGGGAACGCCTTCGGCGGCAGCAGCTGCGGCTGTGGCTGCGGATGCGGCAATGACAACTGCGGCAACGGCTGCTGCTGAGCCCTGTGGGAAAGTGGGACGTCACGTCCCATTTTCTCCCCCTCCCGGCGGGACAGCCCCTATCCCAGCAGGGGCTCCGCCCGGCGCAGCACCTCTTGGCGGATGTCCTCCACCGTCCGGGGCGCGTCCCCGGCGGCGCAGTCCACCACGGACCAGCCCAGGTCCCGGGCGATCTGGCGGGCGCTCTCCCGGCAGCGGCGGAGATAGTCCCCGTCCTGCTCGTGGATGTCCGCGGCGGTGGCGGTGGCCTGCTCCCGGCGGCGGAGCATCCGCTCCGACACCTCCGTGGGCAGGTCCAGATACAGCACCAGGTCCGGCTCCGGCAGGCCCATGCGGTGATATTCCAGGTCGAACAGCCAGTCCAGGAACTCCCGCCGCTCCCCCTCCGGGAGCTTGGATGCCTGGTGGACGGCGTTGGAGGTGGTGTACCGGTTGGCCACCACGATGCCGCCGTCCTCATAGAACCGGCCCCAGTCCTCCTTGTAGGAGGCGAACCGGTCCACGGCGTACAGCACCGACGCGGCGTAGGCGTTCACGTCCCCGGGATGATCCCCCAGGGCCCCGTGGAGGTAGAGGTTGGCCGGCTCGGCAAAGGGGTTGCCGTACCGGGGGAAGTCGATCTCCCGGTAGCTGAGCCCCCGGTCCGCCAGGGTCTCACACAGGAGCTTCGCCTGGGTGGCCTTGCCGGAGCCGTCGGTGCCCTCGAATACGATCAGTTTTCCGTTCATCTGCGTCTCTTCTCCTGTTTGACATGAATCAGGAACAGCGGCAGCTTCATCATGCGGCCAATGCGGCGGGGCTCCTTGCACAGGCGGTAGAACCACTCCAGCCCATGGTCGGACCAGAACTTCGGGGCCCGCTCCACCACGCCGGCGAACACGTCCAGGCTGCCGCCCAGGCCGCACAGCAGCCGGGCGCCGGTAGCGGCGCCGTTCTTGGCCATCCACTTCTCCTGCTTGGGCGCCCCCAGGCAGACGAACACCACGTCCGCGCCGCTTTGGCGGATGTCCTCCACCACCGGGCCGTCCTCTTGGAAATAGCCGTCGTGGGTGCCGGCGATCCGCAGGCCCGGATGGGCCTCCGCCAGCTTGGCCGCCGCCTGCTCCGCCACGCCGGGCTTGGCCCCCAGCAGGTACAGGGACTTCCCTTCCTCTGCCAGTTTCTCCATCAGATGGGCGGCGAATTCAATGCCCGGCGTCTTCTCCTTCAGAGGCGTTCCCAGCATGGCAGCGCCCTTGACCACGCCCACGCCGTCCGGCAGCACCAGGTCCGCGCCGTTGACGGCGGCCCTGGCCTCGGGATCCTCCCGGCAGATCTCCACGATCTCCGGATTGGGGGTGGCCACATAATGGGTCCCCGGCGTGCGGACCAGCTCCATCCCCCGCTCCACAGCCTCCGCCATGGTCAGGTCGTCGAAGCCGACGCCCAGCACATCGATGCGCATGGAATCACCTCACTACATACTCATACAGGATAGCAGTATACCACAAGATCCTTGGTTTGTCCAACCAAAAATCAACAGGGACGCCAAAAGCCGGCATCCCTGCTGAAGGATTCACTTTTCCGTCGCCGGGACCGTCTGCTTTTTCCGGAAGTCCGGCAGCTGGGCCAGCACCACCGCCGTCAGCATCAGAAGGCAGCCCAGGTACTCCTTCCCGCTCATCCGCTCCCCCAGGAGCAGCGCCCCGGCCACGGTGGCGAACACGGATTCCAGGCTCAGCAGCAGGGACACCACCGTGGGGTCCGAGTCCTTCTGGGCCAGGATCTGGAGGGTGTACCCCACGCCGCTGGAGAAGATGCCCACATACAGCACCGGCCCGATGCAGGACAGCAGCCCCGCCCAGTCCGGCGTCTCCATCACCAGCATCAGCACGGCGGAGAGCACCGCCATCACCAGGAACTGCACGCAGGACAGCGCCACGCCGTCCACCCGCTGGGTGAAGTGGTCGATCAGCAGGATGTGCCCCGCGAAGCAGAAGGAGCACAGCAGCACATACCAGTCCCCCTCGGTGACGGAGAAGGACTCCTGCACGCACAGCAGGTACAGCCCCACCACTGCCAGCGCCACGCTGAGCCAGATGGCCCGGGGCGCTTTTTTGCGGAGAAAGATGCCCGCGATGGGCACGATGACGATGTACAGCGCCGTGATGAACCCCGCCTTGCCGGAGGAGGTGGTCTCCAGCCCGATCTGCTGGAGGTTGGTGGCCACCGTCAGGGCCGCGCCGCAGCAGGCGCCGCCGATGGCCAAGTCCCGCCGGGACCCGGGCCGGGGCTGGGCCTCCTGCTGGAAGTCCCGCTGCCGCAGGGCGCGGAACACCAGGCACAGCACCAGCAGGAACACGAAGGCCACCGCGCTTCTGGCGGCGGTGAAGGTGAAGGGCCCCACGCGGTCGGCGGCCACGCTCTGGGCCACGAAGGCGGTGCCCCAGATCAGGGCCGCCAGCACGGGGAACACGTTTTGACGGATGCGGTTGACTTTCATCGGACTTGCTCCTCACCAGGATCTATGCTATACTTTTGCAAACTCCCGCGGATTTGACAGGCGGCCCATGGCCGCACACAAATCAGGATTTTATCACAACGGGGCGGACTTGGCAAGACCCGGTCTCACCCCGGAGAGGAGGCCGCCGATGCTGCTGTTTGACATGGACGGGACGCTGATCGACTCCAACGGCGTCTGGAAGGATGTGGACCGGGAATTTCTGGCCCGGCGGGGCCTGCCCTACACCCACGCCTATTACGAGGGGGTGGCCCACACCATCCTCCCCCTGGCGGCCAAATTCACCAAGGCGTACTGCCATCTCGACGAGTCCTGCGAGGACATCATCGCCGAGTGGATGGAGATGGCCAAGGACGCCTATGCCCACGTCACCGTGAAGCCCGGTGTCCGGGCGTATCTGAAGCAGTGCCGGGCGGAGGGCCGCCGGATGGCGGTGGTGACCTCCAGCGTGCCGGAGCACTGCCGCACCGCCCTGACGAACCTGGACCTGATGAAGTATTTCGAGGGCGTCACCCTGGCCCACGACCTGGGGCTGGAGAAAAAGGACCCGGCCCTGTGGCGGGCCGCCGCCCAGCGTTACAATGTGGCGCCGGAGGACTGCACGGTGTTCGACGACAGCCTCTCCGCCTGCCGGGGCGCCCGGGCGGCCGGGATGCGGGTGGTGGGCGTCCACGACAGCTTCTTCGCCCAGGACGAGGCGGCCATGCGGGGCTTCTGCGACGTGTATATCCGCAGCTTTGAGGAGCTGCTGCTCCCGCCCCGGCGGGAGGCCCGGCCATGAGCGGCTTTGCGGAGGCCCTGGAACAGGCCCGGGACGCCGGGGACCTCCTCTCCGGCGGGACCTTTTCCCAGGAAACCGCCGCGGAGCTGGACGGCTCCGGCCTGGACTTCCGGGACTGCCGGTTCCAGTCCTGCCGCTTCCGGGACTGTGACTTCTCCGGCGCCGCCTTCTACGGCTGCACCTTCACGGACTGCCTGATGGAGCGCTGCCGCTTCCCCGCCTCCTACTGGAAGGACTGCCGCCTCTCCGGCTGCAAGTGGGACGGCGCCGACCTGCGGCGTTCCCGGTGGAAGGACAGCGCGCTGGAGGAGACATTGCTTCGTTATGTCAACTTTACCAGCGGCGTATGGGAGCGGATTTCTGTGAAGGAGTGCGACTTCACAGAGTCCTCCATGTCGGAGATGCGCCTGAAAGCGGTGACCATTTCCAAAGCGGACCTGACCGGCGCGGAGCTGTTCCGCACCTCGCTCTCCGGCATGGACCTGACCACCTGCACCCTGGACCGGATCGTGCTGTCGGAGACCTGCCGGGAGCTGAAAGGGGCCGTCATCAGCGCCCCGCAGGCCGCGGTGGTGGCCCGGATCCTGGGCATCCGGGTGGAGGGGTAGGGCGGTACCACGCGTCTCCCCTCTTTTCCTCCTGATCTGCGGCTTGCCTTTCCTCTCCCGGTATGGTATAATACCGCTCGTTTGCCCGGCTTCCGGGCTGTTTTTCCGCAGATCCCGCCCCCTTCTGGGCCTGAGGAGGTTTTTCGCGCCTGTGCTGAACCGTTTGAAGTCCTTCTTCCGCCGGGAGACCGTATTCTGCGTCTCCGCCGTCCTTGCCGTGCTGTCCATGCTGCTGGTCCCGCCGGACAGCGGCTATCTGGGCTATCCGGACTACCGGACCCTGGCCCTGCTGTTCTGTCTGATGTCCATCGTGGCCGGATTCCGGTCCCTGGGCGTCTTTGAGCGGATGGGCAGATCCCTGATCCGGCGGGCCTCCAGCCTGCGGAGCCTGTCCGGAGTCCTGGTGCTGCTGTGTTTTTTCTGCAGTATGGTCATCACCAACGACGTGACCCTGCTGACCTTCGTCCCCTTCACCCTGCTGGTCTTTCAGATGATCGGCCAGGAGGATCGGGTGATGTTCGTCGTCATTCTGGAGACCCTGGCGGCCAACCTGGGCAGCATGGCCACCCCCATCGGCAACCCGCAGAATCTCTACCTCTTCTCCGCGGCGCAAATGACGGCGGGGCAGTTCGCCCGGGCGGTGCTGCCCTATGCGGCGGTGTCCCTGGCGCTGCTGCTGGCGGCACTGCTGCTCCAGCCCGCCGTGCCGGTGCAGGACACGGCGCCAGAGGACGGCACCCCCGCCGCTCTCTCCTGGAGGAAGCTGCTCCCCTATCTGGCGCTGCTGGTGCTGTGCCTCTTGGTGGTGTTCCGCCTTCTCCCCTACGGCGCTGCCCTGGCGGCTGTGCTCCTGGTGATCCTTGTGATGGACCGGAGACTGTTCCGGTCCGTGGACTATGTTCTGCTGCTGACCTTCCTCTGCTTCTTCGTCTTCATCGGCAACCTCAAGCGGATCCCGGAGGTCAACAGCCTGCTGCGCGCCCTGGTGGAGGGCCACGAGCTGTGGGCCGGCATCCTGGGCAGCCAGGTCATCAGCAATGTGCCCGCCGCCATCCTGCTCTCCGGCTTTACGGAGGACTTTGCCGCCCTGCTCACCGCCGTGAATCTGGGCGGGCTGGGGACGCTGATCGCCTCCCTGGCCAGTCTGATCTCCTACAAGTTCTTCGCGGCGGCCTATCCCCGGCGCAAGGGACGCTACTTCTGGAGATTCACCTTGTGGAATCTGCTTTTCCTGGCGATCCTGATCGGGGAAGCGCTGCTGCTGATCATGTGACTGAACCAAATACAAAAGCGGCCTGCCGATCCCGGCAGGCCGTTCTTTTCTTTTAGGACGCGGTCCCGGACTGGCGGAGGATCCCGCCGCTCCAGGCAAACAGCCGGTCCGTCAGGGCCGTCAGGTCCTCCCGGCACGCCCCTGCCTTCAAGGCCTGGGCGGTCTGCAGAATCTCCAAATCCGGCCCGGTCAGGCGCTGTGCCAGGTCCGCCCGCCGGCGGCAGTAGATGCCCTGCTCTACATACACCTTGGCCTGCAGCAGAAACACGGCCGCCTTGTAGGCCTCCACCAGCGCATCCAGGCTTCTGCCGTGGAGGAAATTGTGGCAGCACAGGTGGTACAGCCCGCAGGCCCCGGTGTGGAGGGCCCGGCGGGCGTCCCCCTCTTGTTCCGGCGGCAGCAGGTCAGACAGGTGTCCGTACCAGTCGGCGGTGTCGTGGCGGAACTGGAACAGGTCCGCCGGATCCCAGGCCGCCAGTTCCGCCGCCCCGGAGACGAAGCCGCACAGCTTGTCCCGGTCCGGCAGGTCCTGCACGGCCTTCCGGTAAGTCTCCAAATCCTGGAGAGAGCAGGCGTCCAGGATGCACACCACGTCGATGTCGCTGTCCGGTCCGGCCTCTTCCCTGCCCCGGCTGCCCTGGAGGCCGATGTATTGCACCCGGTCCCCGAAGGCGGCCCGGACAGCCGCGATATATGCATTCATCCAGCTGTTTATGTCCAGCATCACAGTTTCCTCATGTGGGCGCCGGCGGATTTCAGCATCAGCTTCTTCTTGCCCACGTTGTCAAAGGCCACTTCCACCAGGGCGTCGCCGCCCATGGGCCGGACGGAGAGCACCATGCCCTTTCCGAAGGCGGTGTGCTCCACCATGTCTCCCTGCTGCAGCTGCAGCAGAGCCGCCGCAGGGGCCGCATTTTTCCGCAGGGACTGCAGCGGCCGCTGGGGCGCCTGGGCCGGGGCCCGGTAGCTGTGGACGCCGCCGCTGCTCCAGGAGCCGCCGGTGCGGGCGGGGGCGCTGCCCCAGCCGTCCTCGTACCGGTCGCCGCCGAAGGTGCTGTCATGCTCCATGCCGCCGAACCGGGGCTCCGGCTTGCTCTCCCAGCGCATGTTCTCCTCCGGGATCTCGTCCAGGAACCGGGAGGCCCGGTTGCTGCTGGTGCGGCCGTACAGCATCCGCTGGTGGGCGTTGGTGAGAGTCAGCTTCTCCTTGGCACGGGTCATGGCCACGTAGCACAGTCGCCGCTCCTCCTCCAGCTCCTCCTGGTCGTACTGGGCGGAGGAGCCGGGGAAGATGCCCTCCTCCATGCCCACCACATACACCACCGGGAACTCCAGTCCCTTGGCGGAGTGGATGGTCATCATGGTGACGCAGTCGTCGCCGTTCTCCA
This sequence comes from Candidatus Oscillibacter excrementigallinarum, assembly GCA_019118245.1. Classification (GTDB taxonomy): domain Bacteria; phylum Bacillota; class Clostridia; order Oscillospirales; family Oscillospiraceae; genus Oscillibacter; species Oscillibacter excrementigallinarum. The sequence goes on from DWZJ01000005.1 coordinate 40,675, forward strand.
TGCTGTCCAGGTCCGTGTACAGGGCGATCTCGTTCAGGAAGCCGGAGAGGGTGGCGTCCTCGGGCTGCTGCTCCAGGAAGCCCAGAATGTTGGATTTCAGCTCCTGCACGTTCTCGATGCGGCCCCGGCTCTCCATGTCGTTCTTCTCCTCCAGAGCCCGCACATAGCCGGTCTGGTCGCAGACGGCGTCGTAGAACTCCGGCAGGGCCAGCTCCGTGCCCGCCCGCCGCAGGCCGTCGATCAGGTCCGCGAATTTCAGCAGCTTGGAGGCGGCGGCTTTCAGCTCCGGGAACAGGTCCGCGTTGCGGATGATCTCGTAGAGGGACGCCCCCTGGCTCTCCGCCAGCGCCGCCACCTTGTCCAGGGTGGTGGCGCCGATGCCCCGGGGCGGGTTGTTGATGATCCGCCGCAGCCGCAGGTCGTCCAGGGGATTGTTCAGCACGCACAGGTAGGCCAGCATATCCTTGACCTCCGCCCGGTCGAAGAACTTCATGCCCCCCACCACTTTATAGGGGATGCCGTTGCGCTTCATGGCGTATTCCAGCGCGTTGGACTGGGCGTTCATCCGGTACAGCACCGCTGTGTCCCGGAAGTGCCGGCCCCGGTTCACCCCCATCAGGATGTCCCCGGCCACATAGTTGGCCTCGTCGCTCTCGTTGAAGGTGGTCTTGACAGTGACCACGTCGCCGCCGCCGTTGTCGGTCCACAACGTCTTGCCCTTGCGGCCCTGGTTGTGCTTGATGACGGCGTTGGCCGCGTCCAGGATGTTCTGGGTGGAGCGGTAGTTCTGCTCCAGCCGGATGGTCCGGGCGGTGGGGTACTGCTGCTCGAAGTTCAGGATGTTCTCGATGTTGGCGCCCCGGAACCGATAGATGGACTGGTCGTCGTCGCCCACCACGCAGAGGTTCTTATACCCCCCTGCCAGCAGAGACGTCAGCAGATACTGCAGGTGGTTGGTGTCCTGGTACTCGTCCACCAGCACATAGCGGAACTTGTGCTGGTAGTAGCCCAGCACCTCCGGCTCCTGCCGGAGCAGCGTCACCGCGTGGTAGATGATGTCATCAAAGTCCAATGCGTTGGCGGTGCGAAGCCGCTTCTCATAGGCGGCGTAGATCTTGGCGTAGTCCTTCATCCGCCAGTCGTTGGCGGCCTCCGCCCGCCTGGCGAAGTCCTCGATGGACTCGTATTGGTCCTTGGAGTGGCTGATGGCTGCCAGGACGCTCCGGGGCGGATAGGTCTTTTCGTCCAGGTTCTTCTCCTTCAAAACGTCCTTGATGACCCGCTTGGAGTCGTCGGTGTCGTAGATGGTGAAGTCCTTGTCGAAGCCCAGCCGGTCGATGTCCCGCCGCAGGATGCGGACGCAGGCGGAGTGGAAGGTGGAGGCCCAAATGTCGTTGGCGTCCGGACCCAGCCGGGCGGCCAGCCGGTCTTTCAGTTCCCCCGCCGCCTTGTTGGTGAAGGTGATGGCGATGATCTCCCAGGGCCGGGGCACGTCCACGGCGCAGAGGCGCCGGGCCCGGCGGACGTCCTCCTCCGCGGGCCGGGCGGGGAATCGCTCCAGAAACCGCAGGTCCTCCTCCGTGGCCCAGTCGGGCACCTCCTCCGAGTCGCTGCCCCGGCCGTAGGTCAAAAGGTTATAGACCCGCTGGATCAGCACCGTGGTCTTGCCGCTGCCGGCACCTGCCAGCAGGAGGAGTGGGCCCTCCGTGGCCATGGCTGCCTGACGCTGCATGGGGTTCAGCCGCTGGAGGTCCTGGGCGATGACCGCCCGCCGGGCGGCGATGTAGCGTTGCTTGAAGTCTTCCATATGTTCCCCGTTCTCCATCCGTCTTAAAAGTCTCGGCCCCTATTTTACGGCAAAATCCCCCGCCGGTCAAGGCGCGTTTCGGGAAAGGAAAGGCGCCCCCTGATGGGGACGCCTTCCGCGCACCTTACTGGGCCAGGAACACCAGGTTCCGGTCCGTGATGAAATTGGGGACGCTGTACACCACGCAGATCTCGTCGATGTCGTTCTCCGCCGCGTACTGGGCAGGGGACATCCGGTAGTACCGCAGGTCCAGCAGGTGGACCTCCTCGAAGCTCTGGGCCAGGAAGGGCGCCAGGGAATCGGAGTAGGAGTCCCGGATCAGCAGGAGCTTTCCCCCGTCCCGGGCGTTCTCGTTCCGGATGACGCACAGGGGCTGGTTGCCCCCCAGGAAAGAGGAATACTTGTCCTTCTGGGTCAAGTAGCTCCGGTCGTACAGCATGCCGGGCTCCGGGGCGCCGGTGCGCCAGGAGGTGACCGTCAGGCCGTCCTCCTCCACCCAGAACTCCATGGTGTCCGGCATCAGCCAGTGGATGCCGGACTGGGAGTACAGGGTCCCGTTGAAGTCCGTGCTGGCCGTTTCCGGTGTAAAGTCCTCTGCCTTGAGGGGGTCTCTACCCAAGGCTTCCAGCAGGGCGTTGGCCCCATAGAAGGCCCCCAGGGAAGTCCAGTGGTGGTCCGTCCGGTAGAAGATGGGCTCACCGGCGTGGGCCGTCAGGGCGGAAGAAAAGTCAATCTGGGGCAGGCCCGTGTCCGCCGCCTGGGCGAGATAGGCGTTCTGGTCCCAGGATTCGGCGCCCTCCGGCAGCTTGTCCCGCCACACCTCCGCCGCCGAGGGGATGAGACCCAGGTACACCGGGATGTCCGTGCCATCTGCCAGCCGGACCACAAAGGAGAGGTTCGTCTCCTCCAGGCCGTCGGTGGGAGCGTCCACCTTGGAGATCAGCGTCTCCCCGTCACAGAGATAGATGTTGTTGAACAGCCGCTTGCCGATGAGCTGCTCCATCCGGGCCTTCAATCCCGTCCATTGGTCCCGCAGGGGGAACTGGTCCTGGACGTAGGACTCCACGTCCTCCATGTAGCTGCCGTCCAGCACGCCGGACAGCGTCAGCGCGGGCCGCTGCTGGAGGGTGCGGTTCTCCACGTCGGACCGCTCCCGGTCCGGCAGCAGGAACTGCCACACCATCAGGCCCCCCAGGAAGAGGCAGAACAGGGCTGTGAGAAATCGTGCGTAACCTTTTGACATACGATCTGCCTCCTCTCAGAACCGGAAATACAGGAAGGGGTTGTAGCTGCCGTCCACCAGATAGGCGGTGCACACCACCAGGGACAGCATCATCAAGATCGGGGCGGCCAGCTGTTCCGCCCGCCGGGGCAGCTTCGCCCACAGCCGCTGGCCCAGGGCCGTGGAAGCCAGCATCAGGGCGATCAGCGTCACGGCGTAGCTCCGGAGCCGGAAGCCGTCGGCGGCGCTCCACAGGGGGGCGTTTCCGAAGCAGGCGGCCAGATAGTCCCCGCACACCGACAAATCCACCATGGCGAAGAGGCCCCAGCCCACGAACACCACGATCAGGGTGTAGACGTGCTTGATCGCCTTCGGGGTCTTTTCCAGCACGCCCCGGAGGACGTACCGCTCCAGGATCAGCCAGGCAGCGAAGTACAGCCCCCACAGGACGAAGTTCCAGCTGGCCCCGTGCCAGAAGCCGGTGCAGAACCAGACGATGATGAGATTCCGGATGGTCCTGGCGGTGCCGCCCCGGTTGCCTCCCAGGGGGATATACAGGTAGTCCCGGAACCAGGAGGTCAGGGACATGTGCCACCGCCGCCAGAAGGTGCCCACCGAGTCGGCGCAGTATGGGTGGTCGAAGTTCTCGTTAAAGTGGAAGCCGAAGATGCGCCCCAGGCCGATGGCCATGTCGGAGTAGCCGGAGAAATCGAAGTAGATCTGGAAGCCGTAGGCGGTGAGGCCCAGCCAGCCCCCGAGGACCGTCAGCGTCCCCGCCCCCTGGGCCGCCAGGCACTCGTCCCACAGCGCCCCGATGGAGTTGGCCAGCAGGACCTTTTTGGCAAGGCCCACGCAGAACCGCCGGGCGCCCAGGGCGAAGTTCTCCGACGAGTGGATCCGGTGCACCAGGTCCGCCGCCACCGTCTTGTACTGGACGATGGGGCCGGCGATCAGCTGGGGGAACATGGTGACGAAGGTTCCGAACTCCACCATGTTCCGCTGCACCGGCGCGTCCTTCCGGTACACGTCGATGGTGTAGCTCATGGTCTGGAAGGTGTAGAAGGAGATGCCGATGGGCAGCGGCACCCCCCACAGGGGGATGGTGACCCCCAGCAGCTCCACGCTCCGGGGGATCAGAATGCCCGTCAGGGCGTACAGGTTCTCGGCGAAGAAGGTGCCGTACTTGAAGAAGAACAGCAGCGCCAGGTTGAAGATCACCGACTGGGCCACGAACCACCGGGCCTTTTTGTCGTCGCTGCGGTGCTTCTCCACCAGCAGGCCGTGGGTGTAGTCGATGATGATGGAGACGAACATGATGACGATGTACACCGGTTCGCCCCAGCCATAGAACAGCAAACTCACCAGCAGCAGGACGAAGTTCCGCCACTTCAGGGGGGACAGGAAGTACACCAGCAGCGTCAGGGGCAGGTAGAGGAATAAAAAAGTCAGACTGCTGAAAACCAAGGGCCTCTCTCCTTAAATAAAACGAACTCTCAGCAAAGGGGGGACAGCCGCGGAAACGCTGCGGCCGTCCCCCGCGTCCATCTCACTGGAACTGCTGCTGGAACTGCTCAACGATCTCCGCCTGATTCTGGGCGCAGGCCACCATGGCCACGTAGGCCCCTTCCTGGATCACCTGGGCGTTGGACCAGGTCTCCATGGACTCCGGGTACCAGGCGCCGCCCTCTGCCTGGGCGTCCACCCGGTCCTGGAGGATGGAGGCGGCGGTGGCTGCGTCCTCCTCGCTGCCGCACTGGACCAGCACGATCTCATTCACCACGGCGCTCATCATGGGGGCCTTGGCGATCAGCTGCTCCGTGGCCACGTCCGCCAGGCCGGGGTAATAGCTCTCCAGCAGGTCGCCCTCCACATTCATCATCAGGATGTCATTTTCACCGCTGGAGGCGGTGTCCTCTGTCCAGCCGTAGGTCTCCGCCAGGGTATTGTAAAAGGCGGTCAGGTCCACGTCATTCTGGGCGGCCGTCTCTCCGCCGCAGGCGGTCAGCAGGCTCATGGTCATGATGGCGGCCAGCGCCAGGGTCAACAGTTTTTTCATGGTGATTGGTTTCCTTTCAAAAGTTCTCGGGGAGTACAGACGGACCCCAGGTCCGAAAAGTTCCCGCTTCCCGCCAGTATTTCCAATTTTTTTCGTTTTAACAGCCCTTCCCTGTCCCGCCCTTGCATTTCCCCGCCGGAGGCGGTATCATGGCTCTATCATCTTGAAAAAGGCGGGAGAGCACAATGTACAGTTTCCGGAACGATTACAGCGAGGGGGCCCACCCCCAGGTCATCCAGGCCCTGGCGGACACCAACGGCGTCCAGACGGTGGGCTATGGCACGGACCCCTACTGCGCCACCGCGGCGGACACCATCCGCCGTCTCTGCGCCGCGCCGGACGCCGCCGTCCACTTCCTGGTGGGCGGCACCCAGGTGAATTTGGTGACCATCGACGCGTTTTTACAGTCCTACGAGGCGGTGATCGCCGCCCAGACCGGCCACGTCAGTACCCACGAGACCGGGGCCATCGAGGCCACCGGCCACAAGGTCTGCACGGTGGAGGGCCCCGACGGAAAGCTGACCCCGGCGCTGGTGGAGTCCGTCCTGGCCCAGCACAACGGCACGGAGCACATGGTGCTGCCCCGGCTGGTGTACATCTCCGACACCACGGAGATCGGCACCATCTACACCAAAGCGGAGCTGACCGCCCTGCGGCAGTGCTGCCAGGCCCACGGCCTGTTCCTCTACCTGGACGGCGCCCGGCTGGGCTCCGCCCTCACCGCCCCCGGCAATGACCTGTCTCTGCCGGATCTGGCGGCCCTGACGGACGGTTTCACCATCGGCGGCACCAAGAACGGTGCCCTGTTCGGGGAGGCGCTGGTGCTCACCCACCCCCTGCCCCACTTCCGCTGGCACATGAAGCAGCGGGGCGCCGTGCTGGCCAAGGGGCGTCTGCTGGGCATCCAGTTCCAGACTCTGCTGGAGGACGGTCTCTACTTCGACCTGGCCCGCCACGCCAACCGGCTGGCCCTCCGCCTGCGGGACGGCATCGCCGCCCTGGGATATCCCTTCCCGGTGGAGTCCCCCTCCAACCAGCAGTTCCCGGTGCTGCCAAACGGGACCGTGGCCAAGCTCCAGGAGCTGGGCTATGAATTCGAGATCGACCACCCGGTGGACAATGGCCACACCTGCATCCGCCTGGTGACCAGCTGGGCCACGCCGGAGCGCGCCATGGAAGCCTTCCTCCGGGACCTGGCCGCGTGCTGAATCGATCAAAAGGGACCGCCTGTCAGGCGGTCCCTTTTTGATAGCGTGCTTCCCTGTCCGCCGGCCCATGAGCCCGCTTTCTTTTATCGTACTTTTGTTCGATTTTTGCTTGACAGAAACATTTGTTCGAGTTACAATACGAATAGAACAAAAGTTCGAATAAGGAGGATATTTCCATGAGCGGCTGGACTTTCTTTTTTATTCTGGTGGGCGTGGCCTTTCTGACCTCCCGGCTCTTCCGGATCATCGACGCCATCGAGCGCCCGGCCCGGCGCCACTCCCGGCGGCGGACCGCCCTCCGGTGAGATGGACGTCCTGGAAAAGCTCACCATCCTGACGGACGCGGCCAAGTACGACGCGGCCTGCACCTCCAGCGGCGGGGACCGGAAGGCCAAGGCGGGATCCATCGGCAACACCTCCACCTCCATCGCCGGGTGCTGCCACTCCTTCTCCGCCGACGGCCGGTGCGTCACGCTGCTGAAGGTGCTGCTGACCAACCGGTGCGTGTACGACTGCAAATACTGCGTCAACCGCCGCAGCAACGAGACGAGGCGGGCCATGTTCACCCCGGAGGAGCTGGCGGACCTGACCATCCAGTTCTACCGCCGGAACTACATCGAGGGGCTGTTCCTCTCCTCCGGCGTATACCGCTCCCCGGACTACACCACGGAGCTGATGATCCGGTCCCTGCGGATCCTGCGGGAGCAGTACCGCTTCAACGGCTACATCCACGCCAAGGCCATCCCCGGCACATCGCCGGAGCTGGTGGAGCAGCTGGGGTTCCTGGCGGACCGGCTCAGCGTCAACATCGAGCTGCCGTCTGAGGCGGGCCTCCGGGCCCTGGCCCCGGACAAGACGAAACAGGCCATCCTGGCCCCCATGGGGCAGATCCGGGTGCGGGGCCAGCAGAGCCGGGAGGAGCTGGTGAAGTACCGCCATGCCCCCAGGTTCGCCCCCGCCGGCCAGAGCACCCAGCTGATCGTGGGCGCCACGGCGGACACGGACTTTCACATCCTGCGGCTGACCCAGGGACTGTACGACCGCTACCGGCTCAAACGGGTGTTCTACTCCGCCTATGTGCCGGTGGTGGAGAATCCCCTGCTGCCGTCGAAGGACACCAAGCCGCCTCTGCTGCGGGAGCACCGGCTGTACCAGGCGGACTGGCTGCTGCGGTTTTACGGCTTCCGGGCGGAGGAGCTGCTGGACGCGGACCATCCGGACTTCGATGCCCGGGTGGACCCCAAGTGCAGCTGGGCCCTCCAGCACCTGGACTTCTTCCCGGTGGAGGTGAACCGGGCGGACTACGAGGCCCTGCTGCGGATCCCCGGCGTGGGGGTGGTCTCCGCCAAGCGCATCCTGGTGTCCCGCCGGACCCGGAAGCTGCGGATCGAGGACCTGCCCAAGCTGGGGGTGGTGATGAAGCGGGCCCAGTATTTTCTCACGGCCTCCGGCCGCATGGCGGAGGGCCTGCGGTTCACGCCGGACAGCCTGCTGCGGAACCTGATCGCGGCAGAGCGGCCCTCCCTGCCCCAGCCGGAGCTGGAGCAGCTGTCCCTGTTCGCCCCTGTGTGAGGGAGGTCCCCATGACCGAGATGATCTATGAATACGACGGCAGCTTTGAGGGATTCCTCACCTGCGTCTTTGAGCGCTACGCCCAAAAAGAAGTCCTCACCGCCATCACCTGCGGTGAGGATATTCAATCCACGCTGTTCCCCGTGCGGACGGTCCTGACGGACCGGGACCACGCCGCCCGGGTGTACCGGAAGGTGGTCAAGCTGTCCCCGGAGGCGGCGGATCTGCTGCGCCGGGGCTTTCTCACCTGCCTGCCGGAGCGGGAGATGCACCTCCTCCGGCTGGTGGTGAAGCTGCTGGAGGAGGGCCCCCGCTTCCTCCGGGACCTGTCCGACGAGGCGCTCTACCCGGTCCTGCGGGCGGTGCGGCACCTGAACGGCGAGGTCCACCAGTACAAGGGCTTCGTCCGCTTCTCCGACCTGGGGGGCGTGCTGGGCGGCGAGATCCAGCCGAAAAACCGGGTCCTCCCCCTGCTGCGGCAGCACTTCTGCGCCCGGTATCAGAACGAGCGGTTCTTCCTCTACGACCGCACCCACCGGGAGGCGCTGTTCTACGCCGGGGGCCGATCCGCCATCCGGCCCCTGGAGCAGTTCCAGATGGCGCCGCCGGATGAGGCGGAGGCCCGCTACCGCCTGCTGTGGAAGCGGTTCTACGACACCATCGCCATCCGGGAGCGGGAGAACCCCCGCTGCCGCATGACCCACATGCCCAAGCGGTACTGGAACACCATGACGGAGTTCCAGGGGGAGGACTTTTTCAAGCCGAGAGGGACTCCCGCAGCCGTTTCAGGCCCCGGCGCTCCAGCCGGGATACCTGCACCTGGGACACCCCCAGGATCCGGGCGGTCTGCTCCTGGGTCAGCCCCTTGAAGTACCGAAGCAGGATGGTCATCCGCTCCTTTTCCGGCAGCTGGTCGATGGACTCCCGCAGGGCGATCCGCTCCACCATGCCCTCCTCCGGGGCCTCGGTGCCCAGCATCCCCTCCAGGGTGAGGCCGTCGGCGGTCTCACGCTGGAGGGATTCCGGCGTGTCCGTGGCGATCTCCACCTGGGCGATCTCCTCCGGCGTCAGGCCGGAGGCCTCGGACAGCTCCGAAAGCACCGGCTCCCGGCCCAGCTCCTGCCGCAGCCGCTCCCGAATGGTGTAAAGGGACTGCGCTTGCTCCCGCATGGTGCGACCCACTTTCACCGCCCCGTCGTCCCGGAGGAAGCGGCGGATCTCCCCGGCGATCTTGGGCACGGCGTAGGTGGAGAAGCAGGTGCCGTAGTCGAAGTCGAACCCCTGCACCGCCTTTAAAAACCCCAGGCACCCCAGCTGGTACAGGTCCTCCGGGTCCACGCCCCGGCCGTAGTAGCGCCGCACCACGCTCCAGATCAGGCCGTTGTTCTCGATCACCGCCTGCTCACAGGCGCCCCGGTCCCCCTCCTGGGCCGCCCGCAGCAGCTCCAGCGTGGCGCTCATGTCCCGCTCTTCAGCCGGGGTGCCAGCCGCTTGCGCATCACCACGGTGGTGCCCCGGCCCGGCGTGGAGCGGACCACCAGCTTGTCCATAAAGCTCTCCATGATGGTGAAGCCCATGCCGCTGCGCTCCTCCCCGCCGGTGGTGAACATGGGCTGGCGGGCCTTCTCAATGTCCGGGATGCCCCGGCCGTGGTCCCGCACCGTCACCTCCAGCACCTGGTCCGGGCAGATCCGGACCTTCACCACCACCTGGCCGATGGAGTCCGGGTAGGCATGGACGATGGCGTTGGTCACCGCCTCGCTGACGGCGGTCTTGATGTCCTCCAGCTCGTTGAGGGTGGGGTCCATCTGGGCGGCGAAGCAGGACACCGCCGCCCGGGCGAACCCCTCGTTGCTGCTGCGGCTGGGAAATGCCAGCGTGACTTCGTTGTTGGCTTTGGTCTTCATGATATGTACTCCCCCTTCTTATCGTATCGTCACCAGCCGGCCGATGCCGGCGGCGTCCAGGACCCGCCGGGCCTGCTGGGGCACGTTCCGCACCAGCAGGCTGCCGTCCAGCAGGCTCATCCGTTGCTGGGCCCGTAAGATCAGCGCGATGCCGGAGCTGTCCATGAACGTCACGCCGGAAAAGTCCAGCACCAGCTTCTTCGGCAGCGCCGCGTCGATGGCCAGCTCCAGCTCCCGGAGGGCATCCCGGGCCCCGTGGTGGTCCAGTTCCCCCTTCAGTTCCAGCAGCAGATTCCGGTCCGCGCTCGTGGCTTCGATCTCCATTCGATCCCCTTCTTCCTTGTCATTTGTGTACCAAGATACAGGGTACCCCGTTTTTCCTTCCATTATAAGGAAACCGCCCTTTCTTTTTTGTCGGAATCACGCCCCGCCGCAAATTCTTCCCCCCATTCCCTTGCATCGGCCTCCGCGGCGGGGTATCATGGAGGTATCTCATGGGAAAGGCAGGCACATCTATGAAATTTTTACTGCTCAACGGCAGCTCCCGGCCCAACGGCTGCACCTACACGGCCCTGCGGGAGGTGGCGGACACGCTGGAGGCCGGCGGCGCGGAGACGGAGATCCTCTTCCTGGGCAGCGGCCCCATCCGGGACTGCACCGCCTGCAGGGCCTGTCAAAAGACGCCGGGCCGCTGTGTGTTCGACGATGACATCGTGAACCAGGTCATCGAGAAGGCCCGGGAGGCGGACGGCTTTGTGTTCGGCACACCGGTGTACTACGCCCACCCGGCGGGGCGCATCCTCTCGGTGCTGGACCGGGCGTTCTACGCAGGAGGCAGTGCCTTCGCCCACAAGCCCGGCGCGGCCGTGGCCTCCGCCCGGCGGGCAGGTACCACCGCCTCAGTGGATGTACTGGACAAATACTTTACCATCGCCCAGATGCCGGTGGTGTCCTCCACCTACTGGAACATGGTCCATGGCAACACGCCGGAGGAGGTGCGCCAGGACGCGGAGGGGATGCAGACCATGCGGAACCTTGGGCGGAACCTGCTCTGGCTGGTCCAGTGCATCCAGGCGGGAAAGGCCGCCGGCATTCAACCGCCCCAGGCTGAGCGGAGCGCCCGGACCAATTTTATCCGCTGACATGCAAAAAGCCCAGATGGCGGTAGACCTCCACCGCGTAAGGGGAGCTGTAGACCGTCACCCGACTCCAGTCCCCCGCCGCCAGATACGTCTGGAACAGGCCGCGGCCGATGCCCTGCCGGTGGAAAGCCGGGTCCACGAAAAACAGGGCGATGTGGCTCCCCTCTGCCGCCAGGACGCCCAGGAGATCTTGGCCCTCCCAGGCGCCAAACACTGTCAAGTGCTTTACCTGTTCAACATCTGAGATATAAACATGAAAGGCCTCCACACCCTCCAGCGCGTAGTCCGGGGCCTCGAATTCCTGAAACACCCGCCAGCACAGGTCCATAGCCGCCGGAAGCTCTGGCTCCCGGATACGTCGGATCAACATGGCACACCTCACATTTCCAGCAGGGCCCGCACCCGGTCCAGCGCATCCGGGGCCGATGGCTTGACACCGATCACCGGCACAGTCAGCCCTGCCGCCACCATCGCCGTTTGCAGGGCGGCGATGAACACGCCCTGGCCAGGCAGTTCCCGGTCCTGGTCCGAGGTGGTGTTCACCCCGCAGCAGGGGGAGCGGTCGACACCCACGATGCCCAGCACTGCGAAGCCGTGCTTCCGGTACTCCCGGATCTGCCGGACCACTTGACTCGTCAGCTCCCGCAGCCGGGCGGCAGCCTCCGGCTGCCCCATGGCCCGGCGGATGCGGGTGTTCTCCACCACCACAGGCCGCTCCCCGCCTTTGGGGTCTCCCCGGTCCAGCCCCAGGCAGCACAGCTCCGGGCAGGGCATCTGCACCACGCCTACCTGGGCGTCCAAGATCGTCCGCAGGATCTCCCGGTGGACGGCGGGCACCTCCGCGGTGCCATCGGAAATGGCGTTTTGATTCAGCAGGCAGTGGGCCAGGAAAATGACCCGCCGGCTCCTTCCATCGGTGAACATGGCGTCCCTCCTCTCTCCGCGGCGCTCCGCCGCGGCGGTCCTATCGAAAAACGCCCCTGGGAGATGCTCCGCAGGGGCGCTTTGTCGTTGCATTTTGAAGTGCCGGGGCGTTACGCCTGCATAGCCTTGGCGGACTCCTCCAGCTTGGCGATGAGCTCCTGGTACTTGACGGCCTTCTCCCGCTCGGCGTTCACCACCGCCTCAGGGGCCCGGGAGACGAACTTCTCGTTGGAGAGCTTCTGCTCCACGCTCCGCAGGCCGTTCCGGGCCTTCTCGATCTCCTTGGCGATCCGCTCCAGCTCAGCAGCGATGTCCACCAGCTCCCGCAGGGGCAGGTAGGCCGTGGCGTTGTGGGTGACGGCAGTCACCATGCCGGACACATCCGCCGGGGCGGCGTCCGCGAACTTCACCTCACTGGCGTAGGCCAGGCGCTGGATGAAGTGGCTGCCCTGGGCGTAGACGTCCGGGGTGGCAGTGACGATCAGAACCTCCGCTTTTCTGGAGGGGGGTACGTTCATCTCCGCCCGGCGGCCCCGGATGGCCTTGATGGTGTCCATGACCGCCTCCATGGCGGCCTCCTCCGCCGGGAAGGACAGGTCGGCCCGGTACTCCGGCCACCGGGAGGTCATGATGAACCGGTCCTCGTGGGGCAGGGCCTGGTAGATCTCCTCGGTGATGAAGGGCATGAAGGGGTGCAGCAGCTTCAGCAGCGTGATCAGCACGTAGCAGAGCACGTTCTGGGCCACCAGCTTGGCCCCCTCGTCCTCTCCCTGGAGACGGGTCTTGGTCAGCTCGATATACCAGTCGCAGTAGGTGTCCCACAGGAAGTCGTAGACCTTGGCGGAGGCCACACCGATCTCGTAGGCGTCCAGGTTCTCCGTGACCTCCTTCACCAGGGTGTTCAGCTTGGAGAGGACCCACTTGTCCTCCGGCGCCAGGACGTCCGCTGCCGGCAGCTCACACTTGTCGAGGCGCAGATTCATCATCACGAACCGGCTGGCGTTCCAGATCTTGTTGGCGAAGTTCCGCATGGCCTCGCACTTCTCGGTGTAGAACCGGGTGTCGTTGCCCGGGGAGTTGCCGGTGATCAGGTTGAAGCGCAGGGCGTCGGCGCCGTACTTGCCGGCGATCTCCAGGGGATCGATGCCGTTGCCCAGGGACTTGGACATCTTGCGGCCCTTGTCGTCCCGCACCAGACCGTGGATCAGCACGGTGTGGAAGGGGATCTGGTGCATCTGCTCGCAGCCGGAGAAGATCATCCGGGCCACCCAGAAGAAGATGATGTCGTAGCCGGTGACCATGACGGAGGTGGGATAGTAGAAGTCCAGCTCCTTCGTCTTTTCCGGCCAGCCCAGGGTGGAGAAGGGCCACAGGGCGCTGGAGAACCAGGTGTCCAGCACGTCCGGGTCACGGGTCAGGTGGGTGGAGCCGCACTTTTCGCACTTGGTGGGGTCCTCCCGGGAGACATTGATGTGGCCGCAGTCGTCACAGTACCAGGCGGGGATCTGGTGGCCCCACCACAGCTGGCGGGAGATGCACCAGTCGTGGACGTTCTCCATCCAGTTGATATAGGTCTTGGCGAACCGCTCGGGGACGAACTTCACCTCGCCCTCACGGACCACCCGCAGGGCCTCCTTGGCCAGGGGCTCCATCTTCACGAACCACTGGGCGGAGATCAGGGGCTCCACATCGTTGTGGCAGCGGTAGCAGGTGCCCACGTTGTGGTTGTAGGGCTCGGTCTTTACCAGATAGCCCTGCTCCTCCAGATCCTTCACGATCTGCTTGCGGCACTCATACCGGTCCATCCCGTTGTAGGGGCCGCCGTTTTCGTTGATCTTGCCGTCGTCGCCGATGACGCGGATGACCTCCAGGTTGTGGCGCAGGCCCACCTCGAAGTCGTTGGGGTCGTGGGCGGGGGTCATCTTCACGGCGCCGGTGCCGAAGCCCAGCTCCACGTAGTCGTCCGCCACGATGGGGATCTCCCGGTTCATGATGGGCAGGATGCAGGCCTTGCCTACCAGGTCTTTGAACCGCTCGTCCTCCGGGTTCACGGCCACGCCGGTGTCGCCCATCATGGTCTCGGGGCGGGTGGTGGCCACCACCAGGTCGCCGGATCCGTCGGCCAGGGGGTAGCGGATATACCACAGGTGGCCGGGCTTGTCCACGTACTCCACCTCGGCGTCAGACAGGGCGGTGATGCAGTGGGGGCACCAGTTGATGATGCGGCTGCCCTTGTAGATCAGGCCCTTGTCGTACAGTTCGCAGAAGGTCTCCCGCACGGCCTTGGAGCAGCCCTCGTCCATGGTGAAGCGGGAGCGGCTCCAGTCGCAGGAGACGCCCATCTTCTTCTGCTGCTCCACAATGCGGTTGCCGTACTCCTCCTTCCACTTCCACACCCGCTGGAGGAACTTCTCCCGGCCCAGGTCGTAGCGGGTCAGGCCCTCCTTGGTGCGCAGCTCCTCCTCCACCTTGATCTGGGTGGCGATGCCGGCGTGGTCCGTGCCGGGGACCCACAGGGTGGAGTAGCCCTGCATCCGCTTAAAGCGGGTCAGGATGTCCTGAAGGGTGCAGTCCAGGGCGTGGCCCATGTGGAGCTGGCCCGTGACATTGGGAGGCGGCATGACGATGGAAAAGGGCGGTTTCTTGGGATCCGGGTCCCCGTTGAAGCAGTTGTTGTCCTCCCACATCTGGTAGATGCGGGACTCCACCTGCTGGGGTTCATACACCTTGGGCAGTTCTTTGTTCATAGTGACTCTCCTTACTTGTCCGTGGGTCAGACGCGCTGATACGGTTTTTGACATTTTTCAGACAGGAACTTCCGCAGCTCCTCCGGGTCCTGGCCTGGCACGTCGTCCAGCTTCACAATGAGGCTGGCCGCGGGGTCCAGGAACAAAAAGTCATATCCCCGGTAGTAGACCAGGGCATAGATCTTGTCGTAGTTGTGGCGGACTTTCTTATTGCCGATCACCTCGTACAAACAGCTGTCCATAAACTGGATCTTGCCGCTGTAGACCATCCGCATCCGGGCGATGGCGGCGCTGGCCAGGTTGGGGATCAGGCCGGCGACCAGGAACAGGATGCCGATCACCGTGTAGCCGAATCGCTCAAAGCTCATCCCGTCCGCCAGGATGTCCTCCGCCACGGTCCAGGTGCGCCAGATGCCTACTGCCAGAAAAATCACCCGGTAGATCAGCATCTGTTTCCGCCGGAACAGCTTTTCCGACACCGTGTACAGCGCCAGCAGCTGCCGGTAGTTCAGTTTCATCTCCGCTTCAAATCTCATGCACGCTCTCCCTTGTGGTTACTTGAATGGGGCCCGTCCATCTTTGGCAAAGAAAACGCCCTGAGCCGTAAGGCTCAGGGCGAACAGATTGTCCGTGGTACCACCTGAATTCGGGAATCCTCCCGCACTCTGGGGCGCTGAAAGCGCCTGCTCCGGTAACGGCGGGCATCCGCCGGGGCTTACTGACGCTTCAGCTCCGGTGCTCCGGGACGACTTCTCCGGCGGCATTGGGAGAACTCACACCAGCCGTTCTCTCTCTTGGCCGCTGCCCGCCGGGTACTGCTTCCCTTCCTCGCAGATCGCAATATCTTGTTTCAGTATAGTATACCCGGTGAGGATTGTCAAGACTAGGACAGCCGCAGGATCTCCTTCTTCAGCCGGTTGATGATGCGCTTCTCCAGCCGGGAGATGTAGCTCTGGGAGATGCCCAGCTGGTCCGCCACCTCCTTCTGGGTCTGCTCCTTCCCGCCCCCCAGGCCGAACCGGAGGGTGATGATCTGCTTTTCCCGGGGCGAGAGCACCTGGATGGCCGCCGCCAGCAGGTCCCGCTCCACGTCCTCCTCGATGGGGCGCATCACCACGTCCGCCTCGGTGCCCAGCACGTCGGAGAGCAGCAGCTCGTTGCCGTCCCAGTCGGTGTTCAGCGGCTCGTCGAAGGAGACCTCGCCCTTCCGCCCGGCGTTCTTCCGCAGGTACATCAGGATCTCATTCTCGATGCACCGGGAGGCGTAGGTGGCCAGCTTGATGTTTTTGTCCGTCCGGTAGGTGCCCACCGCCTTGATGAGCCCGATGGTGCCGATGGAGATCAGGTCCTCGATGCCCACGCCGGTGTTCTCGAACCGCCGGGCGATGTACACCACCAGCCGCAGGTTATGTTCGATGAGCTCCTTCCGGGCGTCCTCGTCCTCCGCCCGGGCCAGCAGCTCCGCCTCCCGCTCCCGGCTCAGGGGCGGGGGCAGCGTGTCGCTGCCGCCGATGTAGTGCACCTCCGCCGGCGGCAGCAGGCCCATCCGCACCAGCAGCCGCCTCCAGGATCTCTTCCAGTTGTTCATGGTGAACGCTCCTTCCCACCGCGCCGCCCCAAAGGGCACTGTATCCTGTTCCCAATTCCGTGGGGGACAGGGCCGCCAGCAGCCCTGTGTACCGCACCCCCGCGATCTCTGCCTGATCGCAGCGCACCGCCAGCAGCAGGCCGCCCGCCACCCCCACCGCCTGGTAGGGGAGCAGGCGGAACCGCAGCCCCGGCGCCGTCCGCACCAGGGGCTCCAGCAGCTCCGCGGGCCGCTCCAGCGCCCTGTGGTCCAGCAGGCTCCGGACCTCCCGGGGCAAGACGCCGTCCAGCCGCCCCGGAGACACCACCAGCACCGGCTGGCCGGACACCGGGTCCCGCAGGCTGTTCCCCGTGTCGCAGAAGGCGGTGAAGGCCGTCGTCCGCCCGGCGAGACACACCCGGACCGTCACCAGCTGGCCATGCAGCCCCTTTTTGGCCGCCGCCCGGAACACCACCGTCAGCACCAGATAGGCCGCGGCGGAGGCGATCAGCAGCACCTTGGCATCCACATCCGTATAAAACACGCCGTTCACCACCGGCACGCCGCCCCCGGCCAGCAGGCCCAGGGCCAGCACGCAGCCGGCCATGGCGCAGGAGACGGCGAAGAACAGCAGCGTCAGCCGCAGCAGCTTCTCCTCCCCGCCGTAGGCCGTCAGCGCCAGCAGCACCCCCGCCGCCAGCTTCACCGGCGTGGCGGAGAGAAAGCCCAGCCCCGGCAAAAACACCGCCACCGCATAGGCGCCCCCCAGCAGGCCCGCCAGCAGGTACCGTCCCCGCCGGAGGGGGATCCCCGCCAACCGGGCGGCGGAGAGCACCAGCAGATAGTCCATCAGCGCGTTCAGGACGAACACACTGTCCACATACACCACGGTCAAGCGCGTCCGCCCTCCTTCCGCTCCGTGGGACTATTATAGGGCAGTCCGCCGGGAAAACCCGTCGCAAAAGGGGGACGCGCCCAAAAGGCGCGTCCCCCCGCAGAGCTGTTCTTTCAGACAAATCGAAGAAAGATATCTGGTTCACCCCGCATCTCCACGGTGTAGGGCCGGTCCCGCTCCAGGGCCTCCAGGCTGACGGCCTGTCCGGGCAGCGCCGTCACCTCCAGCACCAGATCCCCATTCTCATCCCGGAACTGCAGGTCCGCCGGCTGTTCGCAGTGGGCATCCAGGATCACCTCCCGCCGGTGGAAGATGCTGTCGAACACCACCGGCTCCTCTGCCTGCCGCCACTGGTCGGCCTCCTCGACGGTCACCCGGCTGATCACGATCTGGCGGGGCGGGTAGTTCTCAACGAAATACTGCCAGCCGCAGAAAGCCGCAAAGCACACCGCCAGCGTCACCAGCACGGCCAGCAGCGTCCGCAGAAAGGCCTTTTTCTGATACACATAAAAGGGGGATTCCGCCCGGATCACCGGCACCGGCTCCACGCGGACCGTCTCCCGCATCCGCTCCGCCGCCCGGGCACAGTCCGGGCACTCCGCCAGATGGTGCCGCACCAGCTCCGCCGTCACCGGGCTGCACAGGCCGTCCTGGTACAGGGGCAGCAGGTCCTGGATCACTTCACACCGCATGGTCAATCCTCCTCCAATCGTTCCGCCAGCATGACTTTGGTCCGGTAATAGGTGACCCGGGCCCAGTTCTCCGTCCGGTCAAAAATCTCCCCGATCTCCCGAAAGCTCAAATCAGACAAGACCCGCAGCAGGAAGATCTCCCGGTAGGGCTCCCGGAGTTCGTGGATGGCCTTGTGGATGGAGACGCAGGAGTCCCGCCGCAGCAGGGAGATCTCCGGCAGCTGCTGCGGGTCCGGCAGCTCCTCCCCCGCCTGGGCCATGGCCTCTACGGAGAGCTCCGGATGGCGCCGCCGACGCTTGAGCTCGTCCCAGTACAGATGCTTGGCGATCTGGCACAGCCAGACGGAGAACTTGCAGGTCCCGTTGTAGCGCCCGATAGACTTCACCGCCTGGTAAAAGGTCTCCTGGGTCAGCTCCTCCGCCAGGTCCAGATCGCCGGTGAGGCACACCAGGAACCGTTTCACCTCATCGGCATACCGCTGATAGATCTCGCTCATCGGCTCCAAGCGTACCCCCTCCTCTCTGTC
This sequence comes from Candidatus Oscillibacter excrementigallinarum, assembly GCA_019118245.1. GTDB lineage: Bacteria > Bacillota > Clostridia > Oscillospirales > Oscillospiraceae > Oscillibacter > Oscillibacter excrementigallinarum. The sequence goes on from DWZJ01000005.1 coordinate 58,941, forward strand.
CTCACAGATAGATAGACGCCGCTGTCCAATCGTTACAACCCGCTGGAAAAAAATCCGCCGGAATGCGTTTCCCGGCGGATCATCCTGTTATGTATTGACCCTTTACAGCAGCGACAGATACGGCAGGATCAGCGATGCCAGCATGGCAATCACCAGAACGACCACCAGGATCGCCGCCACTACGCGGTGCTTGTTGCTCATTTCGGTCCCTCCTCTGTCAGGATCTTGCGGATGCTCTTCTCCGCCTTGCTGCGGGGCAGCATCAGCTCGTGCCCGCAGCCCAGGCACTTGAGCTTGATGTCCATGCCCACCCGCAGGATCTCCCATTGGGTGCTGCCGCAGGGATGGGCTTTCTTCAATTCCACTTTGTCGTGCAGATGCAGGTCCATTGTCAGCCTCCTTGTCAAAGCAGCCTCCCGGGCTGCATATCATACCGGTATGGAACAAAACGCCGCGTCCGCGGCAGATAGGATGGGACCGCCATATGCCGGAAAACAAGCTGTATCCGCCGGAGGGCCTGCGCCCTCCCGCTTCCTTCACCCTCCAGGGCCTGCGGGAGGCCCTGGAACAGGGCACCGTGCTGGAGAGCATCGTCCAGCGGTGCGACCTTCACCACGACCTGCACCTCTCCCTGGGAGGCATCCCGGCCCAGATCCCCCGGTCGGAGGTCCTCTCCCCCTGGCTCAGCGGGGCGGAGCGGGACATCTCCATCCTCTCCCGGGTGGGAAAGCCCGTCTGCTTCCGGGTGACGGACATCCGGGCCGATGAAAAGGGCGCGCCCATGGCCCTGCTCTCCCGCCGGGCCGTCCAGGAACAGGCCCTGGACCACTTCCTGGAACACCTGGGTCCCGGGTCCGTGGTCACCGCTGTGGTGACCCATCTGGAGTCCTTCGGCGCCTTTCTGGACATCGGCTGCGGCATCGTGGCCATGCTGCCCATCGAGTACATCTCCGTCTCCCGCATCTCCCACCCCAAAGACCGATTCCGGCCGGGCCAGAAGATCCTGGCGGCAGTCCGGTCCGTGGACCGGGAGAAACGCCGCTTCACCATGACCCACAGGGAGCTGCTGGGCACCTGGATGGAAAACGCCAGCTGGTTCCGCCCCGGGGAGACGGTCCGGGGCATCGTCCGCAGCGTCAAGTCCTACGGGACCTTCATCGAGCTGGCCCCCAACCTGTCCGGCCTGGCGGATGCCCGCGCGGACCTCCAGCCCGGCGACGGGGTCTCCGTCTACATCAAGTCCATCCGGCCGGAGCGGATGAAGATCAAGCTCCACGTCATCGAAAAGCTGCCGCCCCCCGGCGGGCCGGAGCCCCTGCGGTATCAGATCACCGACGGCGTGCTGGACCGGTGGGTCTACTCCCCGGCCGGGTATGAGAAGGAGCCGGTGGAGACGGTGTTCACGGCTGCGGGCCCTTGATCTCGTCCCAGTACCGCTTGGCGGCCTGCTCCGTCTTGTTGTCGCCGTATTCGTAGTAGCGGACGCCCTGCAAAGCGTCGGGCAGGTACTGCTGCTTCACCCAGTGGCGGGGGAAGTTGTGGGGGTACAGGTATCCCTGCTCCCGCTCCATGCCGGTGGAGTCCGCGTGGACGTTCTGCAGCTCCCGGGGCACGTCCCCGGTGCGGCCCGCCTTCACGTCCGCCCAGGCCTTGCCGATGCCCGCCGCCACGCTGTTGGACTTGGGGGCCGTGGCCAGCAGGATGGCCGCCTGGGCCAGGGGCAGCTGGGCCTCCGGCAGCCCCAGCTGCATGGCGGAGTCCACGCAGGCCTTGACGATGGACACCGCCTGGGGATACGCCATCCCCACGTCCTCGCTGGCGGAGCACAGCAGCCGCCGGCAGGGGGTGATGAGATCCCCCGCCTCCAGGAACCGGGCCAGGTAGTGGAGGGCCGCGTCCGGGTCGCTGCCCCGTAGGGACTTCATCAGGGCGGAGGCAGCGTCGTACATGGCGTCGCCGCCCTTGTCGTACCGCATGGCGCTGCGCTGGGCCACCTGCTCCGCGTCGTCCAGGGTCAGCGTCAGCCTGCCGTCCCTGGGCAGGGCCGCCTGGCACAGGAGCTCCACGGCGTTGATGGCCTTGCGGACATCGCCGCCGCAGGCGGTGGCGATCTGCCGGGGAACGCCGTCCTCCCAGGAAAGGGGCAGGGGCGAGCGCTCCTGTTCGATTTTCAGCGCCCGGAGGACGGCGGGCTCCGCCTCCTCCGGGGACACGGCCTTGAACTCGAACACCGTGCTGCGGGACAGCAGCGCCCCGTACACATAGAAGTAGGGATTCTCAGTGGTGGAGGCGATGAGGGTCAGGGACCCGTTCTCCATGAACTCCAGCAGGCTCTGCTGCTGCTTCTTGTTGAAGTACTGGATCTCGTCCAGGTACAGCAGGATGCCGCCGGGGGCCAGCAGGGTCCCCACGTCTGCGATGATGTCCTTCACGTCCTGGAGGGACGCGGTGGTGGCATTGAGCCGGTGGAGGGTCTTGTTGGTCTGCCGGGCGATGATGTTGGCGATGGTGGTCTTGCCGGTGCCGGAGGGGCCATAGAACACCATGTTGGCCTCGGTCCCGCTGTCGATCAGCCGGCGGAGCACCGCGCCGGGGGCCAGCAGGTGCCGCTGGCCCACCACCTCGTCCAATGTTTTGGGGCGGATCTCATCCGCAAGCGGCCGCTGCATGGCGGCACCCCCTTCCCTGTTGGGTCCTGAATTCGGAATATTTATTATACCATGGCCCGCAGGAAATTTCCACCGGGAAAACGATAAAAAGCCGGGAAGACAGATGTCTTCCCGGCTCCTGTTCCTCAGCCGACAGTCTTCCAGTGCTTGTCCACGTGGTTCAGGATCTCACAGCCGTCTTCCGTCACCAGGACCAGGTCCTCGATCCGGACACCAAACTCGCCGGGCAGATACACGCCGGGCTCGATGGAGAAGATCATGCCCGGCTTGGCCAGGGTGGTGTTGGTGGCGCTGACGTCGCCCTTCTCATGCTCCGTCTGGCCGATGAAGTGGCCCAGCCGGTGGGTGAAATACTCCCCGTACCCGGCGGCGGCGATGTGGTCCCGGGCGGCCTTGTCCAGCTCACACAGGGGCACACCGGGCCGCAGCAGGGACTCGGCCAGCTCGTTGGCCTCCCGCACCAGGTCGTGGATGGCGGCGTACTTGGGGTCCGCCGTCTTGCAGAAGAAGGTGCGGGTCATGTCGGAGCAGTACCGGTCCTTCCGGCAGCCCATGTCGATGACGATGCAGTCCCCGGCTTTCAGGCGGGTCTGGTCCGCCTCGTGGTGGGGGTCTGCGGCGTGGGCGCCGTAGGAGACGATGGGCAGGAAGGCCGTGGAGTCACAGCCCTCGGCGGCGTACTGGGCCACGATGTAGTCGGCCACCTCCCGCTCGGTCATGCCCTCCCGCATGTAGGCGGCGGCCCGCTCCATCACCACGTCGTTGATCCGGGAGGCCTTCCGCATCAGGTCCCGCTCCACCATGTCCTTGCAGGCCCGGGCGTCATCCACGCAGTCGGAGGCCAGCACATACTTGCAGTTGGGGTTGTGAGCCATCAGGGGCAGCAGGAACCGGGCGGGCCAGTCCTTGTCCACGCCCATGTCCTTCTCCCCGTCCACGGCGTCTGCCAGGATGGAGAGATAGTCGTCCGTGTCGGAGAACCACACCTGCTCATAAGGCGCCTCCGGCACCGGGAACATCTTGTTCAGAAACAGCTTGTGCTTGCCGTCCTTCCGCAGGTAAAAGGCGTACAGCCGCTCAAAGGGGAACACGTCGTAGCCCGTCAGATACCAGATGCTGTCCGGATCGGACACCAGCATCTGCTCCAGGCCCATCCGCTCCATGGCGGCCAGCACTCTCTTGATCCGCTCCTCGTACATGATCTCAGCCCTCTTTCTTTTTGATGATCGTCTCCACCAGCGCGGGGGAGACCAGCGCTTTCACCGTTTTGACGCCGGTCTTTAAGGACTCCACCGGCGCGAACTCATACCGCCCGTGGGCGTTGTGGCCCGCGCTGGGCAGATTGGGGCACAGCAAACCCTTGTAGGTCAGCACGCTGCCGTCGGTACCGCCCCGGATGGGCGAGTGGGTGGGGTTCTCAATGCCGGCGGCCTTCATGGCGGCCTCCGCCAGCTCGATGATCTCCATGTGGTCCTTCAGGACCTCGTACATATTGTAATACTGATCCTGGGTGTCCACCACCGCGGTGCCGGCGCCCCAGCGGCGGTCGATCTGCTCCGCGGCCTTGTCCATCATGGCCTTGCGCTCCTGGAACCGCTTCATGTCGTGGTCCCGGACGATATACTCCATCGTGGCCTTCTCCGCCTTGCCGTGCATCTCCTGCAGGTGGAAGAAGCCCTCGTACCCCTCAGTGTGGGCGGGGGTCTCCAGCGCCGGCAGCAGGGCGTTGTACTCCATGGCGATCAGCAGGGCGTTGCGCATCTTGTCCTTGGAGGTGCCCGGGTGGATGCTGAAGCCGTTGATGGTCACCACGGTCTTGGCTGCATTGAAGGTCTCGTACTCATAGTCGGTGATGTCGCCGCCGTCCAGGGTGTAGGCGAAGTCCGCGCCGAAGCCGGCCACATCGAAGAAGGTGGCGCCCATGCCGATCTCCTCGTCCGGGGTGAAGCCCAGGCAGATCTTGCCGTGGGGGGCCTTCTCCGCCAGCAGCTCCTCCACCGCCTGGAGGATGATGGCGATGCCCGCCTTGTCATCCGCCCCCAGCAGGGTGGTGCCGTCGGAGCACACCAGGTCCTGGCCCACGAATTTCTGGAGCTCCGGGAACTGGGCCGCCTCCATGACGATGTTCTGCTCCCGGTTCAGCACCACGTCCCCGCCGGTGTAGTGGATGATCTGGGGCTTCACGTCCTTTCCGGTCATGTCCGGGGTGGTGTCCATGTGGGCGATGAGGCCGATGGCGGGCAGATGCTCGCACCCCGGCGTGGCGGGCAGGGTGGCGTAGACGTAGCACTTGTCGTCGTACCGGGCGTTTTCGATGCCCAGGCCGTGGAGCTCCTCCACCAGCAGCCTGGCCATGTCGAACTGGCGGTCCGTGCTGGGGGTGACGGTGCGGCCGGCGTGGTAGTCGCTCTCGCTGTATACCTTGGCGTAGCGGATGAGACGGTCAACAACGGTATCCATATGGTTCCTCCTTATTCTTCACTGGAGAGCAGATTCTCCGGATTCAGGCATTTCAATTCATCCAGCACGAAGAGGCCGTCCTTGCGGATCAGCACATCGTCGAACCAGATCTCTCCCCCGCCATACTCCGGCGTCTGGATCTGGATCAGGTCCCAGTGGACGGCGGAGTGGTTGCCGTTGGAGGCGTTGTCGTAGCTGTTGCCGGGGGTCAGGTGGAAGCTGCCGGCGATCTTCTCGTCGAACAGGATGTCCCCGATGGGGTGGTTGATCTCCGGGTTCACGCCGAAGGCGAACTCTCCGATGTACCGGGCGCCCTCGTCGATGTCCAGGATCTCGTTCATGTATTCGGTGTTGTTGCTGGTGGCCTTGACGATCCTGCCGTCCCGGAACTCCAGGTACACGTCCCGGAACAGGAAGCCGTCATAGGGGGACGGCACGTTGTAGGTGATATGGCCGTTGACGGAGTCCTTCACCGGGGAGGTATAGATCTCGCCGTCGGGAATGTTCCGGTTGCCGTGCATGCCGAAGCTGGGGATGCCCTTGATGGAGAAGGTGATGTCCGTGCCGGGCGCGACGATGCGGACCTTGTCGGTCCTGGCCATCAGGTCCTGGAGGGGCTGCATGGCCCTGCCCATCTTGTCGTAGTCCACCAGGCAGGCCCGGAAGTAGAAGTCCTCATACTCCTCCGTGGAGACGCCGGCCAGCTGGGCCATGGCGTCGTTTGGATAGCGGAGCACGGACCACTTGGTGTGGTTGCACCGCTCCGCCAGGTGGATGGGGCCCCAGTAATACTGGCGGTAGCGCTTCTGGGCCTCGTCGCTGACGTTGTGCCACATGCTGATGTTGGTGGTGGCCCGGATGTCGATGTAGGCGTCCATGTCCCGCATCCGCTCCAGCTCATAGGAGGCGATCTCCTCCATGTGCTCCGCGTCGGCCCCCTGGACCAGGGCGCCCTCCACGGCGTAGTCGAAGATGTGGACAAAGGGCTTGCCGCCCACGGCGTAGGCCTCCTGGACCAGTGCCTTCATCAGGCCCGTCTCGCTGCCGTGGAGCTCGATCAGGATCTTCTCGCCCCTCTCCAGGCCCACGGCGCTGCGAATCAGGAACTTGGCGAATTTTCGAATACGGGGATCTTCCATGGTGTGTTCCTCACTTTCCTTTCAGTCGTTGCGGATGTCCGCACATAAGAAAAAGCGGGGCAGAAGATCGTCTTCCGCCCCGCGTGGGATCAGTTGTCCTGGTACAGGGCCTCCAGGGACCGCTTGGGATCATTGCACCGGGTCACAGCGCTGACCACCAGGATGGCGATGACCGAGGCCGGCACCGCCACGATGGCGCACTGGATGCCGTAGGGCGTGCCCATCAGGGTCCAGATGATGGTGGCCAGGCCGCCCACCAAAATGCCGGCCATGCCGCCGGCGGGGGTCACCTTCTTGGAGAAGAGGGCGAACAGGATGGCCGGGGTGATGGCGGCGCCGTACATGGTGTAGGCCGTCATCTGCAGGGACAGCACCGTGGGGAAATACAGGGTCAGAGCCACGGCGATGAAGCTGAACACCACGATGGTAGCCCGCAGGACCAGCATCTTCTGCTTGTCGGTGGCCTTGGTGTTGATGTACCGCTGATAGACGTCGTTGGTCAGGTTGGTGGCGGAGGAGAGCAGATAGCTGTCCGCCGTGGTGACGATGAAGGCCATGCAGGCACACATCACCAGCGCGCCGAATACCAGGGGCAGGTAATCCACCGCCACCTGGAAGATGACGTTGGAGGGCGTCTCCAGCGTGGGATACAGCTTGGCCGCCTGGGTGACGATCAGCACGATGCTGATGATGACCAGGATCTCACCGATGAACATGCCGATGTTGGACTTCTTGGCCTCGTCGCTGTTCTTGGCGGAGGCGAACCGCTGCAGCATGTTCTGGTCACCCAGCATCAGCGCCAGAGAGGGCAGGAAGTAGCCCAGCAGCTCCCAGCCGGACATGCCGCCGGTAATGGTCATCTTCTCCGGAGGCAGGGTGGCGCCCTGGGCGGAAGCCGCCGCCATCAGGATGGGGATGGCGGCGAAGAAGCCGCCCACCATCAGCAGGGCACTGACAGCGTCGGAGTAGGCCACGGACACCAGTCCGCCGCCCACGGTGATCACGGCGATGATGATGGTGCAGATGGCCAGCGCCACGCCGTGGGAGATCTCCACACCGCTGGA